>JANWKU010000099.1 GCA_025451215.1 Terriglobales bacterium
AAGAGTTGACGGAGAAGGTTAAGGAGACTGCTTTGGCGGCGTATCGTGCGGTGAAGCTGCGCGATTATGGACGGATTGATTTGCGGATTACTGCAAAGGGCGAGGTTTATGTGATTGAGGCGAATCCTAATCCCTGGCTTTCGAGCAAGCATGAATTTGCGATGGCGGCGAAGGCGTCGGGGCGATCGTACACGCAATTGATCGGGGAAATCGTGGATTTGGCAATGGCGCGATATGGAGTGCGGAGCCTTACTTCCGCGAATGGTTCTTCATCGTAAACTGCCTTCGTGGGCGATACTCCCGCCAATTGCTGAAAATTGGGCTGGCCGTCGTAAGGTCCCTCCGTTTTTCGCTTCGCTCAACGTCGGGATGACATGTTTTTGGCGGTACCGTTTATTTCAAACTGCGCTACCGCCTGCATCTGAATCTTGTTCCGTTCCACAATATTTTCTGCCATAATTGATTGTGCATCCCAGCCTGCACAAATTTCCAAAACAACTTAAGACGAGGAAGCGATGTCGGCAAAGTACATCTTTGTAACCGGCGGTGTTGTGTCTTCATTGGGTAAGGGACTGGCGGCGGCTTCGATTGGCTGCCTGCTGGAAAGCCGCGGCCTGAAGGTCAACCTGATGAAGTTTGACCCTTACCTGAATGTGGACCCTGGCACTATGTCTCCGTTTCAGCATGGAGAAGTTTTTGTTACCGATGACGGCGCTGAAACCGACCTTGATCTAGGACACTACGAGCGCTACACGCACGCCAAACTTTCTCGTGACAATAACTGGACAACCGGACGCATCTACGAGCAGATCATAGCCAAAGAGCGGCGCGGGGATTATCTGGGAAAAACCGTGCAGGTGATCCCGCACGTCACCAATGAAATTAAGGCCGCTATGAAGAAGGTGGCGCAGGAAGTGGATGTCGCCATCATTGAAATTGGAGGCACGGTCGGCGACATCGAGTCGCTGCCGTTCATGGAAGCGATCCGGCAGATGCGGCAGGAGTTGGGGCGGGAAAACACGCTCTTTATGCATGTGACGCTGGTGCCGTTTATTGCTGCGGCGCAGGAGTTGAAGACCAAGCCCACGCAGCACTCAGTGAAGGAATTGCTTAGCATTGGAATTCAGCCGGACATTTTGCTTTGCCGCACGGACCGATTCCTGGCGAAAGACATCAAGTCGAAAATTGCTTTGTTCTGCAACGTTGGGGAAGAGGCGGTCATCACTGCCAAGGATGTTTCTTCCATTTACGAGGTGCCGGTTGTTTTTGCGCATGAGAATGTGGATACGCTGGTGCTGAAATATCTGCATGTGCAGGCTAAAGACCGCGACCTTGCCAAGTGGGAGGACATTGTTCATCGCGTATATAACCCGAAGGCGGAGGTCAGCATTGGGATTGTTGGGAAGTATGTGGAATATGAAGATTCGTACAAGTCGCTGAAGGAAGCGCTGGTTCACGGCGCGCTGGCGCACAATTTGAAAGTGCGGGTGAACTGGATTGAAGCCGAAGGGCTGGAAGCCGGGCAGCAAGCGTGCCGGGAGCAGCTAGGCGAATTTGATGGGATCCTTGTGCCGGGCGGCTTTGGCAAACGCGGCATTGAGGGCATGTTGCAGGCGATCCGTTATGCGCGTGAAAACAAAATTCCATACTTTGGCATTTGTCTGGGGATGCAAACGGCGTGCATTGAGTTTGCGCGAAATGTATGCGGGCTGGCGGAGGCGAACTCCAGCGAATTTGACCCGGCGACGAACCATCGTGTGATTTATAAGTTGCGTGAACTGCGCGGAGTTGAGGAATTGGGCGGGACGATGCGGCTGGGCGCGTGGCCGTGCAAGATTGAGCCGGATACTTTGGCGGCGCGGATCTATGGGCAGCATGAGATTACGGAGCGCCACCGGCATCGTTATGAATTTAACCGAGAGTACGAAGAGATGCTGACGGCGGCTGGACTGCGGATTTCAGGGTCCACGCCGGACGGGACTTATGTCGAGATGGTGGAGTTGCCGGACCATCCGCATTTTATTGGCTGCCAGTTCCATCCGGAATTTAAGTCAAAGCCGCTCGAGCCGCATCCGCTGTTCAAGACGTTTGTTGGCGCGGCGTATGAGAACGGATTGAAGCGGCGGTCGGACAAAACAACCGCGGAGATTGAGATGTTTCACCGGCCACAGAGCGTAGGCAAACGGTAGTTTTTGTTTTCACCACAGAGGTCACGGAGGAGCACAGAGTGAGGCTGATTTCTGTGATCTCACTGGCTTCTGTGGTTGTCTTATTGGAGCCGTGAGTGAGCACATCCTTCCAAATTGATAATGTCCGCATCGGTTCCGGCAACCTGTTTTTGATCGCCGGCCCGTGCGTGATTGAGAGCGAAAAGCATGCGCTCTTTATGGCCGAAGTCATCAAGGGCATTACTCGTGCACTGAACGTTCCTTTTATTTTTAAGGCTTCTTACGACAAAGCGAACCGTACTTCGCTGCGGAGTTTTCGTGGGCCGGGGCTCGCAGAAGGTTTGCGCATCCTGAAAAAAGTGAAAGACGAAGTGCATGTGCCGGTGCTGACGGACGTGCATGAGACCGCGGACGTTGCCAAAGTGGCCGAAGTGGCGGACATTCTGCAGATACCCGCGTTTCTTTGCCGCCAGACAGATCTGGTAGTGGCAGCAGCGATGACCGATCGCGTCGTCAATATTAAGAAGGGACAATTTGTCGCGCCGGCGGACATGCGACATATTGTTGAAAAGTGCAGGTCCGCGGGCAATGAAAAGG
Source organism: Terriglobales bacterium (assembly GCA_025451215.1). Classification (GTDB taxonomy): domain Bacteria; phylum Acidobacteriota; class Terriglobia; order Terriglobales; family Acidobacteriaceae; genus JAICKN01. Next base: position 2,766 of record JANWKU010000099.1, read on the forward strand.
TCTTTGTCACCGAACGCGGCGCGAGTTTTGGATACAACAATCTGGTAGTGGACATGCGCTCGCTGGCGATCATGCGGAAATTTGCTCCCGTGGTTTTTGACGCTACACATTCGGTGCAATTGCCTTCGGCGGCACAGGGTGATGGAGATCACGCGGTCAGCGGCGGCCAGCCTGAATTTATTCCGGTGCTGTCACGCGCGGCGGTGGCGGCTGGCGTGGACGGAATATTCATGGAAGTCCACGACAATCCTAAGGAAGCGAAGTCCGATGGCGCGAACGCGCTGGAGTCCACCAAACTGCGTGGTCTGTTGAAGGAATTGCTGGCGGTACAGAAGGCGGTCGAGACGGCCCGCGCAACGCCGTAAACGAGCCTCTTGCGATAGATTTGGCGAGCCTGTATTTTTTGTCTATGCGGTTTTTAAGGCTTTTCCCGTTTGTTTCCTCCACTCTACTGTTTATCGTTTGTTCTTTCCCCGCGCTTCTGGCGGCGCCGAAACCCAGCCCCATTCGATTTGAGCTGAAGAAAATAAACTTCCGCCTGGAGAACAGCGAGACTGCCGCGAAGAATGCGCCTGAGACCATGCCGGGCGGCGTGGCGGTTTTTGATTACAACGGAGATGGTCGGCCGGACATTTTTTTTACCAATGGCGCGAACATTGCGACTTTGAAGAAAGACTCTCCAAAGTATCGCAACCGCCTGTTCCGCAACGATGGAAATGGCGTATTTACGGATGTGACCGATGCGGCCGGACTTGCGGGCACCGGCTACGACATGGGCGTGGCGGTTGGCGATTACGACAACGACGGCCATCCGGATTTGTTTGTCGCCGGGCTGCACCACAGCACTCTTTACCACAACAACGGAGACGGCACTTTCACGGATGTAACGGTGAAGTCGGGACTGGACGCCAGCCTGAACCGTCCTGATCCCGAATACGGGCCATTATGGGCCATTACCGCAGTCTGGGTGGATGTGAACAACGATGGCTTGCTGGATCTGTTCGTAGTTAATTACATGCAGTGGACCTACACCGACAAGCCCTTTTGCGGGACGATCAAGACCAGCGATTACTGCAATCCGAAATACTATAAAGGGACGCCCAATCAGCTTTTTCTGAACAATGGCGACGGCACCTTCCGCGATGTTTCCAAGGAGTGGGGCATCCGGCAGCATGTGGGCAAGGGAATGGGCGTGGGGATGGCGGACTACGATCTTGATGGCAAGCCCGATTTGTTCGTGACCAACGATGCTTCCTACAATTCTCTATTTCACAATCTGGGGAATAAGTTCGAGGAAGTAGCTTTTGAGGCGGGAGTCGCGCTGACCGAGGAGGGCAATTTTATATCCGGGATGGGGCTGGATTTCCGCGATATTAATAACGACGGATATCCAGATATTGGGTTCGTAGCTCTCAACCTGCAAACGTTTCCGCTTTTCGAAGATAAAGGCAAAGACGGCTTCAAGGAGGTAACCACCGAGAGCGGGATGCGTGAGTTGAGCCGCGCCATGGCTGGGTTTGGGGCCGGTTTTTATGACTTCGACAACGATGGATGGAAAGACATGTTTGTGTCGCGTGGCCATGTGGAATCCATTGCCATGCCCAACCAGCCGATTGACCAATACAACACTGTGTTTCGCAATCTAGGGGCGAGCGGCAAGTGGGCTGCATTGACCAAAGAGGCTGGGTTGACGGCCTCGCCGGCGGCGCGGCATCGCGGGTGCGCATTTGGCGATCTGGATGGTGATGGGCGCGTGGATGTGGTGGTGACAGCGCTGGGAGCGGACGCGGAAATCTGGATGAACCGCAGCGAGAATTCCGGACACTGGCTCGATATTGCGCTGCGCGGGGCCAAGAGCAACCGCGACGGCATCGGGGCCAGAATTAAAGTGGTGAGCAAGAGCGGCACCCAATACAATCACATGACAACGAGTGTAGGCTACGCTTCTTCGAGCGATGGGCCGGTGCATTTTGGGCTGGGGCTGGACGGAGAGGCGGAGACGGTGGAGATCCACTGGCCCTCGGGGATTGTGCAAACCCTGCATCACGTGGCGGCGGGGCAGATTTTGCATGTGACCGAAGCGGCGCAATAAAATGCAAATCCGTTGGGGCGAGAATGCGTAGGTGCGCAGACTTGGGAAAACGTTTACTATGTTTCCGCTGGGAATTATTGTCAGCGGGGAGTCAACAATCGGTTCGAGGGATCAAGATCGAAAGATGAGTTGCTCTTCGGGGAAGCATGCTTGCGCAGGCGTGGTTTTCAGCTGTTTTCTCTTCTGCACATCGCTGTGTGCGCAGACAACACCTTCCGAGCCCATTCCATCAGCGCAGAGTCCCGCAGTGCATATCGAAGTTCACGCCGATCATGAAACCGGGGCGTGGCAGCCGGCATGGAACTACTTTGGCTATGACGAGCCCAATTACACCTACGCTCCCAACGGCAAAAAGCTGCTGCATGAGCTGGTGGCGCTGAGTCCGACGCCGGTGCACATTCGCACCCACAATTTGTTCACCAGCGGGGACGGGTCGGCTTCTTTAAAGTGGGGTTCGACGAATGTTTATACCGAAGATGCCAAGGGGAATCCAGTTTATGACTGGAAGATTATTGATCGCATCTTTGACACGTATCACGAAGCGGGCGTCAAACCGCTTGTAGAACTCGGCTTCATGCCGGAGGCGCTTTCCGTTCATCCGGAACCTTACCGG
>JANWKU010000100.1 GCA_025451215.1 Terriglobales bacterium
AATACTCCAAGAGATCTTTTCGTCATTCTTATTCTCATACGCCCCTTGATCCCGGCTGAGAAAATACCTCGCCGTAATATTGAACTGCTGTCTAGATGCCGAGGTGATGATACGAGGTTGGTTTGCCTGCGGCCAGTTGAATCTGAGGTTCCATGCATTACGATTGTCTCAGGTGATCGAAACAGGACGTGGTTGAAGCCAGAATTGAACCGAAGCTGAACAGAAAAGTGGACAACCAAAATAGATGCGCAACAGGTGTGCCTTGAAGGAACTACGATGACGGAAGAAATAGCAGGCGGAGATATGCCGCGCGAAAAAAAGGTGCGTGAGGCAAATGATGTGGGCCGCCTGAGCGCACATCTATCCGTCTGGTGGAAACAGAAGCGGTCACAAACCGGATTGCTGCACACGCTCGTTTCCTTGAAAAGCCTCTTATGGGAATTCGCCGTGGATTCCTTGCCGAATCGGCGAAGGCAGCGTTATGGTGACGCGGAATATGACTGGGATTATCGCGTGAATACAACCAGCGCAACCGTGGGATGGCGCGACCGGCTGCTGGGACTGCTGCACTCTCCCTATCAACCAACCGAGCCGGCATTATTTCACGAAATTCTGGAGGCGCTGATTCATGCCGCCGCAATTGATCCGCAGGAATTTGTCTTTATTGACTTGGGATCGGGTAAGGGCCGCACTCTCCTGATGGCCTCCGATTATCCATTCAATGAAATTATGGGAGTTGAGTTGTTGCCTTCCCTACATCGCGCCGCTCAGGAAAATATCGCCGCGTACAAGAGCGAAAAACAAAAATGTTTCCTCCTTCAATCCATTTGCGCGGACGCGTCAGAATTCGACTTCCCCTCCCGTCCGATGGTTCTGTATCTGTTCAACCCGCTGCCGGAAGAAGCTCTCGTCCGGACATTGTTAAACCTTAAGGTATCGCTTGAACAAGATCCCAGAAGATGTTTTATGGTCTACCACAATCCATTACTGGAATCGCATTTGCGCAGCCAGGCCTGGCTCGAAAAATTGAACGGTACCTCCCAATTTGTGATGTATCGCTTCGTGCAGGAGCATGATTCCCCGGTTGCCGCATCCAAGTAGTCCACTGTCATAGGCCCCTCGCTTTGCTCGGCATGACATGGCTGCGGTGGAAGGCGGTATCATGAACTATTCATGTTGAAATTCATGATGCGAAAAATGAAATTGTCCGGCGGCAAGTGGAGCTTCCCAATTCTGGGCTCCTCAATCTTGCTGATAGCTCTTGTCGCGGGCGGTATCGGTTGGACGAACATTCGCGCATGGGCTGAATCAACCCCGAAGGTACATGAGATCGCACAGGCCGTGGACGCGCATTACGACCATCTCACTACGCTGCAAGCCCAATTCACTGAACTGTATGAAGGTGTCGGGGTGGAACGTACCGAATCAGGCACGTTATGGTTGAAAAAACCAGGCAAGATGCGCTGGGAATACCGTTCTCCCAAGGAGAAGCTGTTTTTAAGCGACGGCAAGACCGCTTGGTTTTACGTTCCCAGCGACCGGCAGGCGCGACATACGCCAGTAAAAAACCTGGACGATTTGCGCTCGCCTCTGGGGCTGCTTCTCGGTAAAACAAAGCTGGAAAAGGAATTACAAGGATTGTCTCTGGCCGTGGACAAAACGCCCATGAACCCCGCAGACGTAGTTCTACGCGGTGTTCCCAAGGGTCTGGCGGGCCAGGTGAACGATATATTGCTGGAGGTTACACCCGATCACGAAATCGCCCGCATCGTATTGAGTCAGGAGGACGGCAGCACCACGGAATACAGATTTCAGGACCAGAAAGAAAACCTCGAAATTGAGGACAAGAACTTCCGCTTCACGCCGCCTGCGGGAGTGGAAGTGACGGAGCAGGAACTCGCGGAGTAACACGGAAGGGCACGTCCTTTATACTGTAATTAGTTGATGATGTTGGAGTTATACTGATTTCTGGGCGGCAATTTGCAGAATTCCGGAGTAAACACTCTGAATCGGGATTTAATTAAAAGCTCGTATTTTCAATGCTAGACTCGGGTGGAAAACGCCGCGCGAGTGCGCAATGCAAGCAAGATTTTAGATCTGGAACAAGGTTCATTTTCGACCCATGGCGGAGTTTGTAGTCAAAATCGCGGATGAGCGCGGTCACCTGCAGCAGCAGGTGGAGCACGGATATTCCGAAAGCGAAGTACGCGAGCGATTTTCCCAGCAAGGCTATCTTGTCTATTCGGTAAAGCCGCGCGGCGTAATCGCGGGAGGAAGGCTGCAACTTCCCACCAAGCGGACGATCCGGCAAAGTCAATTTGTAATTTTTAATCAGCAATTTTTGACTCTTATCAAAGCAGGACTGCCGGTCCTGCACTCGCTGGATCTGCTTATCAAGCGGCAAAAAGACGCCAAAATGCGCGGCGTGCTGGAAAACGTCCGGGAGCGGATCAAGGGCGGAGAGATGCTCTCTGACGCTTTTACCGCGCAGAGAATTTTCCCTAAGATTTATACGACTACGCTGCTCGCGGGCGAAAAGAGCGGCAACATGGAAGAGGTTCTGTCGCGCTATATCGCCTTTCAACGGCTGGCGCTGACATTCAAGAAAAAGCTGGCGGTTTCGCTGGTGTATCCGGCATTGCTGGTGTCGGTGGTGATCTGCATGATTATTTTCCTTATCACCTATGTGGTCCCGCAGTTTGCGACGTTGTTCGATTCCCTCCACGCGCAACTGCCGGCGATTACCCTGTTCATGCTTGCGATGGGAAACCACGCGCAAAAATATGGCCCGCTTGCACTTTTGGTTCTGGTGATCGCTGCGCTGGTTTTCTGGCAATGGCGACGCACGGACAAAGGAGCGGCCAAGGTGGATCGCGCCATACTTTCCCTGCCGCTGCTCGGCGATATCTGGTTGAAATATCAGGTGGCGAATTTTTCCCGCATGCTCTCCACGTTGCTGGCTGGCGGCCTGCCGCTGGTGCCCTCACTCGAAACCGCCGGGGCCTCAGTGAGCAGCCGAAGTATTTTGAATGGGATCGCGGCGTCGACCATCCAAGTGCGGGAAGGCCAGCCTTTGGCCAAGAGCCTGGAAGCACAGAAGTTGTTTCCCGACCTCTCAGTAGAGATGATCGAGGTGGGGGAATCGACCGGCGCATTGCCGGCCATGCTGAATTCGGTGGCGGAATTTTACGAAGAAGACGTGCAGACGGCCCTGGGCGCGGCCATGGCCCTGATTGAGCCTATGATCCTTATCATCATGGCGGTTTTTGTGGGCGGAGTACTGATTTCTTTGTATCTGCCGATATTCACGCTGGGATCGAACATCCATTAATTGGCAAAGACTTGTTGGCGACGACGAAGATAGGAAAAACGCATGGCGGGTATGACTGAAAATAAATCGGCAGTGATCAACGGAGCCAGCGCACTTCCGGCGGCCCCGGCCGTGATTCCCAGCGAGCAGGAAAAAGCGCAGGACATAGCGCGCCGCTACCGCTGCGAGTTCATTGATTTGCACAACTTCCAGCTGCAGCACGATCTGTTCAAAACGATTCCTGTGCACCTGATGTTCCGCTACAACTTCATTCCCCTGGAAGAGACCAGGGACGGACGCCTGGCCATCGCCATCGCCGACCCCAGCCAGCTGATGATGATTGACGAAATCGGCATCCTGCTGGGCAAGCGCATCCTCACCAAGGTCGCCACGCTGGCGCAGATCAGCGAAATCCTGAAAAAGACCGAGCAGTCCAAACGCGTGCTCGAAGACGCCAGCGAAGGCTTCACGCTGGATGTGCTCCATGACGAGGACGGCAACACAGATGAAAGTATTTCCATTGACAAGCTGACCTCGCAAGGCGATATCAGCCCCATCATCCGGCTGGTGGACACTACCATTTTTACTGCGCTGCAACGACGCGCCTCCGATATTCACATTGAAACGCGCGACGATTCGGTGAGCATCAAGTTCCGCATTGACGGCGTGTTGACCCAAGCCATGCCGCCAATCGCCAAAGACCACCATTCCACCATCATCTCGCGCATAAAAGTGATGAGCGAGTTGGACATTTCCGAGCGGCGCGTGCCGCAGGATGGACGCTTCCGTGTGAAGTACGGAACGCCGGAGCGGCCCATTGATTTTCGCGTCTCCATCATGCCCTCCATCCACGGCGAGGACGCCGTGCTTCGCGTTCTCGACAAAGAATCGATGAGCGAAAAGTTTCACAAGCTGGTTCTCGACGTAGTGGGCTTTGACGAGGACGACCTGCAACGCTTCCGGCGCTATATCAAAGAACCCTACGGGATGGTGCTGGTCACCGGGCCGACTGGCAGCGGCAAGACCACCACGCTCTATGCCGCGGTGAACGAAATCAAGACCGAAGAAGACAAGATCATCACCATTGAAGATCCGGTCGAGTATCAGATTCGCGGCATCACGCAGATTCCGGTGAACGAAAAGAAAGGCCTGACTTTTGCCCGCGGTCTGCGCTCCATTCTGCGCCACGATCCGGACAAAATCATGGTCGGCGAAATCCGCGACGCGGAAACCGCGCAGATCGCCATTCAATCGGCGCTTACCGGCCACTTGGTATTTACCACCGTGCACGCCAACAACGTTGTGGACGTGATTGGACGCTTCCTTAACATGGGAGTGGAGCCTTACAACTTTGTTTCCGCGCTGAATTGCATCCTGGCGCAACGCCTGGTCCGTTTGATTTGCGAGAACTGCCGCACCGCGGTGCATTACGCTCCTGAAGTATTGGTGGCCAGCGGCCTCGACCCGCAGCAGTGGTCGCAGGTCCCCTTTTACGAGGGGCAGGGTTGCATCGAATGCGCGGGCACGGGGTTCCGTGGGCGGACGGCCATCCATGAATTGCTAGACCTGAGTGACCGCATCCGCGAAATGATTCTGGCCAAAAAACCGACTTCGGAAATCCGGCGCGCGGCGCGAGAGGAAGGAATGCGCTTTCTGCGCGAATCCGCGCTCGACAAGGTCAGGACGGGATTGACCACTCTGAAGGAAATCAACAAAGTCACGTTCATTGAGGCCATGCGCTAGGCGCGGGGGAAAATCCGCACTGCCTTCTTATAGACTCGTGAGATCGCTTTTGCGCCGGGTTGCGGGCCTGTAAAATTATCATTGCATTGCAGATTCGCGGATTACGATTTGCCGATTACGATTTATAGATTTAAGACTTGCAGCGTGGCGATTGCAGCCGTCCAACGCTGCTGAGAAAGTTGAAAACCGAATTTGAGTTTGTCATCAAAGCCAAGAATCGCCTGCGAAATCGCCGCTGACCGCGTGCTTGTCGGGCGTGTCTCCGAATCCGCGCCTACGGTCGAGGCCTGCGCCTCGCAAGAACTTTCGCCCGGCGTGGTGGTGCCGGACATGATGGAGGCGAACCTGAAGCAGCGGGACGCGCTCTCGCGCGCGCTGCAAGCTTCGCTGGAAAGCGTCGGCGGGCGCTCCCGCGACGTGATCGCGATTTTGCCCGACGCTTCTTCGCGCGTGGCCTGGCTTGACTTCGATACACTGCCCACGAACCGCGAGGAAGCGGAAGGGGTCGTGCGCTTCCGCCTGAAAAAATCTCTGCCCTTCAACATTGATGAGGCCAAAGTTTCCTACCATGCGCACGCGGCCAACGGCGGCGTGCGGGTGGTTGCGGCCGTGGCGCTCACCAGCGTCATCCAGGAATATGAAGGCCTGTTTCGCGAACTGGGATACAGTCCGGGCGTGGTGCTTCCTTCCATGCTGGCGGCACTCGGAGCAGTAAATGCCGACCGTCCCACGCTTATCGTTAAAGTAGACGCCAACACCACCGGCGTCGCCATCCTCGATCAGCAGCAGCTTTTGCTGATTCGGACCCTGGAAAATCCTCGCGGCATCACCATCACCGGGGAGCAGTTGGCGGAAGACATTTATCCCTCAGTGGTATTTTTCGAGGACACCTACCATTTGAACATTCAGCAGATTTTCGTTGCGGGACTTCCCGAGACAGGTGGCGCGGCACCCGCACTACGCGCCCAGACAGGGGCCGAAGTACAGGAATTAGTGGCTTCATCCCAGCTTTCCGGCAATCTGGGAGCCGTGCCAAAGTGGCGGATGGCGGGGGTAGTGGGAGCGTTGCTGGGTTAGAAGTCGAACTGAAATATGCGCGTAAATATAAATCTCGCAACGCAACCGTACGAGGACGCGCGGCTCTTCTGGAAGCGCTGGGGCGGTGGTCTGGTTGCGTTGGGGCTGGTTACGCTGGTGTTGCTTTATTTCACGGTCGCCGGATGGCTGGCGGCACGCCAGGATCGGTCGCTGATTGATAAGACTGAGCAGCAGATCGCAAGTCGGAACCTGGAGCGCAGCAAGGCGCAGGCAACGCTGAACGCGCCCCAAAATCAAACCACTCGCGATCAATCAGCCTTTCTGAACGATCTTTTTGAGCGCAAGGCGCTCTCATGGACTCAACTGTTCGAGGAACTTGAGCGGGTGATGCCGGCGCGCCTGCACGTGGTTTCCATTAAGCCCGAAATAACGCCGGATAAGCAACTGAAAATCGAGCTTATGGTTGCAGGCGACTCGCGCGATGGAGCTCTGGAGCTGGTGCGAAAAATGGAATCGTCTCCCCGCTTCCGTCAGACGCAGATCGACTCCGAACAGCAGTCAGACCAGAACTCAAAGTCTCCGCAGGACATGGTGCAATTTCACATCAGCGCCTTATATGCGCCCGCGGCGGTGGGCAGCCACGGAGGAGCTCCCTAATGCCTGACCTGAAGAGCACCAAGAACAAGCTCATAGCGGTGGTGGCGGGGATGATTGCAATTGATGTTGCGGCCGTGGGAATACTTTTTTCGCCGCTGGTGGGATCGCAGCAATCGCGACGCGCGCAAATTGAGGACCTTTGGAAAGAACTGCGGCTCAAAACCAAGCAGGTAGAGCCATTGCGGGGCATGGATAAAAAGATCGCCTCTGCGCAGGAGCAGATCCACGACTTCTATCAGCAACGGTTGCCGGAGCAGGATTCCGACATTTCCGAGTCTTTGGGCAAAGTCGCCTCCGAATCAGGAGTGAAGATGAGCATGGTGAAATATTCCCCGAAAGACGAACAGCTTCCCGGCCTCGCGCCGGTGATGATCGAAGCAGATTTTTCGGGTGGCTACTCGCAGCTGGTGCACTTTATCAATGCGCTCGAGCGGAACAAATTGTTTTTCATTGTGGACGGATTAAACCTGGATAGCTCGCAACAAGGGACGGTGCAACTCCGCCTGAGCCTGGAAACTTATTTGAGAACTGGCAGCTAGAAAATGGCAATGAAAGTCGGAGCAGAAAATCGGGCAAAACTGATCACGGCCATCGTGTTGCTTGCCATCGCGGTGTTGCTGCTGGGGAGCTGGCTCTTGAGCTCAGGAGCACCGGGCGGAAGCACACCCACGGCACGGACCCCCGATGAACCGACGGAAGAAGGCGTGCATCCCATCACGCGCGCCAAAAGCGGTTCCAGCAAAAAAACCTCGGCGACCGAGGCGCGCTCCCTTGACCCGCGGTTGCGGCTGGACTGGCTTAAAGGCACCGAAGACACAAAATATTCGGGCAACGGACGCAATATTTTCCAGACGTATGTGGAGATTCCCAAGCCCTTCGTGAATCCGGTGCAACAGCAGGCGCAGAACCTGCCGCCTCCGGGGCCGCCGCCGCCTCCTCCAATTGACCTGAAATTTTTCGGGTTTGCCAGCCGGCACGGCGAAGCTAAAAAGATTTTTCTTTCCGAAGGTGAGGACATCTTTATCGCCGGCGAGGGGCAAATCGTGGACCGCCGTTACAAGGT
>JANWKU010000101.1 GCA_025451215.1 Terriglobales bacterium
ATACCAGCAGATACAAGACAACAGAACTAAGAAATTAACTGACCCTTTCATACGAAGAGTTGGAGGAACTCAACCTCGAAGCGAAAGATCCGCTCAACAACCGCGTCCACTCCCACAAGATCCAGGAAGAGCGGCTCAGATATCTGACCGACGAAAGCCGGATCAAGGCCGTCACCGTCATGTTCAGCGATCTTGAAGGTCGCCTACACATGCTCGACTACGACAAAAAGTTTCTCATCAAGAGCTGGGACAACCTCACCTTCGACGGCTCCTCCATCCGCGGCTTCACCGCGCAGCGCGAAAGTGACCTGCGCCTGGCAATTGACTGGTCCGCCTTCTACTGGGCGCCGGCTGATTTCTTTGGCCCCGGCAAAGTCCTGGTATTTGGCGACGTCATCGAGAAAAAGGGCGGCCCTTACGCAGCCGATATTCGCGGCATTTTGAAGAGCTATGCGGAAACGCTGAATGCAAAGCAAGGCTACACCCTGAATGCCGCCAATGAAATTGAAGGCTTCCTTTTTAAAGGCACCGATGCCGAACGCCACTTCCAGGAGACCGGCAAATTCGAATACGTTAACACCGGTGGCTACTACCACTCTCTGCCCGGCGATCCTCTGCGCACATTCATTGATACAGCCGCCGAAGTGCAGCGCGCTATGGGTTTCCAGAACGAAAAAGACCACCCGGAAGTCGCGCCTTCGCAGTTTGAAATCAACTACGGCTACGGAGAAGTTGTCGCCGCTGCCGACCAGATCCAGATCTACAAACTGATCTGCCGTGAAGTCGCGACCAAGCTGGGGATGACCGCGTCGTTCCTGCCGAAGCCAGTCGTCGGCGTGAACGGCAGCGGCATGCACACCAATGTCTCCATCAGCAAAGGTGGCAAGAACCTGTTCTGGGATCCCCGCGGAGAAGAAAAACTCAGCAAGTTTGGCTGGGAATTCGTGGACCGCATCCTTACCCATGGAAACGACATTTGCCTGCTGCTCAATGCCAGCGTGAATGCCTACCGCCGTCTCGATCCGCACTTTGAAGCTCCGAACCAGATCAAGGCCTCAGCGGTGGATCGCGGCTCCATGGTTCGCATTCCAATCGGCAACGACAAGAGCATGCGTGTCGAAGTCCGTTCCGTCGGTCCAGATGCGAATCCCTACATGGTCCTCTATTCGGTGTTCAAGAGCGGAATTGACGGCCAGACTTCGAAGATCAAGAACCTGCGCCAGGCGGAACGCTATCTTCCAGACAACATCTACACCGCGCTGGAAGACTTCCGCAAGTCAGGCTGGGTGACGAAGCTGCTCGGCGAGGACGTGAAGGGACGTTACGCGGATTTGAAACAGGCCTCAGCCGATCGCTGCGCGCGATTGCTGGGAACTGTCGTCAAAGCCCCCGAGTTGCAATTCCATCACGAGGTCTATAACCAGTTTCTCTGGAATCAGTTTTAGAAAGAGGAGTTGGCAAACGAGTTTTAGAAGAAGAAGGAAGTTGCCCCACTGCCTGCGGACGCAAGCAGTGGGGCTTTTCGTTGCCCTGCAAATCATGCCCTGCAATCGTTGCCCTACAATTTCCCGCTAAACAAAACTCTAATAGCACACGCGCGATCGGACCGCGCCGCGGGAAACCTTCTCCTCAGGAAAATCACACAGGATCGCGTAGTAATGCACGCCTGCCGCATCCCGCTCAATCAGGTGAGAATGCGGAGGCACATGGTTAAGCGTTCCATCCTCACGAAAAATCGGCTGATGGCACATGGAGCCGTCGCAATCAGGCGCGGCTTCAATCTGAATGCCAGAATTTCTGGCACTGCGGTCTAAAACTTGAAGGTCTAGGGTCTGCATAATTGCACCGTACCTTGGATTCGACCTCCCCTCTACAGGTTTCCCGGTATTGCAAAGTTTTTTATAATTTTTGACTTGCTGGCGGATATTGCGTAAGTCGTATATTGCGAAAGACTTATATAGATTTCCTAAGCAAATTGTGTTTTGCGAAAGTCTGATTTGCCTCGCCCACTCGCGATTTTCATACAGGATTCCCCTACTTCCGGAGTACAGGTATAGGAAAATCGGGCAAAATTCAACATCCTGATTCTTCCCGCATTTACACAACAATCGCAGCAACTTCGACGAACCCCAGAGCAATCCAGCACATGGCCCTCCGATGTTCTCCGGCAAACCAGTATCCACTCGCCGCGCTGAAACAAAGAAACGAACTCGTCCATCCGCTGCCCCACGCCGCCGGCTTGCTCACCATCTTCAACACTTCCGTCAATCTCATCGGATACTCTCCTCCGATTCACAGGACTGCACTGCGAATCGCCTGATTGCGTCTCAAATACGATTGAAAATACAGACAGCGTTGCCTTCTCGCAAACGCAAAATAACGATGCAAAGCCGCGAAAATGCCACCAATCGAACGGGAAATCGGGTAGAACAAACTTCACTTTCTACAGTCCCAGCCCGTCCCATTTGCCTCATCCACCGTATTGCTACCTGCCACCTATTCCCGTGTAATGAGGGAAGTCATGGTGAACTCAAATTTGCAGCAAGCCTTTGAACGAGCAGTTGCCAGCGTTCAAAACAAACCAGCCCCCAAGCTGCCCGCCAGAAAAGCCCCCATCTTCCAGCGCTCCAAACCACGCGACGAAAGAGAAGCGGTCAAGGACGCAGCGAATGCGTTGTCAGCCCTCTGGAAAATGACCCCTCAGGCAGCAGCGCACTAGGGAACTCAGATTGATTAGGTTCTTAGAGAAGAATGCTGCCACGCGGGATCCTCGGCGCGACGACCTCGAAAATCTGCTATCTACAAGTAAGGATTGTGCTTCAGGGAAAGCTTTGGTGCCGAAGAAGGGACTCGAACCCCCACACCCTTGCGGGTACATGGACCTGAACCATGCGCGTCTGCCAATTCCGCCACTCCGGCAAAGTGACTCGGTCGCGGCCTGGACTCTCGCCGCTTTCCGGATAGGGACAACACTCAATATTCTAATGGCGCATGGCAGCCTGTCAAACTTCTCAACTCTAATTTGTCTTGAACAGCATCCAACTGCCCAGCCATAATTCCGGCAACTTCACGCTGCCCGATTGAGGACTAAATCCATGTCCACTCCTGAAGAGTCATCCGCGAATATGCTGGAGCAATTGCGGTCGCTTTCGCACCGTATGAGCAATGCGCTTGAAGTGATTATGCAAGCCCAATACTTATTGCAGCAGTCGCGTACTTCCGGCAGCGCGCCCGGAGAAGAAAAGTGGACAACCATGATCGGCAATGCAGTCACCGAAGCCGCAGAAACCAATCGCGAACTCCGCGACACCATACGCACCCTCAGCGCAATGCAAGCCGCCAACGCCGCGAACACCAAAATCGCCGCCCCGCTCTCGCCCAAAGCAAACAGAAAAAATGCGAACCCTCTTCGCTAACGACGCCGGTGAGGGCCTCGCGGAAGGTTCGCATCTGAAGCAATCCCGCCGACAAATCCCGGCAGGCTAATTTTCCAACTTCGCGCTACTAATTTTCCAGCTTCGCACTCATAGTGATCTTGGCGTTCAGCAGCTTTGAAATAGGGCATCCCGTCTTGGCGTCATTTGCCGCCTTCTGAAAAGCCGCATCGTCTGCCTTGGGCACCCGCGCCGCCACGTCCAGTTGGATAGTGGTGATGGTCCAGCCTGAATCCAGTTTGTCCAATGAAAGCGTGGCCGTGGTGTTGATGCTCTCCGCCGTCAGGTTCGCGTTTCCCAGTTGCGCCGAAAGCGCCATGGAAAAGCACGCTGCATGAGCCGCGGCAATGAGTTCCTCAGGATTGGTCCCGGGACTATTTTCAAATCGCGTGGTAAACGAATAGGCCGTGTTCGAAAGCACTCCGCTTGCCGAGGAAACGGTGCCTTTGCCGTCCTTCAAACCGCCCTTCCAAACTGCGCTTGCCTTACGTTGCATCTGTAGTCTCCTTCAATGGATGATGAATCTATTCTACGGCCAAACCGTCGCAGGAAACGTTCCTCCGGCAAGGAAAAAGAAGACCACAGGAAAACAGAAGAGAAAGAGAAAGACAACGCGCTCAATAAAAATCCGAACAGCTCAAATAAAAACCGCAACAAGAACAGCTCAGCTTGCAGCCGCGGTCCTTAAGTTGAGACGAACAATTCGGACAGAACGCCGACGGGTCGTTCACCTCCGCCGTGCTCGCTTTGCTCCGCTCCGACTCGCTCGAAACTCTATCTTCTGACGATTTGCTCATCTAATCAGTTCATACTCAAAATGTGGCGCGGGCGCCCTCGCCCGCGAAATGTAAAAAGCATAACACCGCTTGCTCGTAAGCCAGCGCACATGGCTTTGTCACATCTGCTTCGGGCAATCGAGGTTATAGTCCGTGGATTTTGGCGAGAAAACTATGCCACTACCGCAACCCTCTCAGTTCGGCGAGTAGAATATCGGTGCCTGGGCATACAATCGCCGAAAGCTTCGCCGAATCCATCACTGCGCCATAAGAGACTCAATGACTGAACCGCCTACCAACGCTCAAACGCCCTCCGAACCAGTACTTACTGAATCGAAAATATTCTCTCTTAACCAGCTCGCGGTAAAAACAATGTCCAATGGCGGCAAAAGCTGGAACATCCTCCACGGCACTCTGGCCAGCGGCGAAACCATCGCCATTCACGAATCGCAGCAGCCCGCCGGAATTCCACCCAACCCTCCGCATCAAATCAGGCATTCCGAATTCATTTTTGTGCGCCAGGGAACACTCGAATTCCAGCATGACGGCAAGTCAGAACGCGTTAGCGCTGGAGACGTAATCTTCGTCGCTTACAACACCATGCACAGCGCCCGCAACGTGGGTGACGGGCCAGCCGCTTACTTCGTCATTTCTATCGGCGGGGATACAAAATAATGCAGACAAAATACCACAGGAGGATGTCATGGAGAAGATGAGCCGTCGCGAACTGGTAGTTGCTCTTTCATCGTTTGCCGCGTTAGGCGGAGTAGCTTCGCTCGCGCAGACTCAGTCCGGGCAGGGCGCAGCCGAGAACACTGGAAAAAAGACGTCCACAAGCGCAAAACAAGACCGCGTTCTCGATCAATCCCAGACCTTCCAGTACGCTCAGCTCCCCGTCACCAACCTGCCGAATGGCGGCACCCAGCGAAAAGTCATCTCCGGCGTACTACCCACGGGCGAGTACATTGAAGTCCACGAGACCGTGCTGCCTGCCGGGAAAATGCCCCATCCTCCGCATCGCCACCGCAACTCTGAGGTGTTGTTCATCCGCGAGGGCAAACTCGAATTCCTCAACAACGGCAAACCCGAGCCCGTAGGCCCGGGAGGCGTGGTCTTTACAGCCTCGAACGTCCTCCACGGATTAAGAAACGTCGGCGATACACCGGCGAGTTATTTTGTAATCGCCATTAGTCGCGCTGAAAAAGAAACCTAACTCCGTGTGGCGCGGACACTCCTGTCCGCGAACGAAGATTCAGCAAAGAGAAAGATGCGTGGTGCAACAATTGTGAGAGCTACCTGCCTCTCGCGCTATAGACGCGGCGGCGGGCTTGCCGCAGGGGCCTTTTCTTGTTGCTTCAACGACTGTGCCATCTGTTCCTGCAGCTTCTGATTTACCGCGTCCATGTGCTGGCGCATGATGGGCATCACTGCCTGCATCGCATCCGCCATGATTTCCGGCATCTCGCGTAACATTTTCTGCCCGGTAGGCGAGGAATAAAACGCAATCAGCGCGTCAACATCGCCCTTGGTGAAGTGCTTCTGATAGGCGGGTACCATGGCCTCCATCATCTCGTCCCAGGGCATGTCCTTCATCATGCCATCTATGCGCCGGTTGGTCTGCTCCTCAAAATTCCCGGGCAGCCTGTCCTGGTTCTTCATGTACTCGTCATGCACCATCTCATGCATGGGCCGCGACATCGCGTCGGCCATCTTGCTCATCATGTCGTGAGAGTGGATCGCTTGCAGATACCGCTCCACATCTTCCTTCGACGCCGGAGAATCCGCGGTGCTCTGGGCCACGCAACTCAATCCGAACGCGCAACAGATGACAGCAGCAACCAAAAAGCGCTTCATGAAAATAACCTCCAAGCCGAACGGATACTAGCGGATTGGCCCATCGTACCCCAATCCGCCTAAGTTGATCTTGTGTTATTTAAGATGCAGCTTTGCTGAGGTATTTGTGAGAGATTTATATCGCACCGCGCATGATTTTAAAATGTTGATGTATGACGTTGAGGATGAGCAAACTTATGATGTCATCTGAGCCGACCCTAATGTTGTCATCCTGAGCGAAGCGGCCTTTCACAAAGCGAAAGGCCACGAAGTCGAAGGACCCCTACCTCAGCACTATCCCGCCCTAAAGAGGCCGGTATCTACCGCGAAAATGCCAACTCCGGCACTTCCGCCAGTTCCCTAAATTCCTTCTCGGTCAACTTGAGCGATCCCCCACGCATATTCTCCTCCACATGCTTTACCGACGACGTCCCCGGGATGGGAAGAATCATCGGCGATCTTTGCAACAGCCATGCCAGAGCCACCTGCATGGGCGTGGCCTCATGCGTATCAGCAATCCCCTGCGCCGTCTCCTTGGCGACCTGTCCAGCCCCCAGCGGAAACCAAGGGATAAACGCAATTTTGTTCCGCTCGCAATAATCCACCACGTAGTCCCATTCGCGGTCGGCGAAGCTGTAACGATTCTGCACGGAAACAATCTTAGCTACCTTGCGCGAGCGCTCAATGTGCTCCTGCGTCACGTTCGACAGTCCAATCAATCGAATCTTGCCCTGCGACTGCAACTCTGCCAGCGCTCCAACGGACGCTTCAATGGAGACCATCGGATCCGGAATATGCAGTTGATAGAGATCAATGCACTCTGTCCGCAGCTTCTTCAGGCTGCCTTCGACTGCCTTGCGCAAATGCTCCGGCGTGGCATTGTGTCCCCAGAAGCCCGGCCCGGAGCGCACCCATCCGCCTTTGGTAGCAATCACCAGGTCCTTGGGATAAGGCCACAACGCCTGGGCGATGAGTTCCTCGCTCACGTCCGGCCCGTAAGAATCGGCGGTATCAATGAAATTGACGCCCAGCTCAACCGCCCGCGCCAACACAGCCAGCGCGCCGGCTTTGTCCTTCGGGGGACCCCAGATTCCGTCTCCGGTAATGCGCATCGCTCCATAGCCCAGCCGCCGCACGGTCAATTCGCCGCCCAGTGTTATCGTTCCCGCCGAATTTGCACTTCCGTTATCGCTCACAGGTCTCTCCCATCAGGAATTAAGTCGCCGTTTATTGGCAAAATTCATTTAGTGGATGCTAAATGGATGAAAAGGGCTGGATAACTATTTTGGGTGGCGCAACGCTTTAGCGTTGCGATAAAGTTTGCCACCAATGCGGCTTTAGCCGCTGAGGCCCAAGTGCCAGGTCGGCTTTACCGCCCCGCCTCTTCCACCACTTTGCGCAGCGCCCGGTTGATCCGCGTCTGGTAGCCGCGGCCCTGCTTTTTGAACCAAGCCAGCACATCAGCATCCAGCCGCAACGTTACCGGCTTTTTGATGGGCCTGTACATCTCCCCAAATTCCGTCGCGGAGCCATGCCAGTTCCTGCGATCCGCAGCCGACGCCTTCAGGTTTATACTTTTCTTGCCAGCCTTGCGTTTGCCTGTAACTCTCGCTTTTCGTTTCATTTGCGCAGTATATACGTATCTCCCAATACATACAATACTGACGGTACAATATGTTCCTTCGGGAACATCTGTGGATTTCTCGGCCTAAACTCTTAACGGATGCCCGCGCCAGCCTTCGCAATGATGTATCGTTGTGGCTGTGAATTTTAGACCGGGAGCGGCGCAAGCATGAAGCTGATTCGATTTGGAGAGCCGGGCAAGGAAAAACCCGGCGTGCTGTTGAACGATGGCAGCCGGATTGACGTCTCCGGTGTGTTTCCAGATTACGACGAGGCATTTTTTGAAAAGGGAGGTCTCGCCGCGCTGCGCAGTTGGCTGGAGAGCAATGCGCGGGGCGCACCCCACGTGGCCGCATCGCTTCGCCTGGGCCCGCCCATTCGCCGTCCCAGCAAAATCGTCTGCATTGGGCTTAATTTTCGCGATCACGCCGCCGAGACCAAGGCCGAGCCTCCTAAAGAGCCCGTCATTTTTTTTAAGGCGACCACCTCTTTGGTCGGACCCAATGATTCGCTCGTCATACCTCGCAATGCGAAAAAAGTGGATTGGGAAGTGGAGTTGGCGGTCGTGATCGGCAAGCGAGCCTCTTATGTTCCCAAGGACCGCGCGCTGGATTATGTGGCCGGATACGCGCTGCACAACGACTACTCCGAACGCAGCTTTCAGTTGGAGCGTGGAGGTCAATGGGTAAAGGGCAAGAGTGCCGACACCTTCGCGCCGCTTGGCCCATTTCTTGCGACCCCGGACGAACTCTCCAACCCCGGCAACCTGCGCATGTGGCTCAAAGTGAACGGAGAGACTCGGCAGAACAGTTCCACGTCCAACATGATTTTCGATGTGCCCACGCTCGTCTCATACGTCAGCGAGTTTATGACGTTATTGCCCGGCGACGTGATCAGCACCGGAACGCCGGCGGGCGTGGCACTGGGAATGAATCCGCCAAAATATTTGCAGCCCGGAGACGTGGTAGAACTCGGCATCGAGGGCCTGGGCGAATCACGGCAGCAGGTTGTGAATAGCCCCCTGCAACAACAATCGCAATAACAATAACGATGAACATTGACGCGCACCAGCACTTCTGGATTTACGACCCGGCAGAGTATGACTGGATCGACGATTCCATGCCAGGGTTGCGCCGTGATTTTCAGGCCGCCGACCTAAAGCCGGAACTCGAGGGCAATAACTTTCAGGGATGCGTTGCCGTGCAGGCGCGTCAGACACTCGAAGAGACGCGATGGCTGCTGCTTTTGGCGGAAGAGAATCCTTTTATTCTTGGCGTGGTGGGGTGGGTGGATTTGCGCTCTGCCCATCTGCGCGACGATCTATCCACACTGGCCAGGAATCCGAAACTGGTTGGCGTGCGCCACGTGGTGCAAGGCGAACCTGATGACCGCTTTTTGTTGCAGCCTGATTTTCTCAGAGGTGTCACCGCGCTTGAAGAATTTGATCTTGCCTACGACATCCTGATCTACCCCAAACATCTTCCTGTTGCCGCAGAGTTCGTCAGCCGGTTTCCCCGGCACAGATTTGTGCTGGACCATCTGGCCAAACCGTTGATCAAACAGGGTTCGCTGCAACCGTGGGCTGCGCAAATGAAACAACTCGCAAGCTTTCCCAATGTCTTTTGCAAACTGTCAGGGATGGTGACCGAAGCCGATTGGAAACATTGGACGCCGGAGAGCCTGACTCCGTATCTGGATGCCGCGTTCGAGTGCTTTGGGGTTGAAAGATTGATGGTCGGCTCAGACTGGCCGGTGTGCACACTGGCGGCAAGCTATGCGCGGGCGATGGACGTGGTGAAGAACTATCTGCAAAATTATCCGGAGAATGCCCGCGCGGCGGTTCTGGGAGGCAATGCAGCGAAATTCTGGAAATTAAATCCCCCTGCTTAGTGCCCACGAACCTTTGTCCGGTGTTTTACAATGCATATTCCAGATTCCTTCAGGAAAGAGCTGCGCTCTGGCAAACGACAAGCACCCTCCTTCAAACTTTCGCCTGGACGGCAAGACCGCCGTGGTGACAGGCGGAGGCAGCGGCATTGGGCGGGCCATCGCGTTGAAGTTCGCAGCAAACGGCGCGACGATATGCATCCTCGACACCAACAAAGAAGACGGCGCAAAAGTCCGCGAGGAGATCGCGCAGGCAGGCGGCGAGGCTAGCGTTCATCCCTGCAATGTATCCAGCCAGGCCGACGTGAAATCAAAATTCGAGGAAATTTTCCGCCAGGGCCGCGTGGATATTCTTGTTAACAACGCCGGCGTCTCGCACATTGGCACCGTGGAAAGCACAACGGAAGCCGATTTCGACCGGATTTTTCGGGTCAATGTGAAGGGTTTTTATAATTGCCTGCAAGCCTGCGTTCCTCATATGAAGGAGCTTGGCGGCGGGGTGATATTGAACATGGCATCGATCGCGGGCACGTCGGGAATTGCCGATCGGTTCGCATATTCCATGAGCAAGGGCGCGGCGATCGCCATGACGTATTCGGTGGCCAAGGATTACCTGGCACACAAAATTCGATGCAATTGTATTTCTCCGGCGCGCGTGCACACTCCGTTCGTGGATGGCTTCCTCAAGAAAAATTATGCGGGACGGGAAAAGGAAATGTTTAATCGCCTGTCACAAACACAACCAATCGGGCGTATGGGCGAGCCTGACGAGGTCGCATCACTGGCGCTTTTCCTATGCTCCGATGAGGCGTCTTTTATTACCGGCGTGGATTATCCGTTGGATGGAGGGTTTTGCAATCTACGATAGAAGCCGGCCATAAGGCGAGTTTTCGTGAAAGCGGGAGAGATCGAACCATATGGATTTGCAATTGAAAGACAAAGTAGTGGTGGTCACAGGAGGGGCCAAAGGGATTGGCGCCGCCATCGTGCGGGCGTGTGCCGCCGAGGGAGCAATTCCCGTAATAGTGGACCGGGACATTGACGCCGGCAACCAGCTTCATTTGGCTTTGCGAGTGGAGGGCGCGGCGAATGAATTCATTGCCGCCGAACTGGCGCAGGTCGAGGCCTGCGCGGCCGCCATACTACAGGTGGCCAAAGACTTTGGCCGCATTGATGCGCTGGTGAACAACGCCGGAGTGAACGACAAGGTTGGGCTTGAGCATGGAACGCCGCGGCGATTCGTGGAATCACTCGAAGTGAATCTGATGCCCTACTACAACATGGCGCACTACGCTTTACCCCATTTGAAGTCGTCGCACGGCTGCATCGTGAATATTGCGTCCAAAACGGCGGTCACCGGGCAGGGCGGCACCTCGGGATACGTTGCCGCCAAAGGCGGGATTCTGGGTCTGACCCGCGAGTGGGCTGCGGAACTATTGCCTGCTGGGATCCGCGTGAATGCCATTATTCCCGCCGAGGTAATGACGCCCATGTACCGCGAGTGGGTGGACACGTTCACCAATCCGGAAGAAAAACTGGCGATGATCCAGGCCAATATTCCCTTGGGAAAACGGATGACCACGCCCGAAGAAATCGCCTCCACGGTGGTCTTCCTGCTCTCAGCGAAGTCAGGACACACTACGGGACAGCACCTCTTCGTGGACGGTGGCTACACCCACCTGGACCGGGCTTTGACCTAGGTTCGGGCGCAAATGCGTTGAAGTAAAATCATTTTTGAGAACACAATGGCCCATCGTTATTGCCTCACCCTGGATTTGAAAGACGACCCCGAACTGATCGCCGAATACACGCGCTATCACCAGAAAATATGGCCGGAGATAACGCGCAGCATCCGGGATTCCGGCGTGGAGAACATGGAAATCTATTTGCGCGGCACGCGCATGTTTATGATGATGGATGTTGGCGAAGGATTTTCCTTTGAGAGGAAAGCCGAACTGGACCGGAGCAATCCTAAAGTGCGCGAGTGGGAGAAGCTCATGTGGAAATTCCAGAAACCACTGCCAGACGCCAAGCCGGGAGAGAAATGGCTGTTGATGGAAAAAATCTTCGAATTGGAACGCTAGCTTTCTGTTTGGTTCTTTTTGTTTTTGCGATTTGCTCTTCTTCACGCGCATTCGCGGCGAACACGCGGCAACTGCAATCCGTGGATTTAAGAGGCGCCCTTTGCGACGCGGCGCAGGTGGAAATCAACAAGCCGCTGGCGGGCGTCGAATTTTTTTCTGAGAACAAATTGCTGGCGTACACAGTCTGCCAGACCGCTGGCGAACCGATGCTTTCAATCCGGGGCGATTTCAAGCCGAGCGATAGCAAGCACTTGCGGGCCGCGATCGTGGACCTTGCCACTGGGAAAGTAGAGCAGCATTTTGATTGGCCGACACAAGGGGATACATCGTCGGTGAGCGTAACCAGCAAGGGAAATCTGCTGGTGAAACGAAAGGATGTACTGGAGACCTACGATCTGCAGGGCAAGAGAATTGCTCGCCTGATACTTAAGACTGCGAATTTTCACGATCCTCTCATGATGATTCCGGCCTACGTTGTGGGCACCATGACGGTGACCGAGGTTGCCATGACCACATCTGGAATGCCCATCACGGCCACGCTGGTGCTTGACGAGGACACGCTGCAACCTTTGTTCCGCTGGAGCACGAAAAATGAGTTAGAAGACCGCGTTATCGGGGCTTCTTCGGCCATGGCCGCCGCCTGGCAGGACGTTCGCGGCGAAAAGCGTATCGTTATTCGCAAATCAGGCGATAAAGATTGGAAGACGATCTGGACGGGGTCGAGCGCTTTTATGGTCGGCCCACAATTTCTGGATGCTTACCGGTTTGTGATGGCGACGGACAAAGAAATTATGGTTTTTAACCGCAACGGCGACGTGGAAGCGCGCGCCAGCCTGAAAGCCCAGCAATACGCGGTCGCCAAAGATGGCAAGCATATAGTCGCGGCCTATACGGAATCCTCACCCTCTGCAGTCTTCGCTCCGTCCATCCGCATCGACGTCTTCGGCGCTTCCTTTCAACGCACCGCGACGCTAGCGAATTTTGCCAACGATGCGCCTGATTTTCGAGTGGCGTTGTCTCCCGATGGAGACAAACTCGCGATCCTGGGGAACTTGCATGTAAAAGTGCTTGGCATTACCGAATGATTGCGGGCGCACGATTAGCGAAGCGATTTGCATTTTTCGCATCGTCAGGTATTCTCTCCCGGTGAAACTCTCGGTCGTCATCATTACCTACAACGAAGAAGAAAATATTCAACGGACGCTTGAAAGCGTCCAGTTGCTGGTGGAGGGAGGCAAAGGCGAGATCATCGTGGTGGACTCTGGCTCGACCGATCGGACGGTTGAGATTGCGCAATCGTTCAAAGCAAAAGTTTTTGTGGAGCCCTGGAAAGGGTTCGCCGCGCAGAAAAATTCAGCAATCCAGAAAGCGACGGGCGATTGGATTTTAAGTCTGGACGCGGATGAAGCTTTGGATACGGATTTGCAAAATACGCTTTCGCAACTTTGGAAGAGGCTCACGTTCGATGAGAAACTCCGCGGCGAGGCGCCGCATTCAGTCGTGCTGAACGATGGCCACGCAGAAGTTGAAAAGCACACAGATGGGAAAACAGACGGTGAACTGGTTGGTTTTTGGGTGAAGCGCAAGAATTTCTTCTTAGGCCGATGGATGAAACACGGTGGCTCCTGGCCTGACCCGAAGCTCCGGCTTTTCAAAAAGGGCACGGGAGCTTTTGAAGACCGGGCCGTGCACGAAGATCTTAAGGTCAAAGGAAGGACAGGAACAATCAAGCACGGCGCTTTGCTCCATCACGCTTATCCCACGCTGGCCTCTTACATTGAGCACATGAACCGGTATTCCTCGCTGGGCGCGGAGATGGCGGTGGTCAAGGGGCGGCGTGGATTTGGTGCATTCAATATTATTTCGCGTCCGGGCTGGACATTTTTTTACAACTACTTCCTGCGTCTTGGTTTTCTTGACGGGCGCGAAGGGCTGCTCCTGCACCATTTCCATGCCATGTATGTCTCTTTGAAATATGCTAAGGCGTGGGAGTTGACGCGGAAGCGGAAAGACTGATTGTTGCTGCGATCCGCAAAATTCTTATCATCCCCAATACCCTTGTCATGCTGAGTGGAGCAGTCTTGCGAAGCAAGAATGCGGAGTCGAAGCATCCCTGCCATTGGCACGGTATAGCACTTCTGTAGGGATTCTTCGACTCCACATTCGTTCACTTTTGTGAACGAATGTTCCGCTCAGAATGACATTGTTCAGTGATCTTTACTGAGTTATTCCAGCGAAAGCGACAGCGATCCTCTTTGTCCTAATTTCTCCAGGATCATCGGGCCCAACTGTGAAACGCTACCCGCGCCCAACGTCAGAATCATATCGCCTTCCTGGGCGAGGCTGGAAACCGAATTTGCAGCATCTTCAAAAGACGAAATGTGCCGGGCTTTGACCTTTCCCTGATCGGAAATTTTTCCGGCAAGAGCTTCACCGGTGATTCCTTCGAGAGGCTTTTCGCTGGCTGGATAAATATCTAGCACCAGCAGGGAATCGGCATCGGAGAAAGAAGCGCTGAACTCCTCCATCAGATCGCGGGTGCGGGTGTAGCGGTGCGGCTGAAACACTACGTGGACTTTCTTGAATCCGCACTCGCGAGCGGCAGCTAAGGTGGCGCGAATTTCCGTGGGATGGTGGCCGTAGTCGTCAATGACGCTGACTCCCGCGGCTTTGCCGCGCAGTTGAAAACGGCGGTCCACGCCGCGGAAGCTTTCGAGCGCGGCGCGAATGCGCTCGACGGGAATATCGAGGCCGACGCCGACCGCAATGGCGGCGGTTGCGTTCAGAATATTATGCGCGCCGGGAACGCCGAGCCGGAACTCGCCTAAATCGCGGCCACGATAGCTGACATAAAAGGGCGAAATGGGACGGTTCTGCGCCGGGTCGAAGCCAGCCTTGCCGTGCTTGATCCAAAAATCGGAGCCCCGGCGCGTGCCGTAGCTCACCACGCGACGCTGTACCTGAGGAAGAATCCGCCGCAGCATGGGATCGTCATTACAAGCCACGATCATTCCGTAAAAAGGAATGCGGTCCATAAAGTCGAGGAAGGCGCGCTTGACGTCGGCCATGTTGCGATAACAATCCATGTGCTCGCGGTCAATGTTGGTGACGACCGAAAGTATGGGCGAGAGTTTTAGGAATGAACGGTCGCTTTCGTCGGCTTCCGCGACGAGATAGTGGGACTTTCCCAGGCGTGCGTTTGAGCCAAGGGCGTCCACGCGCCCTCCAACCACGACGGTTGGATCAAGATCGCCTGCGGCGAGAACGGCGGCGACCATGGATGTGGTTGTCGTCTTGCCGTGCATTCCGGCAACGGCGATTCCATACTTCAGGCGCATGAGTTCGGCCAGCATTTCAGCGCGGGGAATCACGGGGATATGCAGCTTGCGGGCTTCCGCGACCTCGGGATTTTCAGAGGCAATGGCGGAGCTGGTAACGACAACGTCGGCTCCGACTGCGTTCTCCGCTTTGTGGCCTTCCAGAATTACCGCGCCCATTTGCGCCAGGCGTTGCGTAATGGCGGAATTCTTAAGATCAGAGCCGGAAATTTTGTAGCCCAGGTTCAGCAGCACTTCGGCGATTCCGCTCATGCCGATGCCGCCAATTCCTACGAAGTGAACGCGCTGAAGTTTGGCGAACATGCAATCACTAAGGTACACCGGGCGTGAGGAAAAAACCCCTTACGACGGTACTATGCCAGCTAATCGCGCGGCCATGGCGGCGATTTTCTGGGCCGCGTCGGGATGGGAGAGCTTTCGCGCTGCTTGTGCCATGTTGTCGAGCCGCGCGGGGGCAGAGAAAAGTGAGATGACAGCTTCGGCGAGCGAAGCTGGCGTCAGGTGGGATTGTTCCAGCATTAGGGCTGCCCCGGCGCGTTCCAGCGCTTCGGCATTGCGTTTCTGGTGATCGTCGGCTGCGCCGGGGAACGGGACGAAAATAGCTGGCTTGGCCGCTGCCGTGATCTCCGCGACGGTGCTGGCCCCGGAGCGGCAGAGTAAAAGATCGGCCTGCGCGAAGCGGGCGGGCATGTCATCAATGAAACGGTGGGCCTCGATTGAGCCGCCGAAAGCTGCGTATGCGTTTTTGGCCGCTTCGTAATCGCGCTCGCCTGTTTGGTGGATGATGTGAATTCCGGGAATGCGCTGGCGCAACGTGGGGACGGCCTCCATTACCGCTTGATTGATCGCGTGCGCTCCCTGGCTTCCACCAAAGACCAATAGAGTTGGCGCGGTGCCGAGAGTTTTTTGGGGCAAATCTAAAAAAGCCTCGCGGACGGGGACGCCCGTGACCTGGGCTCGACAGAAGAATTTTTTGGTCTCTTCAAAATGTACGGCCGCGCCGGAGACAAAGCGGGCGACCATGCGATTGGCGAATCCGGGGACGACATTGGGCTCGAAGGCCAGCGTAGGAATTCTTTTTAGCACCGCAGCCAGCATCGCAGGGCCGGAGGCGTAGCCGCCCACGCCGATCACGATATCCGGCTTGAATTCTGAGAGTATGCGGCCGGCGTGCATGACGGCGCGGGGCAAATCCAAAGAAGTTTTCAGGCGCGTGGCGATGCTCACATTCTTGAGTGCGCCGACCTGAACGAGTTTGAGCGGGAAGCCAGCGGCGGGCACCAGTCGGTTCTCAATCCCGCGAGCGGTGCCGATGAATAGCACTTCTGCGCCGTATCGTTTTTGCAATTCCTGCGCGATGGCGAGGGCGGGGATCACGTGACCTCCGGTGCCTCCGCCAGCGAGAATGGCCCTCATGCAACGACTATAAACCGGAAGTGTCGCCGGAAAAGGGTTTGGAGTTAACGCTTTGGTTGCGGGCGCGAGGCGCGGCTATCGGGTGTGTTATGCGGTTTGCTTGGTGATGTTCAGCAATACTCCAACCGAAGCAAGCGTGAGAAACAACGACGACCCTCCATAAGAGATGAATGGCAGCGGAATGCCTTTGGTGGGCATGAGTCCGAGAACCACGCTGATGTTGATGCAGGCCTGCACGACCACCATGCTGGTGATGCCGACGACTAAGAAGCGGCCAAACATGTCCTGTGTGCGGAGCGCGGTGCGGACGCCACGCCACAGGAAAATCGCGAACAGGGCCACGATCACTACCGCGCCGACCAAACCCAGCTCTTCGGAGATGACGGAGAAGATAAAGTCGGTGTGCGGCTCGGGGAGGTAGAAGAGCTTTTGCTTCCCCTCCATCAGGCCCGTGCCGGTGATTCCACCGGTGCTGACCGCGATGAGGGATTGAATAATGTGGAAGCCTTTTCCCTGGGGATCAGAGTAGGGATTCAGAAACGCCAGAATGCGAGCGCGGCGATAGGCAACGTGAAAAATCAGAAAATAAAGGGGCAGAATGGATGCCATCAATCCATAGCCCAGATATTTCATCTGCAACCCGGCAACATAGAGAATGCAAACGGTAATGGCCGCGCAAGCGATGGCCGTCCCTAGGTCGGGCTGGAACACAATGAGGCCGAGGAACATGCAGGTGGGAATAATTGCCGGCAGGACGGTATTGCGCCAGTCGTCCATGGATTTGCAGCGGCCTTCCAGAAAAAACGCGAGAAACAGAATGAGCACCGGCTTGGCGAGTTCCGAGGGCTGAAATGAAAATGCTCCCCAATGTATCCAGCGATGGGTGTTGTGGGAGCGGTCAAGAAAGAAAACCAATATCAGGAGCAGAGTTGTGATGCCCACCAGGCTGAATACGAAGCCGGGGTGCTTGAGGCGGCGATAGTCCACGCGCATGGCAACGAACATTGCAGTGATTCCGGCCACCGCCCAAACCAACTGGCGCAGCAGGAAGAAGTAGCCGCTGCCGTAGCGCTCCTTGGCCATGACCGCCGAGGCGCTGAAGACCATGACAAGGCCGATGAAAACGAGCAACAGCGTGACCGTGAAAAGCCATCCGTCAACGCTGACTCGCTTGGCCATGGGAAGAATTCATTTCATCACGGAGACGCGAGGCCCGGAGAATTTTTGTTGTGGATTTTGTTGAGTGGGATGACTGTCTTGGTACGTTTGGTTTTTCTGTGGCGATTTCCGAGTGCGACAGAGACGCGCTCGCGGAGTTTTTGCAAAGTAGGGATGCTTCGACTTCGCATTTCTTCGCTTCGCGAAGGAATGCTCCGCTCAGCATGACATGGGGGATTAGGGCAGAGAGTGGTTATTCCAGGGCTTTTACAGCTTCTTTGAATGTCCGGCCTCGGTGCTCGTAGTTTTGGAACTGGTCGAAGCTGGCGCAGGCCGGGGCGAGCAGCACTACGTCGCCGGATTGCGCGGCATCGTGGGCTTTGCGGATCGCGGCTTCGAGCGTTCCCGTGTACAGGACTTCGGTTGTGCCTTTGATGTGCGATTCGATCTTTTCCGCCGCTTCGCCGATGGTATAAACGCGCTTCACGCGCTGCCGCAGAAGGTCGTTCAAGACGGTGTAATCGCTGCCTTTGTCCTTGCCGCCGAGAATCAGGTGAATACTGCCGGGGAAGGACTCCAGGGCTTTGATTGTGGCATCCACGTTCGTGGCTTTGGAGTCGTTGTAGTACTCCACGCCGCGAATGCTGGCGACATATTCCAGGCGATGCTCGACAGCCTTGAAGTTTCGCACCGCCTCGCGCACCTTTGCCAGATCGCAGCCCATCAGGAGGCCGGCGCAAACCGCAGCGAGCACGTTTTCCACGTTATGATTGCCCTTCAGCGGGATCTCAGATAAAGGCAGCACCTCGTGCTGGCTGTCCAGGTCACGGAAAAAGATGGCATTGCCGGTGACATACGCGCCATGCGGCACCTCATTCTTGCGGCTGAACCAGGAGACTTGCGCCCGCGTCCGTTGGGCGAAGCTGGCGCAAGTTTCATCGTCAGCATTTAAGACGGTGAAATCGCCGGGTTGCTGGTTTTCGAAGATGCGCGCCTTGGCGTTTGCGTAGGCCTCAAAAGTACGGTGCCGGTCGAGATGGTCAGGGGTCACATTCAACACGATGGCAACCTTCGGATGGAAAGTCTCGATGGTTTCGAGTTGAAAGCTGGAGACCTCAAGCACGATCGTCGTTTCTGGATTTGATTGTTCGATCAGCGATACGGCCGGCGTTCCGATGTTGCCGCCTACCAAAGTGGGCCGCCCGCCCGCTTTCAGGATTTCTCCCGTTAGCGTTGTCGTTGTGGTCTTTCCATTCGAGCCGGTAATGGCGACGATGTTTTTCGGCAGAAATTGCGCGGCGAGTTCAATTTCTCCAATCACCGGCTCGCCAAGCGAGCGCGCCTGCACCAGCGGCGGCGCATCTACCGGCACGCCGGGGCTGACGACGATTAAATCCTGCCCGCGAAATGTGCGTTCGCCGTGAGCGCCGGTTTCAACCGCAATGCCGTGATCGAGCAGCACGGGAATTTCTTTGCCGAGCTGGTCTTGGCTTTTGGAATCGGAAACGGTGACCTGCGCGCCTTGAGATTTAAGGAACAGGGCCGAAGCGACTCCTGATTTTCCCAGGCCGACGACCAGGACGCGTTTGTTCTTGAGATCCACGATTAAAAATACCACGGAGGCGCTGAGGCGCTGAGAAATTCAAAATTCAAGAGGACTGTTTGGTGCCTGCTCAACTGCTAGACCGCTAAATGCCAATTGCTAATTGCAGAATGCAGAATTGCAGGGGTCCTTCGCTGCGCTCAGGATGACAAGGGTGGTGGAGAAGTAGCAAAATCACCCCATTGAAAAGATGTCCTCCGTGGCTCAGTGCCTCCGTGGTCAGACTGACAAGCCTATCGCAGTTTCAGCGTGGTTAGCGCGAAGAGCGCGAAAATCAGCGAGGCAATCCAGAAGCGCACAATCACCTTTGATTCCGACCATCCAAGCAATTCGAAGTGATGATGGATGGGCGCCATCTTGAAAATTCTTTTCTTGCGCAGCTTGTATGACCCCACTTGCAAAATAACGGAGAACGCCTCAATCACGAAGATCCCGCCGATGAAAGGCAGCAGCAATTCCTGCTTAATGAGGACGGCCACTGTGCCGATCGCTCCGCCCAGGGCCAGCGAGCCTACGTCTCCCATGAAGACTTCGGCTGGGTGGGCATTGTACCAGAGGAAACCGATGGAAGCGCCGACCATGGCGCCGCAGAAAATTGTGAGCTCGCCGATCTGCGGCATGCGCTCCAGTTCCAGGTATGCGGCGAATGTGGCATGGCCGCTGAGGTAAGTGAGAACGGTGAGCGCGCCAGCGGCGATCACGGTACATCCGATGGCAAGTCCGTCGAGTCCGTCAGTGAGGTTTACCGCGTTGCTGGAAAAAACAATCACCAGCGCGACAAACACCACAAATGGCAAAAAGGCCAATGGCCAGAGATGCGGATGTTGTTCAAGGCTGCTAATCACCAGGTCGGGCCGGTACTGCTTGAAGAACGGGACCATCAGTTTGGTCGAATACAGGCCATGGGTTTCCATGGCAATCAGGGCGAAAGCTATTCCAAATCCCGTAAGGAACTGATAAAGCAACTTGGCCCTTGCCGTAAGGCCAAGATTGCGGCGGTGCACCACCTTCAAATAGTCATCGGTGAATCCGATAGCGGCAAAAGCGCATGTGGAGAGCACTGCAATCCACACGAAGCGGTTGCTTAAATCCGCCCAAAGCAATGTAGGAACAACGATGGAAATTACGATGAGCAGGCCGCCCATGGTGGGAGTGCCCGCTTTTTTCTGATGCGCCTTGGGACCTTCTTCACGGATGTACTGGCCAATTTGAAATTCGCGCAGGCGGTTAATGACCAGTGGGCCGACAATGAGTCCGGTAAAAAGCGCTGTGAGGCTGGCGAAGGCAGTGCGAAAGGTGAGATAGCGAAAGATGCGGAAGGGCGGGAAGTAATGGAAGAGCTTGAGGTACAGCAGCCAGTAGAGCAATCCGCCTCCGTGTTATTTGCTTTCAGTTCCTTCAGCCGTCTCGCCTAGGCTCAACTTCCACGTCTCCAGCGCCTTCTCCAGCTTCACTCCGCGCGACGCCTTCAGCAGCACCACATCGCCCTCGCGCGTTTCGCGGGCCAGCCATTCGCCGGCTTCCTGCGGCGTGGCGACGAACTTCGCGTGTATCCCCGCCTGCTTCGCGGAAGCAACCATCGCCTCTGACAGACCGCGCACGCCGATCAGCGCATCCGCTTTCTTCTCCGCAATGTGTTTTCCCGACTCGCGGTGCATCTGCTCCGCTGCCGGGCCGAGTTCCAGCATTTCCCCGGCAACTACGATCCTGCGCTTCGCCGGCATTGCCGCCAGCGCATTCACCATGGCTTCCAGAGCCTTCGGATTTGAATTGTAGCAATCATTAATCACGGTGATGTTACCCACCTTGACGACCTGCCCACGTTTATCCGCGGGGCTGAGCGAAGCTAATGCGTTCACCGCTTCCGTCGGACTCATCCCCCGATCCAGCGCCACGGCCACTGCCGCCAAAGCGTTGTGGATGTTGTGCGCTCCTACTAGCGGCAAGCTGGCGCGCTGGCGGAAGCCCTCCGCGATCACTTCAAACGTCGAGCCCAGGCCGCCATCGGAGCTGATATTTTCCGCGCGGACATCTGCCGACAGGGCCAATCCATAGGTCAGTACTTTCCCTTTGAAGTCGCGGCCGAATTGCGAAACATATTCGTCGTCGGCATTCAGCACAGCGGTGCCGTGCGTGGGAAGGGAAGCGATGAGTTCATATTTTGCGCGGGCAATATCAGCGATCGAGTTGAAAAATTCCAGATGCACCGGAGCGACGTTAGTGACCACGCCAATTTCCGGCTCCGCAATTTTGGCCAGCGCGGCAATTTCTCCCGCGTGCGACATCCCCATTTCAATCACTGCAATATCGTGCTCCGGCTCTAATTTCAGGATCATGAGCGGGAGTCCGAAGTGGTTATTAAAATTCCCCTCTGACTTCAACACCCGAAAGCGCTTGCCGAGCACGTGCGCGATGGCTTCTTTCGTAGTCGTCTTGCCCGCTGATCCGGTGACTCCGACTACCGCTTTTCCCCAAAGCCTGCGCACTGCAAGCGCGAGTCTCTGCAGAGCAAAGAGCGTATCGTCCACGGCCAGCAATTGTTTCTTATTCTGGTAGCGGGGAAGGGAATCCTTTCGTACCACGGCCGCCACCGCGCCTTTTTGCAGGGCGCTCTCAACAAAATCATGCCCATCGAAGCGGTCGCCCTTGACAGCGAAAAAGAGCTGACCCGCTTCAATGGTGCGCGAGTCAATGGAATAAGCCGTGGCCACGGCCTCGCGGTCGAACTCGCCGGTTGCCGAAAGAAATTCGGCGATGCGAAAAAGAGGCAGCCTCATGATTTTATGCTTGGTTTTGCGCCTGGAACTTCACAATCATACCCTGCGTTTCGCAGCGCACGCCGTGCGGCATCCAGATCGTCAAAGGGTACGGGGCCGGTGCGCAGAATCTGCGTTTTCTCATGGCCCTTACCGGCAAGCAAAACAATGTCGCCCGCCTCCGCCTGCTGAATTGCCAATTGAATGGCGCTCACACGGTCCGGCTCTACCTTATATTCCACCCCGGACCGCTGCACGCCCACCAGCGCATCATTAATGATGGCAAGCGGATCTTCGCTGCGCGGATTATCCGAGGTCAGCACGACAAAGTCGCTGCCTTTTCCCGCGGCTTCTCCCATCAGTGGACGCTTGGCGCGATCGCGGTCTCCACCGCAGCCGAACAATGTAATGACGCGTCCTTTGCCGCCCGCCTGCTGCACGAACTCCCGTGCCAGAGCCGTCAGGTTGCGCAGCGCGTCATCGGTGTGTGCATAGTCCACGACGACTGTGAACGGCTGCTTGCAATCAACCCGTTCAAATCGTCCGGGAACGCGGGCAAGGGAAGAGATGCCTTTGGAGATTGCCTCCGGCTTGCATCCACGGGCATACGCCGCTCCCACCGCCGCCAGAATGTTATAGACATTCACCTTGCCGATGAGCGGAGAAAACAGAGGGACAGTCTCGCCCGGCGTTACCAGATCAAAGCGCGTGCCTTGCGGCGTGATTTGTATTCCCTTCGCGTAAAAATCTCCGCTCGCCCATCCATAAGTGAATACCTGCGAACCTTTCTTCCTGGAGAAAGTCGAGAGTTGCTGTCCGAATTCATCGTCGCCATTGATGACGGCCACCCGCGGAGGCTCGGTGCCGCAGCCGGTAAACAGAATTTGCTTCGCGGCAAAATACTCGTTCATGGTTTTGTGATAATCGAGATGATCGCGGGTGAGATTAGTGAAAATCGCGACATCGAAGGGAATTCCGAAGACACGCTCTTGCGCTAGCGCGTGCGAGGAGACTTCCATGACGGCTTCACTCGCGCCTTGCGACACAGCTTCCGCGAAAATCTGGTTGAGTTCCAGCGCCTCCGGCGTGGTATGCGGAGCGGGCAGAACTTTCCCTGCCACGTGATATTCAATGGTCCCGACCAAAGCAGATTTGTGTCCCGCCGCAGAGAGAATAGATTCCACGATGAATGCGGTGGTGCTCTTGCCGTTAGTTCCGGTAACGCCGGTGACGGCCAGCCGTTCCGCTGGATGGCGATAAAAATTCGCGCTTAGTCGCGCCAGCGCGCGACGTCCGTGGGAGACCTGTGCCCAGGCAACATTCGCGCGCGCTTTTTCCGCCGCGGAATCGCTGACAATTGCGACCGCTCCCGCCGCAATCGCCTGATCGATAAATTTGTTTCCATCACTCGCTTCGCCACGCATGGCCACGAACGCGCAGCCTGGCTTGACCTTGCGCGAATCGTATTCGATCCCGAGGACCGGCGGATTGCCGCTCTGGGCAAGGACTTCCGATCCGTCGAGTAATTCCAGGAAGGTCATGAAGGTGGATTATAGAGTAGCAATTTGTCGAGATGCTTCAGCGCCCAAAGCGGACCACAATTCTGGAACCTGCCGCAACTCGCGATCCCGCCACCGGAGCCTGATCGCGGGCCACGCCGCTGCCTTGGGCGTCTAAATCAAGTCCACTGCCCTCTGCGACTTCAATGGCCGAGCGCACGCTTTTTCCGATGAACGACGGCACTACGATTCCGCCCTCCGCTACGTCGAGCACAACCGTTGCCGAAGAATCAATCGGCGCAGATTTTGTGGACGGCTGCTGTGCAGAGGTTTCCTTGCCCGGCGCGCTGGATGCGCCCTGTGCCTCCGGCCACGACTCGCGTTGAGTGAGCGATGCGGGCACTAAGTTGTTCCCCGAGGTCTGTTCGGGAACACTAATGGAATGAGAATTGTCCGCTGGCCTGGGCTGGATGCTGTCGGTCGTATTCGCGTCGGCGACTTCCACGCTATCGCCCAGATGGTCAGGCGAACCTTCTTCCAGGTCTTTGTCCTTAACGCGTCTTTCTGCCAGCAGAAGCTGGCGGCTTTGTGGCAGCTCTACGTCGTGAGGTACGTGCAGATATTCGAGTGTCTGCTGTGCGACGCTCTGAAAAACTGGCGCTGCGATTTGGCCGCCCTGGTGTGGACCCTGCGCTGAATCGAAAATCACGGCCACTACAATGGCCGGATTATTCACCGGCGCAAACCCGGCAAATGATCCCCAATATTTCGTGTGCGAATATGCCTTGGTCTCTGGATCAATCTTTTGTGCCGTGCCGGTTTTTCCGGCCGAGCTGTAACCTTCGAGCACCGCTCTTCTTCCCGTGCCATGGGGGGAAAGCACCACGCCCTGCATCATTTGTTTCATCTCCGCGGCGGTGAACGGAGAAATCACCCGGCGCTCATCAGTAGGGTGAAAGGCCACGGTCTGCACCGGCGACTGTGGCGCATTGGTGTTCATCACAATGTGTGGGGTGACGTGAACACCGTCGTCCGCGATCGTTGAGATGAGAGCGGAAAGCTGGACGGCGGAAATTCCAATCCCCTGGCCCATCGAGGTGGAAGCCAGAGAAACGCGAGACCACCGGTTCAGCGGTCGCAGCATGCCGCGCGTTTCATGGGGCAATTCAATTCCGGTTTGATCACCAAAACCAAATGCGCGGATATATTGATAAAAACGCTGGTCGCCTAGCCGCAGCGCGATCTTAATGGATCCTACGTCGCTCGATTCCGCCAGAATGCTTGAAACCGGCAGCAATCCATGCGGTTCGCTGTCATGGATTCGCACGCCGTCAATCACGATGGAACCCATCTGGCAATCGAATATCTCGTTGGGCGTGGTCAGCTTCTGGTCGAGTGCCGCCGCGATGGTCACCAGCTTAAACGTCGAGCCGGGTTCATAAATGTCACTGACCGCGTGGTCTTTAAGGTTTTGCGGTTTGATCGCTCTCGAAACATTCGGGTTAAACGTGGGGCTATTAGCGAGTGCCAGAATCTCGCCGGTATGTGGATTTTCCACGATCACCGTTCCGGAAAGCGCGTGGGTCTTTTCCATCGCGGCGTCGAGTGCCCGCTCAGCGATGTACTGGATCTGCTGATCAATGGTCAGCACAATGTTCTGCCCCGGCTCCGGCTGCTTCTCCACGCTGCCGAACCACTGGCGGCGGGCGTCCACATTGATGAGCATGCGACCCGGTTTGCCCTCGAGCTCGTCGTTGTACTCGCGCTCAATCCCGCTGAGGCCCTCGTCGTCCATGCCCACATATCCCAGGACCTGCGCCGCCAGCTCGCGTTTGGGATAGAAGCGTTTGGATTCTTTTTGAAAGTGGATGCCGCGCAGGTTCAGGCTGCGGATGCGGTCCGCCATCTCCGCGTCGGCTTTGCGCTTGATCCAGCAAAAGCTCTTGCTGGCCTCGCACCTTGCCAGAATTTCCCGCGGATCATCGCGCGTGATTCGCGTAATCAGCGAAACTGTTCCGGCCAGGTCCGGAATCTCCGTGGGTACCGCGAAAACGGAATCCACCGCAATAGACATGGCAAGCTCACGGCCTGCGCGGTCGTAAATCACTCCCCTGCGCGCCGCCACTTCCACGGTGCGTTGCTGCTGGTGTTGCGCACGCTGTTCAAATTCGCCGTAGCAGAAAATTTGCAGGTAAACCAGGCGCATGCAGATGACGCCGCACCAAAAAAGAAAAATGCCGCCAAGGAGGTAGAGTCGGAGGTTGGTGTTGTTGCGGGCTGTGCTTGCGGCCACCGTATTTCCTCGGATCGTTTTGGGCGGCGCAACGCTTTCGCGCTGCGGTAAAGACTCAGAAAAATTTGGCGGCTTGCTCTTGCCGAGTCAGCCGCCATGAACCGATGCCACCCTTATGCCACCCAAGGGCAGAGAACTCTGCGCGCCGCTAGCGCCTCGGCAGAATTTCCGGGGTCGTCACGCTTGCCAGCACCGGGCCGCTTGCATCTGATGCAGTGGCATCCATCCGGATCACCTGTCCGGCTTGCAACGGCTGCATTCCCAGTTTTCGCGCCAGCACGTCAATCCGTTCGGGATCGCGCAGCGATGCCTGTTCCAGCCGCAACGCGTGATTGATTTCCAGCAACCCATCCCGCTGGCTGCGGACAGCTTCGATCTTGTAGCCGTATTCGATGGCCTTAAAATGCTGCCAGGTAAAGGTCATGACCAGTAAGAACAGACAGCCCAGAGCGATGGCGAATTGCTTCATTTCGCGGCTGCGGCGCGGGTCTTCCACTTTTACCAGGCGGGAGTTATCAATGGCTTTGGTGAAGTAAACTTCCGGTGTTCCCGTCCAGCATGACTTGCGTCTGCTGGCATGTGTAACCACTCTTGCGCTCGCCGCTGCTGCCATTAAGCCACCCCGACTAGATTCGATTCGAGCATTGCCATTTCACACTCCGCAAGCAAATACCAGTAGGCCAGTTTTTCTTTGCGGGTGCGTTCCGCGGCCCGGTCTTGCGTCCGCTCGACGGTGTTGATGAGATCGTTAATCAAATTGCCTGTGTACATTTTTATTTCCTCCAGGCCTACCACAGCCCGGATACTGCAAATTCTGTTTTTGTTGTCTTTGTTGCTTTGTCGTTCTTGTTACATCTAAACTTTTTCCGCCGCCCGCATTTTTGCGCTGCGCGCCCGCGGATTGCGATCAATCTCTTCCTCGCTGCCTGTCAGCGGTTTCTTCATCAGCAGCTCGTAGTGACCTTGCTTCGCTCCCTCGCGCATCGCATCTTTCACGATGCGATCTTCCAGCGAGTGAAAGCTGATAACTACTAACCTTCCGCCCGGTTTCAGCGCCTGCGGGGCGAATTTCATCAGCTCCCGCAGATCGTCCAGTTCACGGTTTACGAATATTCGGAGAGCTTGAAAAGTCCTGGTCGCCGGATGAATTCGCTCATGTTTCATTGACCGGGCCGCGGCTGATACTACGGCTGCGAGTTGCGCAGTCGTCTGTATCGGCCGCGACCGGACAATGGCTCTGGCGATTCTCCGCGACCTCCTTTCCTCACCGAATTCGTAAATCACATCGGCTAGCTC
>JANWKU010000102.1 GCA_025451215.1 Terriglobales bacterium
AAGACAGTCTCCACGGCGATTTCCGCCTTGCTTTTGGTAAAGCCGGAGCCCATCTTTTCGCAAACTTCGTTGATAATGTCGAGCTTGATCACGGTGGCAAACCCCCAAGCGGAATCAAATCCCACCAAGTGATTGATGCTAAGGAACATAAGGGAGATTGTCAACGGCCCCCATTGTCCCGTAAGATGCTGGCACTTCAGTTTTCACCAGCCACAATTAATTTAAACTGCCAACTTTCCCAGGAGAGCTATGCTGAAAAGTGACCGCTGGATCCGCAAAAACGCCAAAGAACACGACATGATTAACCCCTTCTCCGAGAAGCAGGTACGGGAAGGCTGCATCTCCTACGGTCTCTCTTCGTATGGATACGACTTGCGCGTAGCCGATGAGTTCAAGATCTTCACCAACGTGAACTCTACGATTGTCGATCCCAAGCACTTCGACGAAAAGTCGTTTGTCACTGTGCAATCAAGCGTTTGCATCGTGCCGCCGAATTCTTTTGCGCTAGCGCGCTCGGTCGAATACTTCAAAATCCCCCGCGACGTGCTGACAATCTGCGTGGGCAAATCCACCTACGCGCGCTGCGGCATCATCGTCAACGTCACGCCCTTTGAACCGGAGTGGGAAGGCTTTGTAACGCTGGAAATCTCCAACACAACTCCTCTCCCGGCAAAGATTTACGCCAATGAGGGTCTCTGCCAGATCATTTTCTTCCAGTCCGACGAAGTATGCGAAACCAGCTACGCGGACCGCAAAGGAAAATATCAGTCGCAGAAGGGGATTGTGCTGCCGAAGTTGTAAAAGCGGCAAAGGTTACCTAAAAAATATGGCGAGTAATGTATCCGATCATAACGTTTATATTCTCGGAGCCATCACTAATTACATCGAGCTTCATGCGTACCAGGACAGTCTTGTGCGCAGTGGGCTTCAACAAATGAATGAAGGCCGTCTTATAGCGCATGAAGAAGTTGTGGTACGCATTAAGAAAATCGGACGCGGCAGGAAGTGATTGTAGCCGGAGGCGTTTTAACTGTTTATCCAACTCTATTCTGCATCAGCCGATACACCGGATACGTCAGCACAATCACTCCCAGCGTAAACACTACGCTAATCCAATCCTCAACCGCTGATCCCACCAGAAAAGCAATTGAGCCCAACAGAACAATCAGAGGCGTCCACGGATAACCCCAAACCTTGAAAGGTCGCACAAGGTCGGGTTGGCGCTTGCGCAAAACAAACAAAGCAGCGAATCCGCAAATATAAATCGCCACAAACATTACGGAAGCAATGGCAATGAGCCGTGAAAAATTTCCCGAGAGAATCAATGCAATGGCGATCGCCGAGCTAAGTCCGAGTGCGATGGCAGGCGTGCCTCCGGAATTAATATTGGTCACGCCACGGAAAAACAATCCGTCACGGCCAATGGCAAACAGAATGCGCGGCGCGATGAGCATCAAGGAATTAATCAGGCTGATGAGGGTAACAATCGCAATGATTAGAACGAACTTTCTGCCTTGACTGCCTAAAATTACGAATGCCGCGTCCGCTGCCGGAATTTTAGAAGCCGCCAGCATATGGATAGGCAGCACATACATAAATGCCAAATTGATCAGCATGAAAATAAAAATGCTGAGCAGTACCCCGCCCAGTGCCGATCGTGGAAGATTCCGCGCGGGATCGCGATCTTCTTCCATGAAGTAAATGGCGCTGTACCATCCGTCGTAAGTCGCAATCACCGCCTGAAGGGCAAGAACAATCCCCAGCAGCAAACTTTCGTGAGAAATTCCTGGACTCATGCCGGGGACTGCAACAGAGTCAGACTTGGGAAGCGCGAAGCACACCACGACTAATCCCATTAAAGCCAATGCCTTAATCGCACTCGTTACCTCCTGCGCCCGGCTGCCGAGCTTCAACCCTATCCAGTTCAACACTGTAAGGACAGCAATAACCACAACGGCGATCAGCCGAATCTTCCCTTGCCACGACGGCCACAACTCAACACAAAACTCACCGAGCGCGGTAGCCGTATAAGCCATACTGACTGATTGGACAATCCAATCCATCAAGCCGATGACGAACCCGCCATAAGGACCAAATGCCCGCCGCGCATAGGCGTACCATCCACCTTCGAGCGGCAGCATGGTGCCAAGTTCAATTACGCAAAGAGTTCCCAGCAGCGCATAAACTCCTCCGAGGAGCCAAATTGCCGCAATCAGCCAGGGCTTTTGCAGATGCCCGGCAACTTCTCCCGGCGTGCGCAGAATTCCCGCGCCAATGATCGTCCCAATGCTAACGGCCACACCAAAGCTAACGCCGAGAATGCGCAGTAATTGCCCGCGTGCGGGCGCGGATGTGTGTGTGACCGGCATAGTCCCCAGCGAAAAAGTAACCGAACTAAAGGCGGCTGATTTTTACATTAGGAAACGGTAGAGTCAATCGCGACAATTCTCAGGTCATCTAACGTCGGGCGCTTGCAGGCTGCAACTTCTTCATTCGTGCTTCTCGCTTTCGTCTGCGCCAGTTTATGAACATTCTGACAAACCAGATTATGGCCAAAAGAAAGAATGCAACGAAATAAAGTAAATGTGAACCGAGCCATAGCACAGACTGAACACCGCGGGCAAAGTGAAATGCATCTTGCACCGAAGAGGCAGGAATGACTACGCTCCGGCTCCAATCTATCGTTTTTAGCCGTGGAATGAAGCCCTGAAGAACACAACCTTCCAGGCTATACACGCCGATCACCGGAGAAAAATGGTGGGCCACAAGCAGATCGCGCGAGAATTCATCCCAATCCAACGGAGGGTATTTCTTGTCCATCGCAGCATCTCCACTGGAAGCGGTGCTGCCAACGGCAACCGTCTGTGTGTCTGGGCCAAATTGCGAAATGATCGCCGCCCCCATTTTGTGATTAAAACTGCTGTAAAGCATCAGCACTTCGTCGTCGCCGCGAACGTCCACCACTCCTAAAATCCGCTCCAGCAATGTGGAATGCGCCTTACGTTCGGGAACAATAAACTCAAGTTGATAAGTCTGCACGGAGTATCCACGCGACCGGATTTTCCCAATCAACATCAAGTACGCCTCCCTCGCGCGTTGAACTCGCTTGGCATCAACCGCACGCTTGAGCATGGCCCACACCACTCGCAACTTATGATCGTGGAAATTCGAGAACTCGCTGAAATTGGGTTCGATATCAAGACCAACCGCCTCCCATCGCAAGCCATTGGCGGTCGTCCATTTATCAAATTCCGCAAAACGTTCAGCAGTTTGCCGAGCATTGCTTGCATTCACGTAATAACCCTGTTCTTTGGGAAGTACAATCCACGCCGTCATGGGAATGCCTGCCGCATTCAATTGCTGGACCACCTGCGCACGGGCCGGACTAAAGTCTTCTGTAGAAAGAGCGATGCCTGCGTGCAATTCCTTTAAATCGGCGATCAACTGTGGAGTAAACAGCGTGGCAAGTTCCGGCGTGGAGCGATCACAAGCGAAAGTTAATCGGGGAGGTTCTTGCCCATTACTCCGGATAACGAGATCTTTATCTCCGGAACGCGTCGTCGCAAATACTTGCGCGCACAGCAATGTGGCAAGCACACCTACAGTGAAAATCCTGATTCGGACGGAAAAATGCGCTGTTGATGGCAAAGGAGCCTCCCAAACTGATCTGTCGTCATTGTGGAGGAGCCTTCTTCAGAGCAACAGTGGTGGTTATCATTCAGCGGAGATGACAATTGTCAGAGCTGTACGAGCAATCTTCTGACGCGCAATTTGAATTTACTCGACAAGAAGTCGGTGGAATGTATCGTTATTTCCTGACGTTCTCGCCTTCCTTATACATATATTTGATGGAAGGTTTATAGATCACAACATTCGGCGCGCTGGTACGGTTTACCTTGATGCAACACTTGTCA
Source organism: Terriglobales bacterium (assembly GCA_025451215.1). Lineage (GTDB taxonomy): Bacteria > Acidobacteriota > Terriglobia > Terriglobales > Acidobacteriaceae > JAICKN01. The sequence goes on from JANWKU010000102.1 coordinate 3,915, forward strand.
TACCATTCGATGACTCCGTGGACCTGCTCGCCGTCGCGCAGCACGATTACCATGGCGGTCTTTGACTGCATCTGCTTCTGATAATAGAAATTTTCAGCGTTGGTCTGCTCCGGAGGCGAAGATTTCTTCCCGCCCATATGCCGATCGCCTCCGCGTTCTGCACGCTCGGGTCGCTCACGCCGCTCGCCTGCGGGTGCCGGCGGATGGTTGATATGGCTGTGGTTATCATTCCGGGCCAATGAAGGCCGGATCAGGCGGCGGTTTCCAAAACTTTCATTTTCTGGGGCACGTTCGGCTGGTAAGCTTTCCGCTGTTTCTTTCATGCGTCACCCTGCTTGACACGCTTGTTTTACGGGCCACAACCTACGGCGCGGGATTGATTGTGGGAGCTAGTTGGCGTGAATTGAACTAACCCTAGCACACCCCAGCCGCTATGACAATCTCTGCCGGTTCCACAACCGAACATCTGGTTTTCCAATGCATTTCCATTCGTTCCGATTGATTTAATTGATAGAACCGAATGTCGGGCGAAAGACTTCAAAAACCCTTCGTTGGAAGCCTAGGCTCGGGCCACAACCGGGAAAATCAACACGCCAGCCCTTGAAATTTCAGTCGAAAACGATATCGTTGCATTACTCCGGTAATCATGCGTCCACGCCAAAGTGGGAATATCATTCGACTGGGCTCCCATGAAGAAGCTGAACTTTGTCGTCTCGCTCACTACCAACGATAACGATTATCAAATGGAGCAAGCTGCCTCGGCAGCGGAGGCTGCACGGCGGCTGGGCGTTGGCCTTGAGCTGATGTACGCCGAAAGCGACAGCATCCTGCAAAGCCAACAGCTCCTTAAGATCATCCAGTCGAGTCCCGAATCGCACCCTGCAGGCATTCTGTTTGAACCGATCGGGGGTACCGCATTGCCGCAAGTGGCCCGCGCCGCCGCGTCTGCTGGAATTGCCTGGGTCGTCTTAAACCGCGAAGTGGATTACATTGCTGAACTGCGCCGGTCCTATAAGGCGCCAATTTTTGCCGTCACTTCGAACCACGAGGAAATTGGCCGCATCGAGGGGAAGCAACTTACCGCGTTGCTGCCCAATGGTGGGACGGTCCTTTACATTCAAGGCCCGGCGGAAAGCCTGGCCGCCAAACAGCGCACCGCCGGAATGTGCGAAACCAAGCCGGACAATATCCAGCTTAAAATGATGAAGGGCAATTGGACCGAAGGCAGCGCGCACAAAGCGCTTAGCGCATGGTTGAAACTTTCCACTTCCCTGCAAACCAAGGTTGACGTCATCGCCGCACAAAATGACGCCATGGCCGTCGGCGCGAAAAAGGCCTTCCAGGAATTGAGTGAGGAATCCGGACGCGACCGCTGGCTAAGCCTGCCTTACCTGGGATGCGACGGCGTTTCAAAAACCGGCCAATCGTGGGTGAAGAGCGGACTGCTCGCAGCCACGGTGGTTAATCCCGCTAATACCGGACAGGCAATCGAAATGCTGGCCCACGCGCTGCAAACAGGAACTACGCCGCCGGAGCGCACATTTACCACTCCGCGATCTTTCCCATCCGTAGACCAATTGGGATCATTTCACGCGGAGAAGATGCGCACGCTCTCTGCCAAGGCCTAATTTTTGCAACTAAGAAAGTTCCGGCGTCTCGGAAAACATTTCTTAACGCGCGATTGCGCGTCACATCGCTTCACCCAACGAATAATCAACCGCGCTAATATGGAATTGGAGGCCCGCTTTCCCATGTTTACGCCGCAACCGATCGGATTCGTGAGTAGTCCTTACAAAGAGGCCAGCCAGGTTCCCAAGGGGCTAGGCGCGAAGCATGAGGCCGAAGGGACGCTCATGATCCTGCCAGATCTCGAGCTGGGACTCACCGACATAGAGGGTTTCTCGCACCTCATCGTTCTGTGGGAGTTCGACCGCTCCGGGGGATTTGAATTGCTAGGCACTCCGCCAGCCGACAACCGTCCGCATGGCGTATTTGCGACGCGCTCTCCGCGCCGCCCAAATCCGATTGGCTTCACCGTGGTGGAACTGCTTCGCCGCGACGGACTCAAGTTGCATGTGCGCGGCGTGGATATGCTGGACGGCACGCCGGTTCTCGATATCAAGCCCTATCTGTCGAACATTCCCGCTGAAAAGCTGCGCCGCGGCTGGCTCGCCGAAGCCGAAGCGCGATTGAAGTGATGAGACAACAATTGATAGATATAGCTAAGCCTTGATATTCATCGACCGGAGTACTCCAAGGCTGCGAAGCGAAAATCAGTGCGTACTATAGAGGATCTGCAGTCCGTTCAATCTGAGGTTTGGTCTCGAAAAGACCGAAGCGCCTCGCGTACAATGACACCATGGAAATCCACCTCAAACCCGAACTGGAAGAACTGATCAAGCAGGATGTCCAGCAAGGTTCCTACAAAACGGTGGATGAATTTGTGGAACACGCCGTTTCCATGCTTCACGAACAAGAGGCTTGGCTGGCACAGAATCGCTCAGAAATTGCCGCCAAGATTGACGAAGGCTATGCAGCTGCTCAGCGTGGAGAATTGACCGAAGCAGATGCCGCGCGTTCCAAGCTTGCCGAGCTAAAGCGCGCCTACTTCGATAAACCACGGCGCGGATGAGCAGTTATCTGTTCACGCCGCAATCTATAGCGGACCTCTTCGACATTTGGAGTTTCATAGCACAAGACAATTCGGTGGCAGCCGATCGGGTCGAGGACGCAGTCTTTCGCGCGTGCGATTTTCTCACGGCCTCGCCACTAGCGGGCCGCGTTAGAAAAGAGTTGACCTCACTTCCTGTCCGTTTCTGGGTGGTGCAACCGTATTCGAACTATCTGATTGTTTACGATCCGCAAAAGAAACCCCTACAAATCATCCGCATTCTCCACAGCGCTCGCAATCTGCCTGCGCTTCTTCCCTAGAGGTCAAAGGTCCCACTTCTGGTTTGGCAAGCCAAACTCAACCGCACCAGCACCAATATCATGTATCATTTTCCTCATCAGGCCTGCATTTTCGCGCGTCAGGAATAACTTTGGGAGTCTTCTTCCCCACAATCGGCGAGCATAAATCCGGCGAACACGCCGCAGAATTTGCTACGCTCGCAACGCAGCCCCTATCGAAACACGACGCCCTGCGCCTGATCGCCTGCCCCGACGACGAACTTCCCGCGCTCCTCGCCGCCGCTCGCGCCGCTAAAGAAGCGCTCAAGCCCGGCATCATTACTTATTCACGAAAAGTTTTTATCCCGCTCACCAACCTCTGCCGCGACTATTGCGGATACTGCACATTCCGCCGCGATCCCGGCCAGCCCGGTGCGCACACCATGACTCCCGAAGAAGTGCTTGCAGTCGCGCGTGCCGGAGAAAAGCTCGGCTGCACGGAAGCTCTCTTCAGTTTGGGTGATAAGCCAGAATTGATTTTCCCTGAGATGCGCGAAACCCTTCGCCATCTTGGCTACAAATCTACGCTTCACTACCTAGAAGCAATGTGTGAACTAGTTCTGCGCGAGACCTCGCTGCTTCCGCATCCCAATCCTGGTCTGCTCAGCGCCGAGTGGATATCTCGTCTGGCCGCTGTTTCTCCCAGCATGGGTCTAATGCTTGAAACCACGAACGCGGCTTTACTGAACAAAGACGCCGCGCACGACAACGCTCCCGACAAACTTCCCACAAAGCGATTGCGCAGCATGGAAGAAGCCGGAAAGCAGCGCGTTCCGTTCACCACCGGCCTCCTCATCGGAATCGGGGAAAGCCTCGAAGACCGCGTGGACACCTTGCTGGCCATACGTGACTTGCACGACCGCTACGGCCACATTCAGGAAGTCATCATTCAAAACTTCCGCGTAAAGCCCGAAATTCCCATGAGCCATTGGCCCGAACCATCGCACGGAGAGATGTTGCGCACCGTCGCCATCGCCCGCCTGCTCATGCCGCGTATGAATATTCAAGCGCCGCCGAATCTTACCGGTCCTTATCACGATTTGCTCGATGCTGGCATCAACGATTGGGGCGGCATCTCTCCGCTCACGCCCGATTTCATTAATCCCGAGCGCCCCTGGCCACATCTTGAGCAGTTAAGGCTTCGCACCGAAGCCAAGGGGCAAAAACTGATCCAGCGTCTTCCCATTTATCCAGAATTTATTCCAGACGTGCTAACACGTGAGAATCTTTCGTCGCAAAAACTCCGCGCCGCGGCCGATCCGCAAGGCTTTGCCCAAGACAAGAGGGCGGCATGATCGTCGTTCTCACCGGCGGCACCGGCGGCGCGAAGTTTGTGGACGGCGTGCGCCAGGTCGTCCCCGAAGAAGACCTCACTATCATTGTGAACACCGCCGACGACCTTGAATGGTGGGGGCTCTACGTCTCTCCCGACGTGGATTCCATTACCTACGTTCTGTCAGGCCTGCTCAGCGAAGAGCGCGGCTGGGGCGTGAAGGGCGAAACATTTTTTTGCCAGCAAACCATGAAGAAGCTCGGCCAGCCCGTTTGGTTCAATATGGGCGACCGCGATCTTGGACTTCACCTCTGCCGCACAAAATTAATGCACGAAGGCAAGACCCTGACCGAGGCCACCGCCGAAATCTCAGAGCAGCTCGGCATTCGCGCGCGCATTCTTCCCATGAGCAACTCGCACATCGAAACGCGCGTGGATACGCCCATCGGCGAACTCAGCTTTCAGGAATATTTTGTGCAGCGCTGGTATCAGGACCCGGTGAACGCCGTCTATTTCGCCGGGATCGAGCAAGCCAGCCCCGGGCCGGCGGTGATTGATTGCATCATGTCCGCCACAACCATTCTGCTGGCGCCCAGCAATCCCATTACCAGCATTGCGCCCATTCTTTCCGTTCCCGGAGTTCGGGCGGCCCTGCGCAACACCAACGCCACGATCGCCGCCGTCAGTCCCATCATCGGGAATGCCGCCGTCTCCGGCCCGGCAGGAATCCTGATGGAATCCAAAGGCCTGCCAGTCTCAATCGCTGGAGTCGCCACCTGCTACCGCGACTTCCTTGATGTGCTGGTCGTGGACGACGCCGACCGCGCCGCCGCCGATGAACTCCAGCAATCCGGCCTTCGCGTGGAATGCACGGCAACTGTGATGAAAAGGATTGCAGATAGAATTAATTTGGCCCGCGTAACTCTTGCAGCAGCGGGCGCGGGATCACAGCCTGCCTCGGGCGGCATCTAAACGGACGATTACAACATGCTCCTCATCCCCGTAAAAAATCTCGTGAACGCCAAGCAGCGGCTCTCTTTGGTTTTAGACCAGCCGGAGCGCACCGCGCTTGCCCACGCCATGTTGTGGGACGTGCTGACCGCAGTCTCCGCCAGCAGCATCGATACTTGCCTTGTCACCAGTGATCCGTATGCGCTTGAACTTGCGGATAATTTTCATTGCGAGGTCATCGCCGACAAATTCAATCCCGGGGAAACAGGCGCCATCGAAATGGCCACGCATATCTGCGAATCGCGCGGCATCGAAACCACGATCGTAATTCCCGCCGACATTCCGCTCATTCAAACAGAAGAACTCAACCAGATCATCGCCACCGCTCCCGAACAAGGCTCCGTGATCGTCCCCGCCTCCGACGGCCGCGGCACCAACGCCATCCTGCGCCGCCCCGCCGGACTGTTTCCTCTGCGTTTCGGCAATGACAGTTTCAAGCCGCATCATGCTGCTGCCTGCGCAACGGGCAAACCGTGCGTCGTGCTTCAATTCCCCGGAATCGGTCTCGACATTGACAATCCCTCCGACCTTTACAAACTCGCATCCGCCTCCGGAGAAACGCGCTCCCAGCAGTTGGTCCGTAAATGGGGATTTGCCAGCTATCCTGCCGCCGTAAACTTATAGCGCGATTAAAATGAAAGCACCCGCGCAAGAACTCCGCATCATTCCCATTCCGTTCTCGGATGAGATCATGCCCGGAGATTCCATCGCCCAAAAGATCCTCCAAGCCCTGGCAAACCAGAAGTTGAATCTCATCCAAGGCGACATTCTGGTTGTGAAGCACAAAATCGTTTCCAAGGCCGAAGGACAACTGATCGAACTCGATTCCATCCATCCCTCCGCTGCCTCCGGAGCCTGGGCCCGCCGCTACAATCTTGACGCCCGCGTCACCGAAGTCGCGCTCGCCGAGAGCAAGCGAATCGTCCGCCGCAAGCGCGGCGTGCTCATCACCGAAACCCGCCACGGCTTCATCTGCGCCAACAGCGGCGTGGATGTTTCCAACGTCAACGGCGGCAGCCACGCCCTCCTGCTCCCCAAAGATCCCGATGCCTCCGCCGCCGGCATTCACCGCGAACTCAAGAAGCATCTGCACCTTTCCATTCCCGTCATCATCAGTGACAGTTTTGGCCGCCCCTGGCGCGAAGGACTCACCGAAGTCGCCATCGGTGTAGCAGGAATGAAGCCCCTGCACGACTATCGTGGACGCAGCGACTCGCACGGCTACCCGCTCCGCATCACGCTGGAAGCCGTGGCCGATGAACTCGCCAGCGCCGCCGGCCTGGTCTGCGGCAAGCTGGCCCGCACACCTGCCTGCATCATTCGCGGCTTCGCTTATCAATCTGCTTACAAAAAAGAAAAGGGCAGCGCCAAAGATTTAATCCGCCCTGCAAAGACCGACTTATTTCGGTAAGCTGTAATTGGATAAGCTGCACCTGTAGGAGAACGCCATGCCCCGACCGCTGCCCGACTCAGAACTGCAAAGCTTCCCTTCTCTCGACTGGACTGAAATTTCGCCGCGACTCAGCGCTCCGGTCCGCGATACCCTCGAAAATACTCTGACGTCTCTAGACGGCAGCGAACTCACGCGCGAACAATCCCTGCTACTCGTGCACGCCGAAGGCGACGATCTACTCGGACTCCTCGTCGCCGCCAACGAACTTCGCCGTGAACTCGCGGGAAATCTTGTCACCTACGTCGTGAACCGCAACATCAACTTCACCAACATCTGTTTCGTCGGATGCAAATTCTGCGCCTTCAGCCGCGGCCCGCGCGAACACGACACCTATTTCCATACGCCTGAAAAAGTCGCCGAGAAAGCCATCGAAGCCTGGGAACTGGGCGCCACCGAAGTCTGCATCCAGGGCGGCCTGCCGCGCGAGTTGCCTCCGTTTTACTACCGCGACATTCTTCGCGCCGTAAAACGCGTGCTGCCCGCCATGCACATTCACGCCTTCTCGCCCATGGAGATCGTTTACGGCGTCGAGCTCACCGGTATGCCGCTCGCCGATTACCTTTCCATGCTGCGCGACAACGGACTCGACACACTCCCCGGCACCGCCGCCGAAATTCTCGACGACCAGGTCCGCCACGTTCTCTCCCGCAACAAGCTCACCACGGAACAATGGAAGGAAGTTATCACCACCGCGCATCGCGTCGGCATCCGCAGCACCTCCACGCTCATGTACGGACACATCGAGACGCCCGCGCATTGGGTCAACCAGATTCTTCTCCTCCGTGAAATCCAGCAACAGACCGGAGGCTTCACCGAATTTGTTCCTCTCGGTTTCGTTCACCAGAACACGCTGCTCTTTCAGCAGGGACTAGCCCGCTCCGGCCCCACCCTCGCCGAGCACTTAAAAGTCCATGCGCTGGCACGCGTCATGCTCGCGGGCGCGATCAACAATATTCAGGTTTCGTGGGTGAAACTGAATCGCGACCTCTCCCAGCTTTGCCTGCACGCAGGCGCGAACGACTACGGCGGCACGTTGATGGAAGAAAATATCTCGCGCGAAGCAGGAGCCACCGCCGGTCAGTACACCAGCCCCGAAGATTTCCAATCATTAATCCTCGAAGCCGGACGCATTCCCGCCGAGCGCAACACCACCTACACGCGCATCAAGATCAAAGCTCCCGTCGCCTCTCTGACCGCAGAACAGTCACTCGAACCAGAATTCGCCTAGTGCTCGTGTAGCATCCTGCTCGTGTAGCGCCGGGTCTCAGACCCGGCGAGGCAGGCCCCAGATCGGGAATCCACATTGCCGTTCATGCGACAATATTCCCCATGACCATCGCAATCCTGGGCGGCACCGGAAAAGAAGGCTTCGGACTCGCCCTCCGCTGGGCCCGCGCCGGAGAAACCATCATCATCGGTTCGCGCGACGCCGCCCGCGCCCAAGAATCTGCCGACAAAATAAAGACGCGGGCTTCTCAATCAAAGATTTCCGGTGCAGACAATATCGCCGCCGCATCCGCCGCTGACGTGATCGTCCTCACCGTCCCCTTCGAGGGTCACGTTCGTTTGCTCAAACAGATCAAATCCACTCTGAAACCCGGCGCGATTTTGATTGACGCCACCGTCCCGCTCGCCGCGAGCATCGGCGGACGCGTCACCCGAACAATCGGCATCTGGCAAGGCTCCGCCGCGCAGCAAGCCGCGGAAATTCTGAAAGGAACACCGGTGGTCGCCGCTTTTCAAAATATTTCCGCTGAATTTCTTAACGGAGAAGCCGACCTCGACTCCGACGTGATTGTCTGCGGCGATGATGATCGGGCCAACCAAATCGCGCGCGGCCTCGCGGAAAAAATCCCCGGCGTCCGCGCCCTCGATGGCGGCCATCTGGAAAACGCTCGCGTCCTCGAGCAAATCACCGCCCTGCTCATCACGCTCAATATCCGCTACAAAGCCCACACCGGCATCCGCGTAACCGGCTTGAAATAGCGAACCAATATGGCGCGGACACTCCTGTCCGCGAAGCATCTGCCTGAATCTGCAAATCCTTCCAAATCCAAAAAAATCATGTCATCCCGGAGTTGAGCGCAACAAAGACGGAGGGACCTTACGAAGCCCAGACCATTCCCCGGAAGTCGGCGGGAATATCACGATTACTGCCAGCGTCTACACTTCCGTCGGATGTACAGTCCCCAAAAAAATGGGGCTCCAAATAAACACACCAGGTGCGGTGCTTGGTTTCACTTTTTAGAGCGCCTACGCTTTTAGCGCCTACGCCGCGCTCTGCGCAAAGTGCTCCGGATTCTTTTCGAATTTTTCTTTGCAGTCTGGTGAACAGAAGGTGTATTGCTTCCCTCCGTATTGCGACTGGAACTCAGATTTATTGTCATCCACCTGCATACCGCAAACAGGATCTTTTGTCATGATTCCTCCTTAGAAATTCTTGCTCCTCCTTGGATGCACAATCGCCAAATTTGGCAGGCACCTGATAACAGAAGTAAGTTTTAGTATGTAGAAGCTCTTAGGAGCTAAAAAACTAGAAATGAAACACATGAACTTTTCCTTTGGGATCAACAACCGTGGTTTCCACAATGGCATAGCCTTTACCAAACAGGTAGTCGAATCGATAGCTACGGCCGTCCCGCAGCGTAACACTCGCAATCAGTCCGGTTTTTTCATACTTGTTCTTGAATAGAATCGCCCCGCTTGAATTGCGCAACTCTGCGATCCGCCCATCATCATAGGAGTAAGACCAAAGGACTCCACTGGCGCCCTTAACCTCCACCACTCTGCCAGTTTCATCGTAAGAATATTTAACCAGACTGTTTGCGTCATCATTGGCCGTGATGATCCGATTTTGCGCATCATATGCGAACCTGATCCAATGTTCATGAGGAGAAGTGATTCTGACCAGATTACGCGCGGCATCACGAACAAACTTGATTTCCTCGCCCGCTGCATTCCGCATGCCCACGATTGCCATCTCCGCTGGGCGCTTAGCGTAGTAGGACTCAGGAAAGCGATACACACTCCCATCTTGAAAATTCAAGTCCCAATGGTTCTGGTTCCACCGTAGACGCGCTCCATGAAACAAAGTATTCGAATCTCTCAGATCTTCATAAACCGCATCGGCGTAGCCTGTACCTTCCGAAATTCTGTTGAAGTGGATCACCTCGCTAGCGGGTGTTACAACATTTAAATATGTGTACGGAGAGCGATTTCCATAAAAATAAATATCGTAGGGATGGTTGCTGCCCACGCCAAAACCATAAACCCGTCTGTCCCATGTGTTATAGGTCCGCGTAAGGACCAGGGGCATATCGTCCGCCACTGATAAATCGGTCGTACGCAATACGAAGCCACCGCGGTCTAGGTCAATTTCGAATTGTTCCACCGGAGCGTCATTGGTGAGCTGCGGTCTACATTGCTTAAACTCACCGCTCAAGGAATCAGACTTGCCTTCGCTTTGAAAAACCAGGCAGGGATACACGTTTTCCGGTGGTCGCATTCTCGCGATCTCGACCTCCGGCTTGTACCTCACAATCGGATGGGCTCTTCGCTTGATAACATATGCGCGAAAGCAGAGAAAACTTACGAGCGCAAGCAGCGTAAAAATCCGCAGCGCCCATCGAATGGTCTTCCTGTGATTTCGTGGTCCATGAAGATGCCCATCGGAGATATTCATATGTTCTGTTTACATTATCTTCAAATTATGCCGGTCACTGGTTGGCACTTCCAGTTTCGTTTTCTGCATTTCCTGTGCTTGACATGTGGAAATCCCGCTGCGCCGTTTGCTGCTTTCATCTCTTCACGCGTTAAATTGCAGCCAATTCCTCACTCTTCAGCGGAAAAATCGCCATTCCCCGTGCGCCGCGCTCCTGTTCCTCTGCTTAAGATTTCATCCTTAAAAAAATTCACCACTGCACAACAAATGTGGAATTGACCCTCCTCTCCCCGGCGCGTAAATTCGCTTCACCGTTTCATACAGCTTTAACAATTCCCAGCCAACAAGAGTTCTCTGGCCAAAATTCAAACCATGTCTCCCCTCCCCCAAAAGGTGGATACAAGATGAGGAAGTCGTCTGCCCAATGGCATGTCTATCGCACTAGATTTTTGATCAAAGCAAAGCAGCTCACCGCGGCCACCGCGTTTGTGGATGTCCTCGGTCGGGAGCACCACGGCAAGGTCGGAGATTATCTTGTTGAATCTTCCGACGGTACTTTGCGCATTGCTCCCAAAGAGATTTTTGAGGATGTCTATGTAGCTTTAGAGCATGGAAACAAGTCGTGGCCTGAGGTCAAGATGGATGTCAAAACGGCTCCCAAAATGGACTTTCCCAGCCCGTCAGCCTTGGTTTCTCGTCCTGAAGGCTTCCGCGCTGTGGAAAAGGGTGGCTCCCAGTAACGCAGGTTAACGAAAACGGCAGCATTTACGCTTCATGCGCTTCATATACAATATATAGATACGAACTCTTGACAGCCACAATCTACGGGAGTAATGTTGCCATCCCATAGAGTTTTCAGCGCTCATTTCGGAAACGAAAACGGCCCTGAAAGCACGATGTCTGAAGTGGAATATGGAGTAAAGGCGAGAACCCCTTGGCTAGAGGTGGCCAGAGCTTCCCGCTTGAAAGATTCGCCCTCCACGCAGAGGACGGAAGTAGGTTGTGCGGTGGCCGTTTCCCCGTCCGAATGTCTTTGGACAGTCCCCCGGGGCGACGACAAAAGATTTGAAATCCTATCTGTGGAAGTCCTCGCTCGAAGAGGGTAGCAGTCCCGTCTTTGTGAGTAAGGGCTGGAGGTGGTATGGAAGCTTTATCTCTCATGGTGAACGAGTCCTTGGCGCGCCACGGCATCGAAGCCAAACTCGACCATCGCCGTCTGGCCTGGTCCCGCTGGTTCCGCTGTGAATCGAGCCTCAGCTTTGTTCTCGTCCCCGGCAAGCCGGGCATCTTCGCCCTGGGAGAAGAAGTGCTCGCTCCCGGAGAGGCCTCCGCCACCGATGGAAAACGCATGCTCGCCCTGTTCCGGATCGCGCAAGCCGATGATCTTGGCATGGCCCTGGGCCGCTACTTTCTTCCCGGCTCTCCAGACCGAGAGCGACTGGAAAATGGCAAATGCTTCGTGCGTTACGCAGTCATCGAGGATTCAACCCAACGCAGCGCGGCCCATGCAGCGCTGAATCAATGGATGACGTCCTCCGCCGAAACCGCATTCGGCTTCGGCGATTAAAAGAAATTTGGGCCCTGAGAAACGATGGAGCGACGTGCGTCTCGCCCGTCAAATTTAGAAGGCACGATATGGAAGTACACAATGGACGGACGCAACGAAAGGTACAGTTGGGGAAGGGCACGAACGGGAAGGGCACGACTTTAGTCGTGCCAAAAGGCAAAAATTTGATCGGGCGCTTTAGCGCCTGAGGTCAACATCCGCGCCCGGGACGTAAACCCCGGGGAAGGAAACAGAACGAGAGTCCCGCAAGGGACGGCAGAATCAAATAAGTAGAACCAAATCGCACCACTTCGGCCTCCAGCACTTCCGGCACTGGAGACAAGGCGAAAACGACCAGCAAGCGGATCAAAGAATCCGCAGGAACGAGGAAACAAAGAAATGGCCGAGGTAAAAGAAAAAGGAGCCCCCACAGCCGCCGAGACCGCCAGCGCGACCCCGACGACCGCAACCACAACCCAGAACGCCGTACAGAAGAAGAAAGCCACGGGCCTAACCTTCCGTCGCCTCTTCTCGAAAGCTGGCGTCTCTCCTTACGACGAAATCGAGTGGGAACTCCGCACCGCCGCCATTACTGACGCCAAGGGCAACATCATTTTCGAACAGAAAGACGTCGAGACCCCCAAAGACTGGTCCATGACCGCGACCAACATCGTCGCCTCAAAATATCTGCACGGCACCATCGGCACCTCAGAGCGCGAGACTGGCGTGCGCCAGCTCGTAAGCCGCGTCGCCGAAACCATCACCGGATGGGGAGCATCACAAAATTATTTCAAGTCGCCGGAAGACAGCGCAATTTTTCACGACGAACTCGCATTCATACTTCTTCGCCAATACGCCGCCTTCAATTCGCCCGTTTGGTTCAACGTCGGCTGCGACCGCATCGAGCCCAATTCCGACGGCAAAAACTGGCACTGGAATCCGCAAACGCAAAACGTCGAATTCGGCGTCGTCGGATACACACGCCCCCAGTGCTCGGCCTGCTTCATCAACTCCGTGCAGGATTCTCTCGACTCCATCCTCACCCTCGCCAAGACCGAAGGCATGCTCTTCAAGTGGGGATCAGGCACCGGCACCAATCTTTCACCGTTGCGCTCGCAGACCGAAGGCCTTAGCGGCGGCGGCACCGCCAGCGGCCCACTCAGCTTCATGAAGGGTTTCGACGCCTTCGCCGGCGTCATCAAGTCGGGCGGCAAAACCCGCCGCGCCGCCAAGATGGTCATCCTCAACGTCGAACATCCCGACATCGTGGACTTCATCGAGTGCAAATCCAAAGAAGAAGCCAAGGCGCACGCGCTGGTCGCCGCTGGCTACGACGGATCTTCTCCCGACTCCGAAGCCTATTCGTCCATTTTCTTTCAGAACGCCAACAACTCTGTCCGCGTGAATGACGACTTCATGTACGCCGTGATGCGTGATACCGACTTCTCCACTCGCGCCATTCGCGACGGCCGCCCGATGCAGACCTTCAAAGCCAAAGACCTGCTCTTCAAAATTTCTGACGCAACCTGGCGCTGCGGCGATCCCGGCATGCAATACGACACTACCGTCAACCGCTGGCACACTTCAAAGAACACGGCCCGCATCAACGCGTCGAATCCTTGCAGCGAATACATGTTCCTCGATGATTCCGCCTGCAACCTCGCCAGCCTGAACCTGCTGAAGTTCGCGCCCAACGGCACGTTTGACGTAGAAGCCTATCGCCACGCCGTTGACATCCTGATCACCGCGCAGGAAATCCTCGTGGACAACGCCGGATATCCAACCGAACAGATCATGCGCAACTCGCACGACTATCGTCCGCTCGGCTTAGGCTACGCGAACCTCGGCGCGCTGCTCATGGCCGCCGGACTTCCCTACGACTCCGACGCCGGCCGCGACTACGCCGCCTGCGTAACCGCAATCATGTGCGGTCAAGCGTATTTGCAATCCTCAAAGATCGCCGAACTCTGCGAGCCGCTAGCTCCCGCAACCGAAGCCACAAAAAAAGGCCTCGCCGAAACCAACCTCGGCTCCAATGTAGGCGCGGGCGTCTCGCCCGTGCAAATGCCCGGCGCAGCATGCCCCGGCTGGTACATCAACCGCGAGCCCTTCCTGGACGTAATCCGCATGCACCGCGCTTCTGTAAACAACATCAATAAGGTGAACGTCCCCACCGCAGTCTTCGAAGCCTCCAAAGCCTGCTGGGACGAAGCCCTCGCCCACGGCGAAAAATTCGGCTACCGCAACTCCCAAGTAACAGTCCTAGCCCCGACCGGCACAATAGGATTCATGATGGATTGCGATACTACTGGGATCGAGCCGGATTTGGCGTTGGTGAAGTACAAAAAATTGGTTGGCGGCGGGATGATTAAGATTGTTAACAACACCGTGCCGACTGCTTTGTTTAAGTTGGGATATACGCACGAGCAGACGGATGCGATTGTTTCTTACATTGACGCTACGGGCACCATCGAAGGTGCGCCGCAGGTGAACGATGCACATCTGGCGGTGTTTGATTGCTCGTTCAAGCCGTCCAAGGGGACGCGGTCCATCCACTACATGGGACATCTGAAGATGATGGCGGCTACGCAGCCATTCATCTCTGGCGCTATCTCGAAGACGGTGAACCTGCCTAACAATGCTTCCGTCGAGGACATCATGGAGGCGTACATCCAGGCATGGAAGCTGGGGTTGAAGGCGGTCGCCGTGTATCGCGATGGATGCAAGCAGTCGCAGCCGCTCTCCGCCGCGGGAAGTTCGACGGCGCTCTCGAAGAAGGAAGACGCGGCTTCGCGGACAGGAATGTCCGCGCCACACGTGCATGAAGAACAGAATCCGATGGCCCCGCCGCGTGCGGTGCGACATCGTTTGCAGGATGAGCGAATGTCGGTCACGCACAAATTCAACGTGGGTGGGCACGAAGGCTACATCACAGTCGGCCTGTATCCGAGCGGAGACCCCGGCGAGATTTTCGTCACCATGGCGAAAGAAGGGTCCACGGTCTCGGGACTCATGGACAGCTTCTCCTGCGCCATTTCGCTGGCGTTGCAGCACGGCGTTCCGCTGAAAATGCTGTGCGAGAAATTCGCGCACACGCGCTTTGAGCCCAGCGGCTGGAGCGGCAATCAGGAGATCGGCTTCGCCAAATCCATTATGGATTACGTCTTCCGCTGGCTACAGTTGCGCTTCCTGACCGGCCAGCAGGGAGACTTGTTCGAGCACCTGCGTCCGCGGTCGCTGAACGCGCCGGCGGCTGAGGGAGTGGGCGATTTGCATGGGGAGGCTGGTGTGGGGCGGGCGTCCGGCGTTTCTGGACAAAGCGGCGCGGGCGCCGTCCATGTGAATGATGCTCTCGCCAGCCTGGTGGATATGGGAGACGCTCCCAGTTGCCACTACTGCGGATCGATCATGACGCGCAACGGCTCATGCTACCGCTGCGGAAGCTGCGGGAGCACGAGCGGGTGCAGCTAAAGTGTAGGGCGGACGCCCTCGTCCGCCATGTTTTAAGGATTTGAGAAGTGGGATAGGCTTCGCGGGCGAGGGCGCCCGCGCCACACGGCTAGCGTATGAAGCTACGGCATTCGAAGAGTTTTTGGGAAGGGCATGGCTTTAGCCATGCCCTTCCCTTCCGGCACTTAGAGAATGCGGAGTAAAACGTAGAGAGCTTGGATTTGCTTTACACATTTCCATGTGTAACAATTCACACATGGCAACGAACTTAGCGCTTGACGACAAACTGATTGAGGAGGCCCGCCGCGCGGGACATCACAAGACCAAGAAAGACGCGGTCACGGCGGCGCTCGCCGAGTACATTCAGAGGCGCAAGCAACTACAGATTCTTGACGCTTTTGGTCAGTTCGACTTCGACCCGGCGTACGACTACAAAGCCGAGCGTCGCGGCCGACGGGCATGAGCAAGCCGGACGAAAGAGGGCCGGGCAAGAGAAAACCGGCGGCTTCAGAAGAAGTTGAATCGCCTTCGGCGGTTGCCATGGTGCTGGTGGATACGCCGGTATGGTCGCTGGCGCTGCGTCGCAAAGCTGGCGACTTGAACCCGCAAGAGCGGGTAGCCACAGAGGCGCTTGCCGATCTGGTGCGTGAAGGACGGGCGCAGATCGCAGGCGTAGTGCGGCAGGAGTTGCTCTCCGGCATTCGCGAGCCGGAACGGTTCGAAAAGTTGCGTAGTTATCTGCGCGCCTTTGATGATCCACATCTGGAAGCCGCCGATTATGAAGAAGCAGCGCAGATGAACAATCGTTGCCGTAGCCGGGGAATTGCAGGATCGGCAATTGATTTTTTGATCTGCGCGGTGGCACATCGCCGCCGCTGGCAGATTTTCTCTACTGACCACGATTTTGAGCGGTACGGGAAAGCGTTGGGACTGAAGCTGTATCGATAAATGTTTTGTCATTTCCGAGCAGAGCGTTTTGCGAGGAATCTGCTTTTTGCTCGTTGGAGTTTTGGGAAGGGCATGGCTTTAGCCATGCCGGAAGAGGTTAGTTATTGATCGGCTTTAACCGCTGAGGACCTCAGGGGCTGAAGCCCTCGAGATAAACGTGGCTTATCGGCACGACTGAAAGTCGTGCCCTTCCCGGATGATTAAGTACTTTCCATTGATGCCAGGGTGGCATCGCAACAAGGGCCCTACAATCAAAATTCAATAGACGGACTGTGAAGGGTCACGGGATGCCGTGGCCCTTTTTTGTTTGGAGGTAAATATGTCACGAGGCGTTCTTCAGCTACGCACGATCGTCCAAGAAGGGATTCGCGTACAGCGAGATAGTTCCGATCCAGTTGAATACGTCGATAGTGGAAATGCACTTTCAGATGCAATGGCTCGGCAGAATCATGTCATTTTTGGGCGGCGTGGATGCGGCAAAACTTTGCTTTTACATGAAACTGAAAGACGCATACGCGAAGATATCAAAGTTGTTTATGTCAATTGTGAGGACTATAAGCAACACTCATTTCCCAATGTACTGATTGAAATCCTTGACCAATTGTTCAACGAACTTGAAAAACACTTAACTTCGTGGTTTGGTAAAAAGAGGCGATCAAAAGAACTTATTCATGAAATTCGATCAGAACTTGCAAAACTAAAGGAAACGCCAGATGAACGGCATGCTACCGTGCGCGAATCGAGTTCCAAGGAAAACACTGGAGGGAGTTCTCTTAAAGCAGCAGGATACGGATTGGGTGTCGGCATCAGTGAGCATGCAGCAGAGAAAGCTGCTATAGAGAAAGAATACAAAGAATACGATAACAAAATTCGAGACTTGAACCTCTTATTGCCGAAGCTCAAGGAAAGAATTCGAGATTTTTTTGCACTCTCCAATGATGTCAAATCTGTATTCATTGCACTTGATGATTTTTATCATCTACCTCGAAATATTCAACCCCACATTGCAGACTATGTTCATCGACTATGCAAGGATGTACCTCTGTATTTCAAATTCGCAACACTGCGCCATGCCAGCGCTCTTTTCGCAGACCGCGGAAAGCAACCAATCGGCGTACAAGAACGCCATGACTATCAACCCATAAATGTGGATTTCACTTTCGAAAATTTCTCACGTACCGCTCATCAAATCAGCCAGATCCTCTATGCGTACGGTACAAAAGCTGGCATGACCAAGAGTGAAATCGATGATTTATTTATGGGGGAAGGTTTTGATCGTCTCGTTCTCGCCGCCGGTGGCGTACCTCGTGACTTCCTATCACTTCTGCTGGAAGCGCTCTCCCAAAAACCAATTGGTGAGGAAAAAATCGGCAAAGACGATGTTCGCCTACTAAGCTTGCAAGTTTTTCAAAGACGCATACAGGAATTAAAGGTCGACGCTGAAGAACGTGATCAAGATGTCTTATTGAAAGGCATAAATGCTATTACGCGTTTCTGTCTTGAAAAACAAGAAAATGTCTTTTTGATTCCAGATCAAGCTTTGCAAGAACAAAATGGTCTTCGAGAATTACTTAATCGTCTTCTGGATTATCGAATCATTCACTCCGTTGCTATTGCACTGACGCATAAGACTATTTCGGGAACATTTTCAGCGTACGCGCTTGATATTGGAGCCTATGCGAAGTTTCGCAAACTAGAAGGGCGCTTTAAAGAAGTCGATATTACAGCTGCGGATGCCCGCGAGAGATGTAGAAATTCTCCGGTTTTAACACGTGACACTCTATTGAACTTACTTTCGGATGCACCCGCTGAGCCCTATCGCAACTTACCAGACGAAAACGCGGATCAAGAACAATCCTCAACAATATAAGGAAAATCATGGAACAAAATGATCGAGAATTCATGAAGATCGCAATTTCCGAAGCGAAAAAAAGCAAATCAGAAGATGAGAAAATTCACCCGAATGTTGGCGGGTGGCCCATTCAAGCCTGGTTTTGGCTTGAGTGGGGCAGTCAGTTCGTTCTACTAGCTCAAACTAACCCTTGAGCGCTTTCCTGCAACTGATTTTTCGCGCGGCGCCGCAGCCTCCACTGGATGATGAAGGTAGCAACGATCGCGGCTCCCAAGATCGTCCACAGGCCAGAGCCAAGTCCCATCATTAGCTCCTTTTCATGCCATGGTTCCGAACCCGTGACGGTCATGATGAAAAGACCTCCAGAGAGAAACCCTATTGCCAAACCACAAATTACTTCGATCCAGCGGATGCGAGGGCTGATGAGTCGTGTGCGTGCTGCGAAGAGCGCTTCAATACTCCGGCCGACCATCCACCAGAAGACTATCCCCAGGAACGGCCATGTGAGAGATCGCCAAATGGGGAAATAGGATATCAGCGGATCAATATTTTTCGGTATCCACTCAGTTTTTTCGGAACTATAGGCTGCATAAGGAATTTGAAGAAAACCCGCCGGCAAATTCAAAGACGCAGGCAAGTCAAAGCGTGCTTGTGCCAGGTCTATCTGATGTTGCTGCTCGGGAGTGAACGGTAAAGTGATATTCAAGTTGATTTGCTCTGCTGGCGCTTCCACGGTTTTTGCGTCAGTTTTGACATGCCTCCATGCTCGACCCCCCAAATAATGCCAAACCGTCCACATTATGGCGACGCAAAACGTCAGTTGCGCAAGCGGAAGAAGCCAGCGAAACGGGAATGGACGACCGTCGTTCATGGGCGTTGGCAGTGTACATCGGCGGAAAGGAAACGTTCTTATTATGTGGGAGGTAACTGCGTTTCATTTGTCGAATAAATGAATAGTAACGAGTAAAGCAGAAACGTATAATAGAGCTATGCCTCAACCGATTAGAGTCGATAACAGCCGACCAGCTACCGTACGTGACACTGCCAAGACTCTTGGTGTCTCCAAGAAGCGTACGAAAGAGCTAGTACGTATGTTTGAGCGGACTGTTTATCGAGATGCGAAAACCGGGGAATTCGTAATACGGGCCAAGAAGTCGGGGACTATCGCTAGAAATCATCGCTCCCAGAATGCCAGCACGAAGGGCCACAAGACGAGTTCCAAACGCAAGGCCTAAGACTAATCCGGCATCAGTCTTTCTGAACATTCCCTACGATGCTGGATTTGAAAGACTTCTATTGGCCTACATCGCCGCTATCAGTGCATTCGGCTTCACTCCTCGAGCAACTCTGGAAATCCCATTTGGACAACGACGACTCGATCGTATTCTTACGCTCATCCAGCAATCAAGATATTCAGTCCACGACCTTTCGAGAGTGCAAGTAGACACAAACGCTCCTCGAACTCCACGCTTTAACATGCCATTCGAACTCGGGCTCACGGTTGCATTGGAGAAAACCGCTCATCGGGAACATGATTGGATTGTCTGCGAGTCGGTTCAACACCGGATTAAGAAATCCTTGAGCGATCTCGATGGGACGGATGCCTATATTCATGATGGAACGATCAAAGGCGTCTTTCGAGAAATGGCCAAGGCTTTTGTAGGCAGCGTACGGCAGCCCACGGTCGGAGAGATGATGCAAATCTACAGGATGATAAGAGTTCAGTTGGAAACAATCTTACAAAGAGCGGGAGCGGATAATCCATTTAATGCTCGAGTATTTAAGGAACTTAGTGTGTTAGCGAGTAAAGCGGCAGATGAGCTTGCGGAGTGACTCTGCGCTCGAAATGCCAAACATGAAAGCAATATCACTTTGGGGCAGAGGGCGCACGAAGGTATTGTCAATAGGCAGGAATTACACGAATCGCGCTATCTGCGTGCAAGGGATGGAAATATTTTGGTGGAGGGCGTGTCCCATTTAGGGGACTGAGTTCGATAAGATGGAAATAAGGGTTTAGTTGTCGGTTCTCAATTGCCGGTTGTCAGTGATCAAAGTCAAAACCCTAAAAGGAGATTCCTCACTGCGTTCGGAATGACAAAGTCGAAAGAAGACGCAAGGTCTCTCGACTGCGCGGATCATTCACAAAGCGAATGATCCGCTTCGCTCGAGATGACAGAGCATGAAAACTTTAGAAGTTCAACGCGGCCTGCGGGCTGCGTTTTTATTTTGCGGGGAAATCTCGGAAAGATTTGCGGAAAGAGATCAGGGAAGATTCGGCGAGTTTGGAGAAGAAGCGATGAAGACGGGAAGAAGCTCGTTTAAGACGTGCAAAGAGCGGGGCGAGTGGGCGGAGTTGTGTTTTATGGCGCGGGCGGCGGAGCGGGGGTTTAGCGTGTCACGTCCGCATGGAGACTCGGCGGCGTACGACGTGGGCGTGGAGGACAAAGGGAGATTTTTGCGGGTGCAGGTGAAGTCCACGACGTTTAGAAGGAAGGGATCGTACACGTGCAATGTGGTGGGGGCGAGGCGGGAGCGGTACTCGAAGAGCGCGGTGGACTTTTTTGCGGTGTACCTGGTGCCGATTGATTTGTGGTACATCATTCCATTTGAGGTAATGGAGAAGAATTTGTCGCTGAATTTGACGCCGCGGAAGGGGTGCAAGTTTTGTCAGTATATGGAGGGGTGGGAGTTGATGCGGGGCGGTTCCCGGTTGCCGGTTGGCAGTTCCCGGTTGAAGGCGAGGGGCTGAAGCCTCCTTTTTGGGGATTGGGATTGCAGTGATGATGTGCTGCGCCATCCGAAAGCAGAGTCCTCGTCACTTCCGTTCCTCGGAATGACAAATTCGAGTACATAAATCCTTTGCTGGGATCAGCGATGACATATCAAAATCCCATGCCGACAATTCCGTTTTGTAGTATTGTCCCCACTTACTGAAAACTTTAAGCGGAAGGACCATCGAACATGAACAGGCGCACATTTACGGCGAGCTTTGCAGCCGCCGTATTGAGTATTACGTCTTTGAAACCAAAATATTTATTTGGGGCGAAGGCTGCGATGAACGATCCGCGGAACGAGGGGCCATCGAACCTGCCGATAAAGTTTTCCGTCATGCTGTGGACCATACTTCGCGACTTGCCTTTTGAACAGCGCCTGCAAAAGGTGGCGGAGGCCGGATACAGTAATGTGGAACTGGTCGGTGAATACGCCCGCTGGACGCCCGATGAATTTGACCGCATCAATGTGGCCCGCAAGAAGCTCGGCATCACCTTCGACGCGACGGCCGGACTTAAACACGGGTTGGCAAACCTAGCGGATCGGGAGGCGCTATTGGGAGATCTCCGCGAGGCGCTGGTCTCGATGGAAAAACTGGATTGCCCCAGTATTATTCTTCTCTCCGGAAATGTTGTTCCTGGGTTGCCCCGCGAGGCCCAGCACCAGAGTTGCATTGATGGGCTGAAGGCGGCGGCGAAGCTGGTGGAAGGAAAAAAGATTGCCGGCGCACCCATCCGCCTTCTGCTTGAAACGATTGATCCCGAGGAGAATCCAAAATATTTTTTAACTTCCGCGGCCGAGGCGTTTGAGATTGTTAGAGCGGTGGACCATCCGCAGGTGGAGTTTCTATACGATTTTTTTCATGAACAGATTGCGGAGGGCAATTTAATTGAGAAACTGGAAAAGAATATCGAGCTTGTTGCTGTCGTGCATATCGCGGATGTTCCGGGCCGTCATGAACCGGGCACCGGCGAGATCAATTATCAAAACATCTTTCGTAAGCTGGGCGAACTCAAATACAAGGGCACGATTGCCATGGAATTTCACCCGACGGGCGATCCCGTAGCGCAACTCGCGCAGGCCCGCGAGACAGCACTACGCTGCTATAGGGAAGGATGGCGAGGATAAAGCGCTTTTTAATGACGCGGCTGAACTGCCTTGCTTGCTGAAATTTGATGAAGCGCACCATTCAAAGCTAGGGGCGTTTGAGGTTCAAGCTGAATCTCGGCTGATAAGCCTCCGTAACTTACGGTGTACTTCTTTGCATGGTCAGATTGCAGCCTAAGCTCGGTTAGTCGCCCATCTTTCCACGTAATATCAAGCTTCCCGCCACCACGCACACGAATGCCTTTCAGGCTTCCGCTCGGCCACTGGCGCGGCAGAGCAGGCAACACCGCGATTTCGTCAGTTGTGCTTTGCACCAGCATCTCGGCCATCGCGGCGGGGCCACCCAGATTGCCGTCAATTTGAAAAGGAGGGCACAGATCAAACATGTTGGGTAGAGTGCTCGTGGTGATCAGGATTTTCAGGTTGTTGTAGGCGTGCTCAGAATTTTGAAGGCGCGCCCAGAGAGCCGCCCTCCATACAGTGGACCATCCAGTTCCACCGTCACCGCGTAATTCAAGACTTTTTTGCGCAGCAGCCGCGAGTTCGGGAGTGCTCTTAAGACTGATGTCATGCCCGGGATACAACGCGTACAGATGGGAAACGTGCCGATGGTGCGGTTCGGTTTCGGCATAATCTTCGATCCATTCCTGCAATTGCCCGCGCTTGCCAATCTGCAATGGCGGCAAACGCTTTGCGGTCTTTTGTAGTTCAGACTGGAATTCAGCATCGGTGCCCAGGATTTCGGCAGCACGGCGGCAATTCTCAAACAGCTCCTGAATAAGTTCAATATCCATCGTGGGTGCGTAGGTCAGAGAATGAGGCTGGTTATTCAGTAAATACCGGTTCTCCGGGGAAGTTGACGGATTCGTGACCAACCTCCCTGCGAATGGAGTTCCCGCTGGCGCTTCGACCAAAGTACTGAGGACAAAATCGGCCGCCTCCTTCATTGCGGGATATGCTTCTTGCCGCAGGAATTCCCGATCGCCACTGAACTCGTAGTGATCGAACATCTGGTTGGCAAGCCAAACGCCTCCAGTTGGCCATATTCCCCAGGGGCCGTCCACGGGTGTTGTCGCGCGCCAAAGATCGGTATTGTGGTGCAGGACCCATCCCTTGCCGTGGTAGTCCACTCGTGCGGTGTCGGCGCCGGTAACGCGCAAATCGCGGATCAAACTCCACAGCGGTTCCTGTGTTTCCCAGAGATCCCCGGAATCGGCTTGCCAATAATTCATCTCCAGGTTGATGTTCGTAGTCATTTTGCTAGACCACGGTGGACGCAGGTCCTGGTTCCAAATGCCTTGCAGGTTCGCGGGTTGACCCCCGGGCCGCGAAGACGAAATCAATAGATAGCGGCCGAACTCATAGTAGAGGGCCAGCAAAGCAGGGTCTTCATTTTCAGCAAAATTCTTTATGCGCTGGTCCGTGCTCTCCGTGGACTGGCCCTTGCCAAGGCGCAACTGCACTCTTGAAAACAACGAGCGAAAATCATTTACATGTCTCTGTCGCAACGAATCATAGGAATGTTTCGCTGCGCGCGCCAAATAATTTCGAGCCGCGCCGAGAGCGTCTCCGCTGATGTCGTGATAGTTCTTGAAGCTGGTCGCATTGCTGAACAGAATGGTGACTGAATTCGCTCCGGAAATCTCGAGATGTCCTTGCGCGGCTCGAACGGAACCTCCCTCAGGCAATACTTTTAGTATGGCAGCGAAGCGCGTACCGGGCTGGTCCCAAGAGCCCGTCCAGGAAAAAGGAGGATTTTGCCGAGGCTGGATTTGACCGACCAGTTCCAGAGTGTTTTTTGCGGTAGTTTCTACGTTCGTCCCATCTTGCGGCGAATCCATCGCGACACTGAAGGTGAGCTGTCCGGGTTGGCTGGCGGTGATTCGCACTACCAGAACCTGATCCGGATATGAAACGAAGACTTCCCGCTTGAACTGCACAGAGCCTGCTTTGTACACAGTCTCTGCAATTGCATCATCCAACTGAAGTTCGCGTTGATAATCAGTCGCCTGGGCATGTCCAGGAAAATGCAGGCGCAGGTCACAGAACGGTTGATAGGGCATAAGCAGCTTCGGCTTGCCCATCAGATTCTCGGAAAGCTTCTCGGCCTCGTCTACCTTGCCGGCGAAGATCAGTTGACGAATCTCGTTGAGATGGGAGTACGCGTCGGGGTTCGTGTAATCGTGTGGACCACCACCCCAGAGCGTGCTCTCGTTAATTTGCAGGCGCTCATCTTCAAGACCACCAAATACCATGGCGCCGATGCGCCCGTTGCCCAACGGCAATGCCTCGGTCCATGTGCTTGCAGGTTTATAGAATCTGAGTTTTAAATCCGAGTTCGATGCTTGCGCGGCGACGCTCACTGCGGCGACTGCCACGATGAATGCCGTTCTTATCCCCGACTGAAGTTTTCGGTGCAGCACTTTGCTCCTCCGAGCCTTGATTGCAATGAATCGGTTGCGGTGTTCCGCACCTTAGCGACTGGCTCCGCCAACGGCGGCGAGTACTTCCCTTCCGCGACCTTCCGTAATCAGTATGGTCTGTGACTCTCAGTGATCAGCGGCCAGGTATCCGTACGAAAGGGTGCTGCCGGTAAGCCAGCACCATTAAAAAGTGTTGCCCCGGGATTCGATTGCCATGCATAGCGGACTTCTTTCGGGTTCAGTACCGAAGGAGACGAAACTACAACTGTTTTTCCTTTGATATGTGCATCGGCCCAATACCATTTCTGATCTTCCCCGGCGATTGCAAATTCTTCCAACTTATCTCCCTTTACAACCAGACCACCATCGGTGTGCTTGAAACGCAGCTGGATTGATCCTGGCATGCGTTTGACAGAGGCGAGGGTTGGTCCCGAATAAACGACATGCTTGTGATATTGCTTTGCCAGGGCGCAGAAAGCGAGCCGCTCGCCAACTGGCTGTTTATCTTTCGGATGGAGATTGTTGGGATCTCCTGTGTCTATGGTCACCGCCAAACAAGAATTGTGAACATCGGCGGCGGTCAGGGCCTGCGATTCCCGTATGTCGGCCCATCCGTCGTCCGTTGGCGTGGCGCTGTGAGGCGCGAACTTCGGCAGACTTACGATGTAAAACGGAAAATCGCCTTGCTGGAAAAGCGTTCGCCAATCCGCGATGGTTGCGGGAAGAATTTTGCGGTATTGAAATCCGCGGTCTGAATTCTGCTCGCCTTGATACCAGAGAGCGCCCGTGATGGAAAGCGGCGCGACGGGTTCCAGCATTCCCTTATAAAGTACGGTCGGCATTACCGGCCAGTTTTCAAAACCAATGGGCATGGGATGCGGCGGACGAGCGTCCACACTTAGCTGGGCTTTCCACTTGCCAGCGAGGGGAATACTCGTCTTGTCCCCCAGCAACAGGTGCAGCTCTTCCGGTTTGCCGAGAAATCCGCCTTTCGGCTCTGTCTTGAAGACGCGAATCGCCACCAGATTTTTTCCCGGCTTCAGCACACCGTCATGGATGAAATAGACTCGAGGGTTCTCCACCCATGCGCTCGCGCCGACCTCCGTGCCGTTGATGTACGCGGTGTCCATGCGCTGAACCGAGCCGAGGAACAACAAGGCACGACCCGTGGGAAGTGGATCCGGAAGGACGATCTCTTTGCGGAACCAGACCACCGCCGGTGTCTCAGGCACGCCCAGTTCAGCGAAGCCGCCGGGAATATCTACCTGCTTCCAATTCGAATCATCGAAATCCGGCGCGGCCCATTTTCCTTTTAGTCCGACGTCATACTGGTCGTACCAGTGCATAACGTAGTTGCCGTATTCGGGCGCTTTTTCAGCAGCCAGCTTGTCGAGTTCCGCCAATGGAACGTCGAAGTCCTTGAGTGGGCGAAGCGCGTCGGCGCTTGTCCATGCTTCCGCGGGAGTTCCACCGACGGCATCCACGACCAGCCCAATTGGAATATGAATCTCCTGCTGGATCTTGCGCGCAAAATAGTATGCGACAGAGGAAAGGCGTTCCGCAGTTTCCGGGGAAACCGCTTTCCAGCTACCCTCCACAACATCCGTGTGATGGTAGGCAACATGAGGCGCAACCGTGAAGAAGCGAATCTGCGGATAATTGGCAGCTTTGACTTCCTCTGCGCCATTACGCGCCATGCGGAGGCCTACCTCCATATTAGATTGACCGCCGCACAGCCATACATCCCCGACCAGAACGTTGTGAAGCTCCAACGTCTGCTTACCCTTGATCGTCATTATGTAGGGACCGCCGGCGCGCGGTGGTTGAATCTTTACTTCCCAGCGGCGATCAGGTCCGGCCACACCAGATGCGCTCTTGCCCGCTATGTCCACCTGGATTTTGTCTCCGGGTTCTGACCATCCCCATATAGTGTTCGCTTTGCCGCGTTGCATCACCATGTTGTCGGCGAAGATAGGGCTGACAAAGGGAAGCGGAGTACTGGCACTCGCTGGAGCGTTTTGCGCCCAAGCATTAAATTGCGGCGAGAGTAATATACCGGCCACAACGATCGCTATGAGAACAGACTTGCGAATCATTGGTTCAATCCTTCATTTCGACAGTTTGCAATCAACGACATTCGAAATTGCTTGCGGCTTCTGAATCGCCCTGACCTTTATATTGGGCGTGTTTGGGATAGGGACATAGAGGACGGCTACGCCCAGGAAATGCTTTGCC
>JANWKU010000103.1 GCA_025451215.1 Terriglobales bacterium
CAGCAAGCCATGGGGGAAACAGCGACGCGGGAAAGGTCGCCCCACTCAACAGCAGCATGGGCAGATAGAGCAACTGCACGATGATCTGGCTCTCCTGCATGGAATTTGCCGCCGCAGCGATGATCATTCCAATGGCGCGAAAGGCCAGAATTCCGAGAGTAGCGAAGATCAGCAATGACAGCATCGCCGACGGCCAAGGCATATCGTAGGCAAAATGCGCCAGCCCGAATATCACAATGACCAGCGGCATAAAGACGAGCCAGCCGGTCACCACGGAAGCCGTCAAAAGGTGGATGGCCCCAATCGGGGTGACTTTATAACGCCGCAGAATGTTGGCTTCGCGGTCCTGCACGGCTCGCACGCCGGCTCCGAAGAGGCCGTTTCCGAGAATGCCGAGAATCAGTACCAGCGTGAGTATCTGCGCCATGCCGCCAGAATGGCGTCCTCCCATGAACTGGGCGAAGATGACCAAAAACATCAGCGGGAACAGGTAATTGAAAAACAAAACGGACTTCTGCCGCAAAGCCAGCCGTACGTCGCTGCGGATGAGGGCAAGATACGGTTTCAATCGCGCAGCCGCCTTCCCGTCATTTCAATGAATACATCTTCCAGAGTCGGCTGCTTCAGACTCACGTCCACCAATTCCAGCTCCTGCTGGTCAATCCATTTGATCAATTCAACCAAGGTGGCAGCCGGGCGACGCGACACCACCGTAAGTGTTCTGCCGGAAGCATCCGTCTGCGTGCTCAATGTTTCCGGCCATTGCGGATGGTCTTTGGGAATGACTCTATTACAGGTCACCACAATGGACGAAGCTGCCTTGCTTTGCTGCTGAAGATTGCGCGGCGTATCGAGCGCGATGATCTTTCCCTGGTCAATGATGGCCACGCGATCACAAAGGCGTTCTGCTTCTTCTATATAGTGAGTGGTCAGCAGGATCGTGCGCTTTTCGTTGCGCAACTCTTCCAGCAACAAATGGATTTCTGCCCGCACCTGCGGATCCAGACCTGTGGTGGGCTCATCCAGAAATAACAGCACGGGATCATTCAATAACGCCAATGCCAGCGCCAACCGCTGCTTTTGGCCGCCGGAAAGCGTGGTGTAATACGCATCGTGCTTTTCCTGGAGCTGCAAACGCCTTAACAATTCATTGGGATTTACATTTCGCGTATAAAACGAGGCAAACAACTCAAGCGCCTCATGCACGCGCATTTTGTCAGGAAGATTCGTCGCTTGCAGGCAAACACCAATGCGATCCTTGAGCTGTTCTTTCTGCTTGTCTGGGTCAAATCCCAGAACGGAAACATCACCGCCGGTGCGGGGCCGCAGCCCTTCGAGAATTTCAACGGTACTGGTTTTGCCGGCGCCGTTGGGGCCAAGAAGTCCGAATACTTCCCCGGGCTGGATCTCGAAATCCACGCCCCGAACCGCCTCTACTTCGCCATAACTTTTCCGAAGGCCGCGGACAGAAATGATTGCTTCGCTCATGCAGGGAGAACCTACAGGCTACCGAAGCAAAAGCCGCACGTCAAAAGAGCAAATATAGTGGGTTGCGACAGGAAGCGATTACCAAATCCCTTTGTCGCTGCCAGTCAATTTGGCAGCGACGGCGGCAGCTGACGCCAGACCAGGAAGTAGGCTCAACCGGAAGGCAGCGGCTGCATCTCCGCGCAATGCCGTCTTGGTAAGTTGTGTGGTATAAAGTCCCGCGCCTTGCGGCCACATTGGAATGCGCAGGAAGCGGTTACGCGTTACTACCAGGTTGCCGCCAAATCGCGCGGCCTTCGCAACCATCACCGGAAGTTCGAGTCCAAAGCCGCGATATCGCCGCACATAGTCGGAAACGATCATGAGGAAGGTGGCCACTCCCGGCCAAATTCCCGCTGATTGGCTGGCAACACGCAACTCTTCAAAATCAATTGTTCTTGAATCAACAAGCTGCGCAATATTTACGATGTCGCATACCCGAGCATAAAAATGACGATACATGCGCTGTAACGTCGCCACGATTATGCGTTCTTCCGGCGCGGGCACAAAAAACTTGTGTCCGTTAAATTCCAGCGGTACCCGGCGGCTTACAAAACGGCGGGCTAATTCCGTGTGCTCTCCCGTTTGTCCGAGGCGCTGCACGTGGACTTCAACCAGTTCACGAAGGCCGGGAATTTCAAAATTGCACTTGTGGGCCAATCGATCACCCCAGCTTGGCGCTTCCTGGGTTGCGTTGAATTTTTCAATAATAGTTTTCTGTACAGTCGCTTCGTCGCCCGTCGTATAAAGATCCAGATCATTGCCCATGTCCGGCCAATGATCGAGCGACTTCATGACCACGGTGGGGCAACTGGCCGCTTCGAGTTCGCTGCAAATTTGACTTAAGAAGCGAAGCGCATTCTCTATTCGTTCACATTCGGCTTCAATCGAAGTCTTCAGCCATGCCGCCAAGTCGGCATTGGGCGCGGGTTCAGCCTTCAATAAGCTCTCGAAAGAACGCACGACCACATGATGCGCATCCGCCAGCGTCAAAAATTCCTGCCGGTCCTGCGCGCTCCATTGCTCCATGATCGGAACCACCAACCCAGCCTTAGCCGGATTCAGGGTTAACTGCAACATAAGGTCCACATATTCTTTTTCGTGAGCCATAGCTTCGGGCATAGTTAGGGCGCGCTCCTAAATGGTCACATTATGGATGTAAGAACTGGGCCAAGAGTTGGTTCAGCTAGGAGCATGGCGTGGATTGTAGCCATGGAGGACTACCAAGCGAAACTAGTGTAAAAAGGCAGGATTTAACCTACAAATTTGGCTGCGGGGGACAACGCGTTTTTCGGCAATTCGTGCGCCGCTGCGGCGAGGACGACTTTCACGATGCAACCTTTTCTATCGGTGCGATTCAACAGCTCAACCGAGCCGTCATGAGCTTCAGCAATCTGGCGGCAGAGCGCCAGACCAATTCCGCTTCCCCCTGGCTTGGTGGTATAGAACGGCACAAATGCATTGGAAGGATTCAATAGCCCTGTGCCGTTGTCTTCGACATTGATCACCAATTTTTCGCCATCAAGCGCCCATCGCACGACGACCTCTGGCCGCACGGATCCTTCTCCACCGTTGCCTGCCGCCCTGGCGTCCAAGGACGCCTCCACGGCGTTGCGGACAAGATTGATGAGCAGCTGTTCAAGCTGGTCGGGATCCACGGTGAGCGCGACTTCGGGCCCCCGCACGACCCTGACGGCGATCCGTGTCTCCAGCCCAGCCACGCGCTCGACGATCGGCACAAGCTCAACTCTGCGCAAGACCGGCGGAGGCATTTGCGCTAACCGTTGATAAGCCTGAAGGAAGCGATTCAGTGAGTCCGCCCGCGCTTCAATGATCTCGAGGCCTCGCGAAAAATCCTGCCGCTGTCCTGCGCTCAACGGCTCGTCCGTGACCTGCGCGTTCAGCGCCCCGGCAATGGACTTGATCGGAGTAAGCGAATTATTCAGTTCATGTCCTAGGACACGCACCAGTCGCTGCCAGGCAATGCGCTCCTGCTCCCGCAATGCCCGGCTGACGTCGGAGAGAACCACGAGTGTGTGCGGTACGCCGCTCTGGCGAAAACCACTTTTCCTCAACAACCATCGGACGTTGGGGTTATTCAATGGCAACGCGACGATGGTTTCATTTTCCGCCGACAGGCATTCCTCCAGTCCAATCTGTTTTGCGGCGCTGCCCAGAAGGCGCACGGAGGGTTGCTGCAGCAGTCTTTCTCCCGCCGAGTTCACCAGCTTCAAAATGTGACGTGGATCAAAGGCGAAAACCGGAATATCAATCTCCTCAACCACGCGCCGCAGCAGTGCCATGGCTTCCATGGCGCGGGTGTTTTGTTCCGCCAGCAAATCGGTCAAGTCATTCACTTCCAGCGAAAGTTCCCCCAGGGCGTCATCCGGAACAGCGCCGCGCACGCGGAATGAATAATCCTCTTCGCGAAGCGCCGCGATGACGTTCGACAATGTCTGCAATGGGCGAATGACCTGCTCTTGAAGAGACGCCGCCAAAATCCAGCAGGCCAGCACTTCGACGATTGACAACGTCAGTTTGGAGGAAAGTGACCAGTCCTGCAACCAGATCAGGATGCCGCTAATGGCGAAACCTGGAAGGGCGACATAAAAAGAAAAGAGGAGAATGCGACGCTCGAAGAGCAGTCGCCTTCGTTTTCTTTGTGCTTGTGGTTGCATGGTGAAAAACGCGCCGCGGACAATGGCATTCTCGCACGCGGGCGGGTTAGAGGCCGTATTTTTCCATCCGCCGGTAAAGGGCACCGCGGCTCAGCCCCAGGGCTTCCGCCGCCTGGCTCACGTTTCCCTGAAAGCGCTGCAGCGCCTTACGAATCAAAATGCTCTCCACGGCTTCCAAATCAAGCTCGTCCAAATTTTGACTGTGCGGACGCTGCAAGGTCAATCCTAAATCGGCAGCCTTAATTTCTTCGCCGCGGCACATTAAAACCGAACGTTCGAGCGTATGTTCGAGTTCCCGGACATTCCCTGGCCACGCATATTGTAAGAGCAGTTGCAGCGCCGGCGCATCCAGACCACGGACCGACTTTCCATAACGCGTGGCATACCGTAATAAGAAATGGCTCGCCAATGTTGGAATGTCCTCCCTACGCTCGCGCAGGGGCGGCAGGTGGATTTCAACCGTATTCAAACGAAATAACAAATCCTCTCTAAACTCTCCGGCGGCACAAGCGGCCTGCAGATCAGCGTTAGTCGCCGAAATAATGCGGACATCCACGCGACGAGTGCGTGAGGAACCCACGCGTTCAATTTCTCCTGACTCAATCACGCGCAGCAGCTTTGCTTGTTGCCGCACAGGGACATTTCCTATTTCGTCAAGAAAGATCGTGCCTCCATCCGCGAGTTCGAATCTTCCTATACGTTCGCTACGCGCGTCCGTGAAGGCCCCCTTAATGTGGCCGAACAATTCGCTCTCGAATGTTCCTTCTGGTAGCGCTCCGGTATTGACCGCCAGCAGAGTGCGACTTGCCCGCGAAGAAAGCGCATGCAATGTTTGCGCTACAACTTCCTTGCCGGTGCCGTGTTCTCCGGTAATCAGCACGTTGGCGTCCGAGGGACCTATGCGCGCTATCGTATCCAGTACCGACCGCATCGCCGGCGCGTTGGCAATAAATTCAGGCCGCCCTTCCGCTTGGAGCAACCGGTTCTCGGCAGCCAGCCGTTCCGCTCGTTGCAGGCTGCGATGCAGTTCCACCTGGGTGCGCAAAATCGCCAGCAGGCGCTCGTTTTCCCATGGCTTCTGAATAAAGTCGCGAGCCCCTCGCCGCATGGCCTCAACCGCAAGTTCAACGCTTCCCCAGGCCGTCATTACAATGACGGGGACCGTTTTGTCCCAGCTAACAAGATCGGAGAGCAAATCCAATCCTTCCACCCCAGAAGTCGTATCGCGGGTGTAGTTCAGGTCAATGAGCACCGCATCGTAATACCCGGTCGCCATCGCTTCGCGCACCAGCGCCGGAGATTTTGCTGTCTCCACTTCAAACCCCTCTGGACGCAAGAGCAACTCCAGCGCCTGAAGGATGTGCGACTGGTCATCTGCGGCGAGGATGCGCGGCTTCTGGGCCTCCCCATGCCGGGGGGCGACTGCCACGCTATCCCGCACTTTGCTCTGAGTCTGCATGGAAATCAGGGGGTTGGGGAACTAATCCTACCATTGATTGCATCCTGAATTTGGATGCCGTTATGCTCAAGCGTGGCCCCGGTTGCGCGGTCCAGCTCGACCTTGGCCTTCTCATAGGTTGTTTGCGCCGTGACCAAATCCAATTCCGCCTCAGCCAAATCATGTTGCGCACTCATGGTCTGGTACGTTGAGCCAGCCCCGAGAGTTTGCTCTTTTTTGGTGATATCAAATGTGCGCTGCGACAAATCGCGGGCTTTTGTGGCAGCCTGGACGCGGGCGAAATTTTGCTCCAGCGCATACTGCGCGTTGCGGACTTCGATGCGAATCTGCTTTTTAAGTTCTTCTCTGCGCAACTCCGCCTGGCGATATTCCAACTCGGAACGATACTGATCCGCTTTCGCCACACGATTGCGAATGGGAAGACTTAAGCTAAATCCGACAAAATAATCCGGAGAAGAATTGTTGAACGCATCCACGACGGCCCCGCCAAAATCGCCGGGAACATTCGACGAGTTCGTGCCGAGGTTAAAAATCGGATTCAATGGTCCCGCAAGCCCTGAGCCGCTGTAGGTGCCTATCAGCGAAAGCGATGGTAAGAGCGCGTTCCGGGCCGCCTTGCGGCTGATTTGCCGATTGACCAGGTCAATATCCGACTCCGCAAGCTCTGCCCGTGTGTGAACCGCCTGATTGATGAGCGATTCCAGGTCTGAATTGCCTTCCACGGCTTGCCGTGAGCGATCAGTTGGGATTACAGGGATGGCTTCGAGCACCGGATCATCCAGGCTTTTTGTTAGCGCATTTTTGATGAGCGACTCCTGAAGTTCAAGGCTTGTTTTTGCCACGGTCAAGTCCTGCTCGCTCTTGGACTCTGACGCTTCCGCGCGCATGACATCCATCTCGGGAATGCTCTGCAACTGATATTGCTTCTTCGCATTGTCCAAGGTCTGCTGGGCAAATGCCAGCGATTGTTCATTTACCTGCGCCTGTTCGTAGGCGTCGACTAAGTCCCAATAAATGTCTTCAATCTGGGTGACCGTGGCAATTACCTGGTCTTTAAAGGCAATATCAGAAATCTTTTTGTTGTTCCTGGCAATTTTTACGAAACGAAGGTTTGGCCCGAACCCAAATCCCGCAAGCAGCTGCTGCGACAATGTTAAGCGGTACACGGAGTTCAAGGTCGGCGACAAAGGAAAGAATGGGCTGTTCGTCGTCTGCCGGGTATTTTGAAATTGAAATCCGAGCGAGGTCCCAGTGGGAAATGCCTGACTATAGTTGATGTCGAAATTTCCCGTATTTGCCTGTAAGGAAGGAACGCCGAAACTTTGCAGGTTCGCCACTGGGCTTGTCTGGTGTTCGTCCCCGATATCCGCAGTGATCGAGGGGTCGTACGAGCGAATGGCCGTCCCTGTTCCTAACGTGGACTGCACAATTCCGTTCGCGCCTGCGCCTGCGCCACCTGCGCCTCCCGTGGTGCCACCCGCGCCGGAACCCGGGGCTCCTGCACCCAATCCTCCAACACCGCCGCCGGGAGTTCCCTGCACCACGCCTGTGTTGACGCCTAAAAACGAGCCGCCAGCTTTGGTCCGGGAGAGATCAGTGTCAGCAATGGGTAAGTTATAGCGGGCGATTGCTAAATCGAGATTGTTTTCGAGCGCAAGATCAATTGCGTCGTTCAGAGAAAGGTAAAGCTTGCCATCTTTCACCAACTTGTCCAGGCGAGGCGAATTCGCAAGCACCGGCGCGGGCACGTAAGAACCGCTATATGCACTAAATGGATTGTGCGAATGAGGCATATCAAATTGAACAGGAGCGGAGGTTTGAGCGCTAGCCATCGCAGTAGCTAAAACGAGAATTCCGCCCGTTTTCAACACATGTGAAATCTCGCGGATCACCCTTTCCACTGCACCCTGAACCACGCTCGAGATAAAATGCTCTGCCTTCACCCAATAAATCATTGGCTAAACACCTCGGTGCCTTTCGTCGCTGCCGGATTTGCAGTGTCACTGACCATCCAGCCATCATGCAGTTGAATGATGCGAGACCCATAAGCAGCATTCGCTTCTGAGTGCGTGACTTGAACAATGGTGGTTCCCTGCTGGTTCAGTTCACGAAAAAGATCCATAATTTCCTTTGCCTGTGAGGAATGGAGGTTCCCGGTGGGTTCATCGGCAAGCAGCAATGGTGGCTTGTGAATTACAGCTCGCGCAATGCCCACAAGTTGCTGCTGTCCGCCGGAAAGCTGGCTGGGAAACAAATCTTTTTTCGCCACGATCTGGAAACGGTCAAGCGTATCCGCCACCATGCTCTGCCGCTGCCCGCGTGGCACGTCTTTGTAGGAGAGAGGAAGATCAATATTCTCGCGAACCGTAAGATCGTCGAGCAAATGATAGCTTTGGAACACCATGCCGATGTTCTTCTTCGCCAGCTCGCTACGCTGTTTCCGCTTCATTTCATGCACGGCTTCTTCACGGAACCAGTATTCCCCCGCCCAGGCGTCATCCAGCAGCGCAAGCACGTTTAGCAGAGAAGACTTCCCCGCTCCGGACGGTCCCATGATGGTGATGAACTCACCTTCACGAATCTCCAGATTGATGCGCCGCAGCACCCACGTCTGCCCCGCGGCTGTCTTGTAACTGCGTTCCAGGTTTTTAAGCTGAATCATATTTCTCCTAAGGTCAGATATTTTTTACTCGTACCGAAGCGCCACCATCGGATCTACTTTTGCCGCACGGCGGGCCGGGATGTAGCAGGCTAGCAATCCCACGATGATCAAAAGAAGTCCCGAGGCGGCAAGCGTCATCGGGTCATTCGGCCGAACGCCATAGAGCATCGATTGCAGATAGCGCGTTGTGCCGATTGCTGCTGCAATGCCAACCCCAATACCGACAAATGCCAGCGTAATTCCCTGCCCAACCACAAGGCGGATGACGTCGCCTCGATGCGCTCCAAGGGCGGTGCGTATTCCGATCTCCCGCGTTCGTCTCGACACTTCATAGGAAAGTAACCCGTATAGCCCGATGCAAACGAGGACTAGAGCCAGCGATGCAAAAAGAGTAGAAAGCAGTGCGACCATGCGCTCATTAATGATCTGGCGGTTGGCCATTTCGGATTGTGTTGCAATATTGAGAATAGGGATATTGCTGTCTACATCGGCCAAAACGCGACGGACGGCGGGAATCAACGTCGTGGGACTGGAATTCGTGCGTAATTCGAAATAAGCTCCGTGGCCCTCATTTCCTTCTATTGGCACGTACGCGATTGGTTTTACATCATCCCGCAAGTCAGCATATTTTGTGTCGGCCACAACTCCGACAATCTCGCTTGCAGTGTTCTTGTCGTCTTCTCGAGTAATGTGCAAACCAAGAGGATTTCGCCCTGGGAAGAATTTTTGGGCGAAGGCTCGGTTGATAATCACGGATCGGGTAGAGCCGAGATCGGATTGAAGAAAACCACGGCCCGAAAAGAATGGAATGCGCATGGTCGTAAAAAATCCAGGACTGACAGCGAGCATTTGCGAGCCGATCTTTGCGTTACGGTCCTGTCCATCAATGCGAATCCCCTCTGTGTGCAAGTCGCCGATTAATAGCGCATCCGAGGAATAACTGACTGAAGTTACACTGGGTAAGGTTGAGAGCCGCGCCTGGATATCCTGATAAAGGGTCTGAACCTGCGGTCCCTTGTATCCGGCAGAGACGGGATCAATTGAAAACAGCAAAGTCTGGCGCATATCGAAGCCTGGATTGATGTTTTTCAGATTGACCAGCGTGTGAACGAGGAGGCTCGCCACTGCAAGCACTAATACTGATAAAGCCATCTGGCCAATTACCAGCGAATCGCCCAGCCGAAAACGCCTGCTCAGTGCGGTAATTTTTGGGTTCGATCCGGAACTTTCTTTTAGTACCGGTACCACATCCACCCCGGCGCTTCGGAACGCCGGCAGAATGCCGAATCCAATCCCTGTCAATATCGCTATCGCCGTAGTGAAAATCA
Source organism: Terriglobales bacterium (assembly GCA_025451215.1). GTDB lineage: Bacteria > Acidobacteriota > Terriglobia > Terriglobales > Acidobacteriaceae > JAICKN01. The sequence goes on from JANWKU010000103.1 coordinate 9,655, forward strand.
GTACATTCGCGTCGGAGCGCACGCTCAGTTCGAGTGATGGGTTCCAAGAAGTCAAAAATATGGCCAGAGAGTGTGATCCCCACGAGGCGAAAATGATTCCAAGAACAGTGCCGACAACAGAGAGAAGAACGCTTTCCGTGAGCAACTGTCGAATGATTCGTCCTCGAGCAGCGCCGAGCGCGAACCGTACCGCCATCTCCCGCTCCCTTGTGGCGGCGCGGGCAAGAATCAATCCCGCTATGTTCGCGCAGGTGATGAGCAAGAGAATCCCAACAATTGCCATCAGGATATACAGTGGCTGCCTCAGTTTTCCCCGGATGCCCGTCAAACCTTTCTGTACTGGTAGGAGATTGACAGACGGATTATCCGCTTCTTTGAAAAAAGGTTTAGCACCATAAAGCGTTTCATTGCGGAACAACACGCTGGCCGCTGCCTGGGCTTGTTTAATAGATGTCCCTTGCTTCATTCGCCCAACAATCGTCAGCCACCAGCCCGCACGTTGCGCCGGTGCGTTCGCGGGCCCTCCCCAGTGAATGCCTAAATATTCCTTGGCAGTTAGCGGCAACCACATGTCCTGTGTTTTGCCAGGCGTCAAGTGAGTAAAACGCGGGTCGGCAACACCAACAACAGTAAATGGAGCGCTGTTCAGGTGAATGGTCTTGCCGATCACGGAAGGACTTGCACCAAAAGCATTTGACCAGTACGTATAACTCAGCACTGCCACGGGTTCAGCGCCTCGCGCTTCATCCGCAGGCTCAAGTGTGCGACCTAATGCAGCTTTTACACCGAGCGTTTCGAAATAATCGCCTGAGACGAGTTCGCCTCGCGCGATGCTTGCCGCTCCATTACCGGTAAGATTCAGTTGCGCAAATCCTGCGAATGCCCCAACACTTTCGAAAATGTTTGCTGAGCGAATTTCTTTGAATGCAGGATAAGAAAATGAACAGCCGTAGGGCTTTCCGCCACCCCCTTCTGCGAAACAGTCCCCGAAACTGTTGTAGTCACCATCGGGGTGCTTGCGTGCCATCCATTGAAGGACCACAAGACTATTTGAATCGCGCACTGGTGCGGATCGAAGCATGACCGCGTTGAGCAAACTGAAGATGGAAGTATTTGCGCCGATGCCGAGAGCAAGCGTGAACACTGCCACAACAGTGAAGCCGGGATTTTTCTTCAGTTGTCGAAGCGCATAACGAATATCTTGGATTAGATTATTCATTCGTCTGTCTCACTCGTACCTCAACGCCACCATGGGATCCACCCTCGCCGCTCGCCGCGCGGGAACGAATGCAGCAGCCGTTGCGACCAACACCACACAAACCACCGCCAGAATGAAGCTCACCGTATCGAATGGCGACAATTCATACAGCATTGAGCTCATGAGTCGCGTACTCAGAAGCGTTATCGGTAATCCGACCGCTATACCGATTGCGCCTATAAGCAGGCTTTCCCGCATTACGATCCACAACACCTGTTTCCGCTGTGCTCCCAAGGCCATACGTACCCCGATCTCACTTGTGCGGCGGTTTGTGCGATACGAAAGAGTTCCGTAAAGCCCTGTTGCAACCAGCAGCGCCGCAAGTCCACCAAAGAATCCGCCGAGGCGCGCAAACATGGTAGGTTCGGAATAGGACTCTTCAAATTGCGCCCGTTGCGTCATAGGTTTCTCAAGGGGAATATTGGGTGCGATGTCATGCACAGATTTCGTAATCGTCGGCAACAAGCCTGGCGAGTCCTCTGCCGACCTCACTTCAACCTGCAAAGTCGCTCCAGCTCGAACTGTCTGAAATACCGGATAGTACGCCATCGGCGTGGGCTGCTCCCACACACCGGTGTACTTGCTGTCTCTTACCACGCCCACAATGGTTCGCTCGATTCTTCCCCCGTAAAGTTTGTGACCGATCGGGTTGGTCTTTGGAAGGAAACGCTTGACGAATGTTTCATTCACAATCGCTACAGGCGGAGATGCTTCCATATCTGCGCCAGAGATATCGCGGCCCTGAAGAATGCCTACGCCAAGCACATGAAAGAAATCTGGGCCAACGTCATTGCTGCGAATGATTCCAAGCGCCCCGTACTTTGTCGTGAGATTTAGACCATCGAGCCCAACATCATTGTTATCGCTCCAACCCGAACCGGGTCGGTTCTCCACGAGCGTTGCGCCATTTACTCCTGGCAAGATGCGTAAGCGGTCGAGCAAGTTGAGATAAAACGTTTTTGTCTCCAGCGCCGTATGCGCGCTCTGCGGAGTTATCCCGAACACCAGCAGACCATCGGTCTTCATGCCGAGATCCTCGGTTTGATATTTCCGAAGCGTTCGCAACAACAGACCGGCCGCAACCAGCAATAGAAGGCAGACTGCCATTTGCGAGGACATCAGCACGCGTCCACCGATGGCGCGCCGTCGGCCAGCAGTCAATCCGGAACTCGTCGTTCGCAACACGCCCGAAATCGGCGAACGCAGGGCGATCCATAGCGGCGCAAGGCCAAATGCAATTGCGACAAAAATGGAAATGGTGAGCGTGAACATCAGTACATTCCAGTCAGGATCAAGCCCGCTCTCGATGGCAGACCAACTGGCGAGAGCACGCGTAGCGAAAACCGCAAAAATCCATCCCAGAGCAACGCCGCCGGCCACGAGCAAGAAACTTTCAAGCAAAAGCTGCCGGAACAAGTTCGTCTTTCCCGCTCCAATTGCCAACTTTAGGCTGAACTCGCGTTGCCGAGCTTCATTTCGCGCCATAAGCAAAAGCGCCACATTTGTGCACGCGATCAGTAATACGAGCAGTACCAGCCCCATCAGCACTTGCACTTGTTCGCGATATTGCTGGTTATAGCCCTGTATTCCTTTCGCCGGATCGAAATCTAGCAGCGGCTTCCACTGCTTCTGATCGATATTACCGATGCCGATTTTCGCCGCTTCTCCGAAAGTACTCTGCAGCGCCGTCTGTGCCTGTTGCAGCGTGATACCTTTGCGCAGCCGCGCCACTATCCGCAGACACCACCACCTGGGTGTGCCGTAAAGGCTCTTGCGGTCAGCGGGATTCCCCCATGCGTTCAACTCAGGACGGATCTGCAAGGGCATCCAGAAGTCGGTTGCGATTGCCGGCTCGATTCCCTGAAAGCCCTGTGCCGTAACGCCAATGATCGTCACCGGCACGCCTTTGACGAAAAGTGTTTGACCCGGAATGGAAGGATTGCGATCAAAACGCCGCGTCCAATAGTCGTAGCTAATCACCGCAACTGGAGCGTGATTCTTCTCGTCATCAAGGGTGAAACCGCGCCCGCGAACGATTCCCGCAGTTAAGCCGGAGAAGAAATTTCCACTGACTTCCTCACCTTCGGCCTCTTCCGGAGTGTCGCCGAATCGCACCGCAGTTTTCGGCTCGCCAAGCGGGGCATACGCGATTAAATCGGCAAATACGTCCCCACGCTGTCGCAATGCCTCAAATACCGGTTCGGAAAATGATGTGTTGCCATCACCTGTATTGCTGGCGCCCGGCGGCTGATTTCCTGCTGCGATCTGCGCATAATAAAGCTGCGCTGGATCACGCACAGGTAACGTCCGCAGTAAGACCGCGTTCATTACACTAAATACCGCGGTGTTCGCGCCGATCCCAAGCGCCAACGTGACCACAGCTATAGCTGCAAACCCTGGGCTCTTGCGTAGCCGTCTAAGCGCATAACGAACATCTTGGAAAAATCCATTCATCTCAGGAGTCCTCACTCGTATCTCAACGCCACCATGGGATCTACCTTTGTTGCGCGGCGCGCTGGGAAATAACAAGCCAGCAAGGCCGACGCAAGCAGAGTAATGGAAACCACACTGAACGCCGTAAGGTCAACGGTGCCGACGCCATATAAGACACTCCGCATGGCGCGGCCAACCAAACAAGCGCCCACCAATCCAAGTCCCAGGCCGATGAAGGCCAACATCACTCCCTCTCTCAAAATGAGCTTCAGCACGTGCTCTCGGTTCGCGCCGAGGGCGATGCGCAGTCCTATTTCGTGCGTCCGCTGAGAAACCATGTACGCCATCACGCCATAAATTCCGATCACGGCCAGCAACAACGCAACGATCGCGAATGTGCCATACAAAACTGTTGTGAAGCGGTCACTCACCAGCGATTCGCTGACAAGCTGGTTCATGGTCTTCACTTGTGCCAACGCCAAATCCGGGTCCATCGAGTGCACCGCTCCGGCGATGCTCTTGACCATTGATTCCGGATCGCTGGAAGTGCGGACCGCCATTGAAGTTCCCGTCCATGGGCTTTGCCAGAACGGCACATCAATTTCCGGAAAGCCATTACTGCGGACTCCGCCATTGTGCACGTCACGGTAAACGCCCACGATCTGCCACTCAATGGGCGGCCCAAGTTTTGTGACTCCCGGAATCAGTTGCTCCACCATCAGTCGCTGCGTCAATGGATTTGTGCCTTTCAAAAAGCGATTGGCAAAGGTTTCATTCACAACTGCCACCAGAACACTGCCCGCCGTATCCTGGTCCGTGAAGCTTCGTCCCTGGACCATTTGAATACCGAAGGTCTTAAAGTAGCCCGGAGTGACCATCGAAAAACCTGCGCCGGGACGATCTGCAGGACTGCCGAATGGCTTCCCGGCAATGTAAAACGGCATTCCGAAATTGGTTCCCTGCATCGGCATGCCTTCGCCTGCTTCGGCTTGGGTCACGCCGGGAAGCGCCTGGATTTTATCCAGCAGTTGACGGTAGAAGGTGACCATCTGTTCGGGTTGAGTAAATTTCCCATCCGGAACGGAAAGTTGGAATGTAACCAGATGGTCCACTCGAAACCCGAGGTCCACTTTCGCAAGATTCAAGAAACTATGAATAGCGAGGCCCGCGCCCGCGAGCAGCGTAAGCGCCAAAGAAAATTCCAAGATGACGAGGCCGCGGCGTAAATTTTGCCGACCTGAACCGGAGGGAGAACGGCCCCCTTCTTTTAGAGTCTCGTTCAATTCCAGCCGTGACGCTTGCCAGGCCGGAGCGCATCCAAAGAGGACGCCCGCAACCAAGGTCACGCCGAACGTAAAAAGCAGAACAGGTATGCTGAGCCGAACATCCACCTCGGACGGCAGCGTATACTGCGGCAGAGCTGCCATGAAAGCCTTCATCATCCCCACACCCAAAGCCGTTCCCAGCAAACCGCCGATGAATGCCAGCGTCAGGCTCTCACTTAGAAATTGCCCAAAGACCTGCCGGCGCGATGCTCCCAATGACGCACGCACAGCAACTTCCTTCTGACGGGTCGAGCCTCGCGCCAAAAGCAAATTGGCAACATTCACGCACGCGATCAGCAGGACAAAACCGACCGCGGCCATCAGCAGCCACATGGTCTTGATCACGTCCTTGGGCAAAAAATCGTTATGCAACGGCTCCACCTGGATGCCCCATCCTTTGTCCGACCTGGGATTGTCCTGCGCGATGCGGTTGGCAACGACGTCCATGTCCGCTTGCGCCTGTTTTATGGATACGCCCGGCTTTAAGCGTCCGAAGACGACCAGCCAGTGAAAATCATGGTTCAATTGTTCGGGCTTGAAGACCAGCGGAGTAAAAACGTCCCCATCCATCCGGTCGGCGGTAGCCGATGGACGCACCCCAATCACGGTATAAGGTTCGCCATCCAGGCGCAGTTGCGTGCCAATAATGTTGCGGTTCGCACCCAGACGTTCCCAAATCCGGTGGGTGAGAATGACGACGTGGTCTTTTCCGGCTTGCCCCTCTTCGGGCCGGAAATAACGGCCCATCCAGGGCTTCTCGCCGAAAAACTTGTCGTAGAAGCCCGGAGTCTCTCGACCGCCGGTGACTATTTCCGGCGCGGAACCGGGCATCGCCAGATTGAAACTCGCGCCGGTGGAACTCACCAGAGTCTGGAAGGTTGTATTCTGCCGTTTCCAATCCTCATAGTCGCCAGCGGAAACCCCGTTGCGGCTGCCCTGGATCTTCGACCACACAACCACAAGTTGCCCGGGATCGGGATACGGCATGGACTCAAATAATGTGGCGTAGACCACGCTGAAAATTGCCGTAGTCGCGCCAATGCCCAGCGCGAGCGTCAATGCCGCCACCATCGCGAAGCCGTAGTTCTTCCGCCACAAACGAAATCCAAAACGCACGTCGCGCCAGAAATTCATGACTCTCTCCTAGCCATTTCCGAATTGCCTAACCAATTTCAGTTTCCGATTCTCACTCGTACCGCAACGCCACCATCGGATCCACCTTTGTAGCCCGCTGCGCCGGGAAGTAACAAGCGAACAAGGCAGAACCAAGCAGCAAAATAGATACTGCGACGAACACCGTGGGGTCAATCGTCCCTACACCATACAAAAAGCTTTTCAAGGCATGACCGACAAAAGATGCGCCGACTAGGCCAAGGCACATGCCGAACAAGGCGAGAAGCGCGCCTTCTCTTAAAACCAGCCGCAGCACCTGATTGCGATCAGCGCCGAGCGCCATGCGCAATCCAATCTCGTGCGTGCGTTGCGCGACGGAAAATGCCATGACGCCGTAGATTCCAATGGCTGCGAGCAAGAGTGCGGCTGCGGCAAGAATTCCAAATAGCACCGCGACGGAACGGTCTTCCATGAAGGTTTCATCGACCATTTGGCCCATGGTCACAACATTGGCCATGGGGAGATCGGGATTGATCGAACTGATAATGGCCCCGACGCTTTTCCGAATTTCTTCCGGATCGCCACTGGTACGAATCGCCACATTAGCTTCTGGCCACGGGCTTTGATAACAGGGCACATCAATTTCCGGATACATATTTCGCCGTGTCCCCAACATGCGGACATCATGGAAAACACCGACAATTTCCCATTCCTGCGGAGGCCCTGGCTTATTTGCACCAGGAATTACTTGCGGGACCAAAATTCTCTGTCCGATAGGATCTGCCCCCGGAAAAAAGTGGCTGGCGAGAAACTCATTGATTATGGCAACGTGCGGGCTGCTATCTGTATCGGCTTCGGTAAGCGTTCGTCCCTTTAGCAGCCGAATCCCAAATGTCCTGTAATAGTCGGGCGTCACCATTTGAAAAATCGCCACGTTCCCGGAGTCTCGGGATTTCGAGGGTTGTCCGGCGATATTGAAATTCATGCCAAATTCAATATTTCCTAGCGGCGTCGCCGTTCCAACGCTGGCTTGTGTCACACCGGGGATGGCGCGCAGCTTGTCGAGAAGCTGGCGATAAAACAAAACGATTTGCTGCAGTTGCGAAAACTGTTTTTCCGGGAGAGGAAGACTGAAAGTAAGAATGTGATCGGTGCGAACCCCGAGGTCTGCCCGGGTCAGGTTCCAGAAACTATGAATGGCAAGCCCCGCGCCGGCTAGCAATGCCAAAGCTAATCCGAATTCAGCAACAACCAGCACGCGACGCAGGCGCTGGTGGGCGCTGCTGCCATCGGTGCGACCGCCTTCTTTCAGGGTTTCGTTCAGATTTACAGCGGATGCCCGCCAAGCCGGCGCGCAGCCAAACAGCACGCCCGATAATATTGTGGCAAGCAATGTAAATAGCAAAATTGGCAGGCTGAGCCGGATGTCGGCTTCCGAAGGCAAAGTCATCCCCATTCCGGAGAGCAACGTCTTCATAATGGTTTGCAGCATGAGCTCAGCGACTCCGACGCCCGCTAGGCCGCCGAGCAGGGCGAGCACCAAGCTTTCGCTGAGAAACTGCATAAATACACGCGTGCGGCTTGCCCCCAATGAAG
>JANWKU010000104.1 GCA_025451215.1 Terriglobales bacterium
CGGTGGAACTGACTGGGCACTCTGCAGCGAGCACCAATACCCGCCGGATCAATGCCTGCGCCATGGTACGTGCAGATGTCGCCAGCAACCTTGCGGAAGTATTTGAACTGAACTCAGCGCTGCGTGAGCGCAGCCGCGATTGGCAACCGCTGATAGATACGGTGAGCACTTCGCCGCTCATCTTCCGCGATCCAACGCCGCTGCGGGGAAATATTCTGCTGGTTGGAGATGCGGCTGCTTTTGTTGATCCATTTATCGGCGACGGTATTTCGCTGGCACTGCGCGGCGGCGCGATTGCCGCGCGCGCTTTGCGGCCATATTTTCAAGAACTCATTCCTCTTGAGCAGGCCTGCGCGAACTACCAGCGCGAGTATCAAAAAAACCTTGCGCGGGTCTATCACGCATCGTCGAAAATCCGGCGCATGCTGAAAATTCCCCGTCGCATTCGGAAACCATTTGTTTTTCTTCTCGAGAAAAACCCGGCCATTACCCGCTACCTTGTGCGGAAAACGCGCTAGAGCTAGCGGACCACCAGAACTTCGCGAATGTTGTCGCGGCTAAGGAAGAATTTGATGGAAGAAAAATCGCGAAATAGATTTTCGATGTGACGATTGTTGAAGACCCGTTGCAACCGGATAACGCTTCCGCCCCGCCCATGCTTTTTTAATTCAATAGGCTGCATCTCCAGATTGTCCCCACCCATCACATGGTAGCGGTAGCAAACCGCATCCGGGCCGGCCTCGCGCGTGTGGAAGAACGCCAGCAGCAATCCACCGGGCTTCAAGACCGACCATAATTTTTCCACCACCGGCTTGACCAGGCTCTCATCCAGATAATCGGGGAAATTCCAGCACAGCACAATATCGAATTGGGAGGATGGATACATCAGGTTCTCGGCCAAAAACCGTTTGCTGTCGAGCGCCGGTTTCCCTTGCTCGTCGGTTGTCGCAAGCGCGGGATCGGTAGAGGCTTCCAGAAGGTCTTCGCTGTAAATTTTGTGCCCGCGTTCAGTGAAGTAGCGGATATTGTTCGCGGAGGTCGAGCCAAGATCGAGAATGCAAAGCTGCTCCTGTTGGGCGAGTACTTTTGCAATTTCACCCAATCCATTAGAGCGGCGCGTTGAGCGGGCCGGCTGTGCGTTTTGATTGGGGACTGTATCCCCGGATGAGCTGCGGAATAGCTTCATGAATTATCGGAACAACTTCTTACATTCAGCCAGCGGGAGGAGCAAACGGCCTACTTTCCGCCACTCGCTTCCTGCTTGGCCCGTTCACCCTGAATGTCCACTCGCCCCTTAAAGTATGCGCCGTCTTCAATGGCCAGGCGCTGCGTGGCAATATCGCCAACCGCGATCGCGGACTTTCTTAACTCCGCCCGGTCGCTCGCCTTGATGTTGCCCTCCAGCTTGCCCTGCACCACCACGCCGTTTGCATTCACGTTGGCTTTGACCTGTCCGTTCGCGCCAATCGTCAGGTTATTGCCGTGCAGCTCGATAGAGCCCTCGACTTGACCGTCAATGTACAAGTCTTCGCTGCCCGAAAGTTCCCCTTTGATGACAACTGATTTCCCAATCAGCGCAAATTCCCCTGTCTTCGGCGAATTCATAAATGCGACCTCTCTGCCTTTATTCCGGCAACCGCGTGGATTCTGAATTCTAAACTATTTTGCGACTTAAAGGCTGGCGGAAGATTTATGGAGCATGCAGCAAAATTGCGGCGATTGTCCCTGGCAAGACTATAGTGCAGCAAACCCTTTGGAGCAACCGTGGATTCCTGTCGGATGAGCTTCCGCAATTCTGCATTGCCAAGTATTATGGACAACGGCCTGCGGGCTGAATCTCGTCTAACCACACACATGCACCAAATGCCAGGGCCACGCCGGTTCGTCTATAGCGCGACAGCCACAATCTTTTTATTGTTCCAGTTGTGCCTTGGCCAGCAACGATCATTTACTTCTGTTTCCCCGGGCCAGCTTGTGCGGCAGACGATTGACAATGAAGTTTCCGCTTCACGCGGCCCCGATAATTACTTTTTCCGCGACGAAGTCCGCAAATCACACGGCGGGCAAACCAAGTTGATGGTGAAAACGCGGGAAGGCATGGCAGGGCTGATTGTTCGCATTGACGGACATGCCCTTACCCCTGAACAGAAGACTTCCGAGCAGGCGCGCGTTCACCGGTTTATTGACAATCCGCAAGAGCTTAAGAAGAAACAAAAACAAGAAGCTGAGAACGAGGAGCGAACCAACCGCATCCTCAAAGCCTTCCCCGACGCTTTCCTATACGAATACGACGGGACAGCGATGGGAACCGCCGAATTGGGTGAGGCGGGACGTCCGCTGGTGCGTCTGAAATTCAAACCTAACCCAAACTACGATCCTCCCTCGCGCGTGGAGCAGGTGCTAACCGGGATGGCCGGAACTCTTTTGATTGATCCGCTGCAATTCCGCCTGGCTGAGATTGACGGGACGCTGATTCAGGAGGTGAGCTTTGGCTGGGGAATTTTTGGCCATCTCGATAAAGGTGGGCGGTTCGTCGTCCGCCAGGCCGATGTGGACAACGGCCATTGGGATTTGACTCGTATAGAACTCAGCTTCACGGGAAAAATTCTTTTGTTCAAAAGTCTAGCCATCAAGTCCGAGGAGACTGAGAGCGACTTCCAGCGTGTTCCACTCGACTTAACCTTCGCCCAGGGCGTCCAGCTTCTCGAACAGCGGGCATCGCAAATGCAAACCAATGATGCTCCGCAACAGGCCCGCAAATAGCGTATCAATTCTGAGTTCTGATGGTTTCTTTCCGGACGGTAAGTTTTTCAATCCGTTGCTCGTCCACCTGGTATCCAATTCCCGGCTCACTCCGCATGGCAATAGTGCCTTGCGACGACACTTCGACTTCGGGAGAAATGATGTCTTGGGCCCAATAGCGCTTTGAGGCTGAGACATCCCCGGGCAAGGTGAAATTCGCAAGCGATGAGAGCGCAATGTTATGCGCCCGGCCAATTCCAGACTCGAGCATTCCGCCGCACCACACCGGAATACTATGTTGTTGGCAGACATCGTGGACGCGCTTCGCCTCGGAAAGACCGCCCACGCGGCCCACTTTAATGTTGATAATGCGGCACGACTTCAGCTCCGCGGCCATGGCTGCGGAGCGTGCGGTATGAATGGATTCATCCAGGCAGATCGCTGTTCGCAGATGGCTTTGCAGGTGGGAGTGCTGGTAAATATCGTCACTCCACAAGGGCTGCTCGATCATCAGGAGATTGAAGGCGTCAAACTCGCGAAGACGCACGACATCATCCAGCGTGTAGGCTGAATTTGCGTCGCAGCTGAGCAGAATATTTGGCCATTGCGAACGGATGCGCTGCAAAACATCCAGGTCCCATCCGGGCTTCACTTTTACTTTGATTCTCTGGTAACCGGCAGCGAGTTCGGTTTCTATTTTTCCCAATAGCTGTTCGACGGAATCCTGGATGCCGATAGAAACTCCGCAGCTAATTTCTTGCCGCGTTCCGCCCAGCAACTTCCACAGCGGGAGTTGCTTTTGTTTTGCCTCCGCATCCCACAAAGCATTTTCAATGGATGCCTTAGCCATGCGATGGCCGCGTATCTTTCCCATGCGCTCGGCACTCTGCTCGGCGGAATTGAGATTGCTCCCCACAAGCATGGGGCACAAATAGGTTCTCAATGTGGCCCAGGCTTCGTCAGTCCACTCTTCGTTGAAGAACGGGCCTTCCCCCGCAACGCATTCGCCCCAGCCCACCACCCCATCGCACAAAACCTGCACAAGAATAATGCGGCGGTGCGTGGTCCGTCCGAAGCTGGTTTCAAAAAAATGGACGAGAGGCATTTGGATTTCACGCAGTGTGATGGATTCAATCTTCATCGCGATTGATTCTTTCCGGAAGCCAGCTCATGCCAGCGCCCCAGAAGGAAAGCGCCGTTGCCTTTTTCATCGAGTTTATAACCCACCACCGCCAGGCCGGAGTTAAACGCCCGCATGAATTCCTTGCGGTTCTTCTTCTGCAATGCTTCGGCGCGTTCGCGAGTATCGGGTGCGGCCTTCCATTGATAAATTTCCGCGGGAACTGGAATTCTTTTCGTCTCAATGGCTTTTTCCGCACCACCGCGAACTCTCCGCTTCACTCTGTCTGACACCAGCCACCACTCCGCAATCAGTCGGTCTGTCGGCAGCCCTCCCTGCAACGGAGAAGAGCTCGCGCCATACTGGTCCACAATATAGCGCCTGGCGATGGCCCCGAGGCGTTCAATGTTGAAATACGCATTCTTGATTTCAAGCGGGTCAAAGGTCCATTCGATCAGATCATATCCGCGCCGCATGGCGTCTTTGCGCTGAAACAATTTCAACCTCTGCCCCATTCCGGCGTTGCGGTATTTGTCGCCGACTGCCAGCATGTGCGAGTGCAAATACGGCTTGCCGTCGCGCATGGCCGGAAGCGAGAGCGAAAAGCCCGCCAGTTGATTTCGGATGAATGCGCCGATGACCTGCCCGCCGATTTTCTCAGCGACCACGAACATGCGCAACGGAACCAGGTCCGCGTCGCTGAACTTCCATACCTGTTTCTGTAATGCAACGCATGCACGCAACTCCTCGAGTCCGCGGCAATTCCGGACGACTAAGGTTGATGATGCTAGTTTCCTGCTCGCTCCCATTGCTTCCCTTTCTGCCAAAGTGATTCCAGCTCCTCCATGCCTGCGTCTCGCGGCTGGCGGCCTGATTTTGCCAACTCCTGCTCGATGTGGCCGAAACGGCGGCGGAATTTGCGATTGGTCTTTTTCAGCGCACCTTCCGTGTCCACGTCCAGAAACCGCGCAATGTTTACCAACGCGAACAGCATGTCGCCAATTTCTTCTTCCAGATGTTCGTGCACGCCGCTCGGGATCTCTGGCTTACCCGAGCCTGCAATTCCCTTTTCAGCACGCTGCAATACCGCTGGCGGGAGCTTCGCCAGTGCCTGCCGCAGTTCATCAATTTCTTCATGCAGCTTGCCGACCACGCTTTCGACGTCCGGCCAGTCAAAGCCCTCGCGCGCGGCGCGCGAACTCAGCTTGCGGGCTTCAAGAAGGCCCGGCATTTTGCTGGACACATCGGCAAGCAAGGATTTGAACTCTTCTCCTTCGGCATTTTTTTTTGTGCTCAGCGATTCCTTCTGTTCCTGTTTTTTCTTAGCTTGCTTTTCCTCGGCCTTGAGAGCTTCCCAATTCCGCAATACCTCCTGAGAGGTTTCCGCCTGCACGTCGCCAAAAACGTGCGGATGCCGGCCAATCAATTTGTCGGAGAGCCTGTCCAGCACATCATCAATAGAAAAACTTCCATCCTCTTTGGCCATCTCCGCATAGAACAAGACCTGCAACAGAAGGTCTCCTAATTCTCCGGGCAGCTCTTTCCAATCCCGGTTATCAATGGCTTCGAAGACCTCATAGGTCTCTTCGAGCGTGTAGGGCTTGATGGAATCAAAGGTCTGTTCGCGGTCCCACGGACAGCCTCCGGGAGCCCGCAAACGGGCCATAATGGCCACGGCGCGCTCAAAACGTTCTCCTGTTGTTGGCATGGCAAGACTTTAAATGACTTAACGGGAAGGCGGCAAACGGCAGTAATCCCGCTGAAATTCTCCGCTTGAAAAACAGCGGTACTTATAACTCATTGATTTTATTAGACAGAAACTTATGGACTGACCTTCCGTGACCTTTCCTATGCCCATTTCGGAAGGCAAACTAAATTGGGCAGAACCTACGGAATCTGGCCAAGGCTCTTAGCCCTGCTCGAATATGACTCCCCTATCTCCAAATCGTGGGCCACTGGAAGGTGAACGCTTTCAGGTGATCGTGATCGGCGGCGGCGCGAACGGCGTTGCCATTGCCCGCGAGTGCGCCCGTTCAGGACGACGGACTCTTTTATTAGAGCAGAATGACTTCGCGTCGGGCAGTACCTCCCGCAGCAGCCGCATTGTTCCCGGCGGTCTTCGCCATGTGGAGCAAAAGAATTTGGGCGCCGCGCGAGAATTATTGCGTGACCAGCACACATTGTTGCAAGGCGCGCGCAACCACGTGCAAGCGATGGAATTTCTGCTTGCGCTTGCTCCCGATAGCCGGCGAAGCAATTTGAAGGTAAAAAGTTCGCTATGGCTCTATCGCCAAATGCAGACGAGTCATCTTCCGGCATCGGCGCGAACGAGTGCGGGCATTCTGCAACAAATTCTTCCCGGCGGCAAGCGCTGGTCCATTTTCAGCTATGAAGACGCGCTGTGCGCATTCCCGGAAAGATTAGTAGCGACCTGGTTGGCGGACGCAGTGGAATCCGGCGCGGTTGTACGCAATTATAGTCAGGTCCTGGCGGTAGATGTTCGTCACGGAAGGGCTCAGGGCGTGCTTCTGCGCGACCAATTGAGCGGACGGGAAGAACGCGTCGGCGCCACCTGGGTCATCAATGCCACTGGCCCGTGGGCGGAGCGGCTTTGCCAGCGTTCGCGAGTTCAACCGAGAGTGCCGATACTCTCCACGGTTCGTTCAACCTATATCGCTCTTCCGGCGATTGCTGGCGCTCCGGATTCGGCCATCTCCTTCGAAGGCCCCAACGGTCAACCGTTGTTTTTGCTGCCCTGGAACGGCCAGCTTCTGGTGGGACCTGTCGAGACTGCGGACCGGGGTGATCCATCGAAAATCGTGGCATCTTCGCAGGATGTGGACATCCTGCTCGACGCATTGCAGCGCGTTCTGCCCGCGTTACAGGTTTCGCGGCAGGATGTCCGCTTCGCATTCACAGGTCTATTCGCGAAGCCAGCGGGCGACGGGGATGCGCAGGGATATGCAATTCACGATCATGCCCTGCACGGCGCGTCCAATCTGTTTTCAATTGTTGGGGGAACGCTGACCTCAGCTTTGCGGATTGCGCGCGAAACCACCGCCAAGCTCGGCAGCATTCAACCGCACGCGGAAATCACGCACGCGGCGGATTCCACACTCGATAACTGGATCATGGAGATTCGGGACGCCGCTCGCATCAATGAAGAATCCGCGGCGGCCATCGCTGAATGGCATGGGGAGCGCAGCGCGGAGATTGTTCAACTGGCGGCAGGCGACGCCAGAATGCGTGCGCCCTTGTGCTCGCACAGCGAACATATCGTGGCTGAGGCAGCGAATGCCTACCGCAATGAATTCGCCATTACTCTCGGGGACGTTTTGCTGCGACGCGTGCCGGTAGCGCTCGGTGCGTGCTGGTCACAGGCCTGTGGCCGTGAGGCAGTAACCCGCATTCGCGCAGTGATGGGGTGGACGGAAGAGCAGGCCGCCGCCGAGCTGGAAGCTTTTGAAATGGAACGCAGCGCGCTCTTGCTCAAGCCGCGCCCGGCGCGCGCGATGGCATTGCAGACGGCCGCGGACTAATTCGCCATCTGCGATCCCAAATCCTTGCGAGGCGCGGCGTTCACAGTACGCGCCAGCAGGGCGACGTCGTCAGAGATAATGCCATCCACGCCCCAGGCCGCGAAGCGCTGCATCGCGCGCGGGTGGTTCACCGTCCACACCAGAATCTTACGGCCTGCCTCGTGAATTCTTTCCACTAACAACTTGGTGACCAGCGATTTGTGCACGATCACAGATTCGACCGGTAGTCGCCGCCAGCGGACAAGTTGGCTTGCTTTTTCGCAGATGATCCCCACAGGAACTCCGCTGCGGCGCGCTTTGATTTCCAGAAGAACGTCGGGGATGAACGAAGAGATTAAGTAGCCGCACTCGGGCAACCGGTTTCTAAGCGCGGCCAGCACACGCGATTCCAAGCCCCTGACTTTAAGCTCGGCGTTTAGAAAGCTTGTGCGGCCATAGCGCAGGAACACATCTTCCATGCGCGGAAGATCCAACAACTGCGTTCGATTCGCGCGAGACACCGTGATTCCATTCACTTTGGCAGAATGGCAAATCAGCGCGCGGCCGCAGGCAGTAAGCCGGACGTCAAACTCAAATCCGTCGCCGCCGCAAGCCATGGCATGATCAAACGCAGCAAAGGTATTTTCTGCGATCGCGCGTTGTCCGCTTACGCCACGATGTCCCAGAAGCAGAATGTGTTCTTGCATGTTCTTATCGGGAATAGGAGCGCCATCGCCCGTAAATGAATTCCGGGAGCCTTAAGATACCGTAGAAATTTTCGCAGGGAACTAATCAAGATCAAAATCACGAATGGGTTTTCCCGTATCGGGAGACTCTTTGGCCTTCTTCAGCGCTTCCTGGAATTTCTTCTCGAGCAGACCGGAGGCATTTTTTTGCGCCTCGACGGATTGCCGGAAAATTGATTCCTTACGACTGTCTTGCTCCTTCATCGCCCGCGCTGCTTCTTCAATATCGTTAAACATCTTCGGCTTCACCGCCGCGGTATGCGCGATCACGGCCCGTTCCTGGACGTCCACTTTTAGTACCGCATTGCAGCAGGGGCAGGTAACGTCGAAGGCGATTTCTGGCTTGGGCTTTCCCATTCAGCAGAATCATACCGCAAATCGAATGGCTTCTGGGAACGACTACTGCTAATCCAGCTTAATGGGCAGCACGTGAAAGGTGTAAAGCAATTCCCAGCCCAACATTCCGGCCGCAGCTATCACCACAAGGACGGCCAATATTTCGCCAAAACTCATCCGCTTCTTGTTCGCATCGAAGCGTTTTACCGCCAGACTGAGAATATTGATCGTCGCAAAGCCAAAAACGAGCGCCCAAAGGATGTTAAACAGATCATCTCTTTTTTCGTCTGATTGCAGCAGGATAACGAAAAACGCCATACCCTTCTCTGCGATCGAATTCACGCGTGGGGCGATAGAACTCACGAACTCCGTCGCGAGAAGTAGATGACCCATGAAGATAACTGGTAGTCCTCGAAGTTGTTAAACAATGGAGTCGCTAAAATCCTGGCGCACGAAAAACATACGATATCACTACTGCCCGCGCAGCGTCGCGGCGGCCCCGGACGGAAGCTCACAAATTCGACTGACTGGCCAGTTTCTCCTGGATTTGATGGACCTGTGCCAGGTCTTGCCGGAGAGTGCCGGCAATGGAACCATCGGCTTTCGCCAGGGCCGAAATCACGGCGTCACGGTGATCCAAAATAGCCTGCAACTGCTGGCGGTAAGGAGCGTCCGCGGGATCATCAACTTGGCCATGCAGGTCGTTGAAGAACTGCCCGGCAATCTGCTGCGCGGTCCCGTAGTTCTGGCTCTGGATCTGGTCGAGCATGTTCATTAGCTCGCCTTCCAG
>JANWKU010000105.1 GCA_025451215.1 Terriglobales bacterium
GCCATGGTGTTGCACGTCGTGAACATGATTGTGCCGCGCATCTATGCCCCTCTTGCTGTCATTTGGCTGGGGCTCTCACACGTGCTCGGCACTGTGATGTCGAAGGTCCTGCTCTCGATTTTGTTTTTTGGCTTGGTCACTCCCATCGGCCTGTTGCGACGTCTTTTTGGGAAAGATTCCCTGAAATTGCGTGAGTTCAAAGCTAGCCCGGAATCCGTCATGCTGGTCAGAAACCATCTTTTTGTCGGCCAAGATATCGAAAAGCCATACTAAACGGAGGCATGCAGCGTGGATTTCTTAAAGGACTTGTGGGGTTTCCTGAAGCAGAGGAAAAAATTCTGGCTCCTGCCCATGATCCTCATTTTGCTGGGCTTCGGCGCCATTATGTTCTTCGCCGCCGGTTCAGCCATCGCGCCGTTTATCTATTCGTTGTTCTAGGCCTGCTTCGATTCACAGGAACAACGCAGAAAGTCTTGGGATGAAAAAGGCGATTCTCGGCATATCCGCGTTCTATCACGACAGCGCCGCCGCTCTGCTCGTCGATGGCGAGCTTGTCGCCGCCGCGCAGGAAGAGCGATTCACGCGCAAAAAGCACGACTCATCTTTCCCTATCAACGCATGCCGGTATGTCCTTCAGGAAGCCGGTCTCCAGTACAAAGATCTCGCCGCCGTTGCTTTTTACGAGAAGCCGTTCCTCAAATTCGAACGCCTTCTCGAAACTTATCACGCCTTTGCGCCAGCCGGCTTCGTCAGCTTTGTCTCGGCGATGCTTGCCTGGATCAAGGAAAAGCTTTTCATGCGGCGCGTGCTTCGTGACCATTTAGCCAAACTCGGTGAAGGTAAAATCCCGATCTATTTTCCAGAACATCACCTCTCTCATGCGGCCAGCGCGTTTTATCCCTCCCCGTTTGCGGAGGCCGCTATTCTCACAGTGGATGGCGTGGGAGAGTGGGCCACTACGACGATCGGACGTGGTCGCGGCAAAAGTATCGAAATCCTTAGAGAGCTTCATTTTCCGCACTCCATCGGCTTGCTCTATTCCGCTTTCACCTTTTACACCGGATTCGCAGTCAACAGCGGAGAGTACAAGCTGATGGGCCTCGCCCCGTACGGAAACCCGGACTCGCAGCGGACCGCCGATTACAAAAAAAAGATTGAAACCGAACTGGTGGACATCCGCGCGGATGGCTCCGTGATTTTGAATATGTCTTACTTTGACTTCGCGACGGGCCTGAAAATGGCCGACGAAGCAAAATGGGAAAAACTTTTTGGTATTCCCCGCCGCAAGCCAGAGTCCGAAATTTCTCAACCCTATATGGACTTGGCGCTCGCGATTCAACAGGTCACCGAGGAATCGGTCCTTCGCCTGGCCAAAGCCGCCCGTGAACTCACGGGTTGCAAGAATCTGGTCATGGCGGGTGGCGTGGCTCTTAATTGTGTCGCCAACGGGAAAATTCTCCGCGCGGGTATTTTCGACGACCTCTGGATTCAGCCCGCCGCCGGCGACGCTGGCGGCGCCTTGGGTGCCACATACGCAATCTGGCATATCCTCTATGGCAACGAACGATCATCCACCGGCCAACGCGATGCCACCCAAGGCTCCTATTTCGGTCCTGAGTTTTCCGACAAGGAAATTAACCGCACACTTCAGAAATACGGTGCCAAAGGTCGCTACTACGACGACTTCCGCTGCCTGGCTTCCGACGTGGCGCGGAAGCTTGGAGAGGGAAATGTTGTTGGCTGGTTTCAAGGCCGCATGGAGTTCGGCCCGCGCGCGCTTGGCAACCGCAGTATCCTGGGAGACGCGCGAATCCCGGAAATGCAAAAGAAATTAAACTTGAAGATCAAATACCGCGAGGGCTTCAGGCCCTTTGCGCCCTCGGTGCTGGAAGAAGACATCGCCGAATATTTTGAACTCGACCGCGCATCCCCATACATGCTGATCGTCGCCCCCGTTCGCAAAGACCGGCAAAATCCGCTTCCTCCCGGTTACCATGAAAAACCTCTCTACGATCGCCTCTATTTTCTCCGCTCCGATCTTCCTGCGATTACTCACATCGATTATTCCGCGCGCATTCAGAGCGTGAGCCGCGAAACCAATCCACGCTACTGGGAACTCATCCGTCAATTCAAGGAACAGACCGGCTACGGCGTCATCGTGAACACCAGCTTTAACGTCCGTGGTGAACCCATCGTCTGCACGCCCGACGATGCTTATCGCTGCTTCATGCGCACCGAAATGGACTACCTCGTCGTCGGCAACTATCTCCTCGACAAACGCGAACAGCCACCTTTGCCCGACACCAACGACTGGCAAAAAGAATTTAAGCTCGACTGATCCGTGCAAGATCCCAGGTGTTCTGGTTTTGCGGGCGCGTGCAGCATGCATCTGCCTGCTGCGCTTCCAGCACTCTTCAATGCGCTCCAGCGGTAGATAGAAAATTCCCGTAACCCACAATTAGCGTTGAACCTACCAACAGCACCAAAGCAAGCGTCAGAAAACGCATCGCGGGAGCTCCCGCCCCTCTCCATTCCTTAAAACCCAACCCCCACAGTGTGCTGAAAATAATGATGCTGGCCATATGCAGAGTCCAACTGGAAAAGCCGTATTTTCCCATCTGGGTTTCGCCCATTGTGTAAAAAAAGAATTGGAAATACCACGTAGTTCCCGCGAGCGCGCACCAGAGATAGTTTGCAAGCATGGGAACTCCAGGGGTGTCAGTTTTTGCCGGGCCGGGGATATGTTCGACGACTTCCCGGGCCGGAGCGTCAATGGCAGTTTCCAGCGCGACCGTACTTTGGCTCGGGGCATTTTGTTGAGCCCGAGCAGAGAAATACTCAAACCCTGATCTATTCTTGATGTTTAGTGCGAGACACCAAATAAAGTTGGTTGTAAAGCCACCAATCAGAACCACCACCAGAACCGGCAATCCCTGCCAAAGTGAGGGCGTGCCGTGTTGGACAGTGAGGGCTTTAATCGGCGCGCCCGCCGCCAATCCATAGGCAAAGCACGCGCTCATCACGCCCGAAAGGGTTGCCACCGCCAGGCCCTTCTTCAGATCAAACTCTTGGATAACGGCTTTTTTTTGTTCAGGAGTCAATCGGCGTTCCTTCAGGATTCCCGCGGCTCCAGCCGCCGCAATCCCCAAAAGACAAACAAACACACCCCCAAGGATCACACGGCCCGAACTAGTTCCCAGCACCTGGCTTCCAAAGACTCCTGCGAACAGCGGAGGCATAAGTGTGCCGAATGCGGCGCAAAGGCCCAGAACCACTGCCATCCCAAGTGAAAGTCCCAGGTACCGCATCGTGAGCCCGAACGTCAGCCCGCCCACGCCCCACAGGAGCCCGAAGAATATCGTCCAGAAAATTGTCTTTCCCGGGGCTTCAAAAAGCACTTGGAGCAGATCGCGTGTCAGAAAAGTTGCCAGCAGCCAGGGCGCAATGATCCAACTGAAAATCCCGCCGGTCAGCCAGTAAGTCTCCCATGACCAGCGTTTCACGGCGCGATAAGGAACATAGAAGCTTGCGGAAGCCAAACCGCCGAGCCAGTGAAAAAAAACGCCTAACGCCGGATTGGGGATCACGGGCACCTCATTTGAATTTTAAATATGAAATACTTCTTCGAGCGGAGCCATCGCCTGGTCTGGCAGCAATCCCTCGGGCTGCACGAAAAAGTTTGACATCTCGCGCTGCCAGCGCTCATTCACCTCACGCGATGCCATCCCCGCGCGGGCTCGCTCGAAGTCTTCCGTTTCTAAATATCCGACTAGCAATCCGTCTTCCCGTAGAAAAAGGGAATAATTGCTCCAACCGGCCTCTCGCAGCGCCTGGATCATCTCCGGCCATACTGCCCGGTGGCGCTCTTTATATTCCCTCAGCAGCTCGGATTTCACCTGCAAAACGAAGCAAATTCTCCCCATGGATTCACCTGCCAGTCCGTTCGTGCCAACATTCTGCTACACAAATCCAACTGGTGTCCCCGCGGACCACTTCCCCAGCACCTCGCGACATCCTTGCGTCTACCTCAGTTGATGATACGAACTCTTGGCCCGCCACTTCCCCTGCGAGTGGCCTGAAAGTCTTGAGAAAAGCCAAATCAGATATTGGGGCTGGTCCGCAGCTAAGTCCAAGCAATTCGGTGGAACGTATTCGGCGGCATCAAAGGGGCTCCGAATTTCGTTTCATTTCTTTTGCTTTCGTTTATCTACGTTTGGCATTACACTTTGCGTGACCATCTCCTCGCTCATTTGCACGATTGCTTGTCCCTTGGGGTGTAACGATGTCACACGAATGGCGCGCCTTGTCACTGTCGCTCTCAGCTTTTATCTTGGCGGTTCTCACTCTCGCTGCTCCACGCTCAGCGCCTGCTCAGGACATTCAATACCGGGAAGACCCCGATGCCGCTAAGCGCATGACCCTTCTCCTCAAGGATTGGGATCCCAAGCCCATGCTCCACGTACCGTCTCACGAGGTCCCCCGCGCAAAATTCTATGCGATTGACGTCCACAATCACGTAAACGACGCCGCCGGAGTTAACGGAGAATCAGTTCCGCCAGCCGAAGTGGTTGCCAACATGGATCGTGCCAATGTGAAAACCGTCGTTATTCTTACCGGGTTGTGGGGAGACAAGCTCCAGGCTGTCGTGGATAAAATGGTTAAGCCCTATCCCGGCCGTTTTATGGTCTTCGCGCAAATGGATTGGTCCAAAATCGACGATCCAAATTTCAGTTCCGAAATGGTCGCCCAGCTCGATGACGCCGTAAAGCGTGGCGCGCGCGGGCTCAAGGTGCTCAAGGATTGGGGTCTCGGTGTGAAAGACAAAAGCGGCAAATTCGTCCCGATCGACGATCCGCGCATGGACCCGGTCTGGGAAGAGTGCGGCCGCCTGGGAATCCCCGTCGCCATTCATTCCACTGACCCGGAGGCCTTCTTCACGCCGACTGACGCGCACAACGAACGCTACGAAGAGCTGATGCACAATCCTACGTGGAGTTTCTATGACCACGGATTTCCCGATAAGTTCACGCTGCTGGATGAGCGCAATCACATCGTCGCCAAGCATCCCCACACCACGTTCATCGCTCTCCATGTTGCCAACTGGCCCGAAAATTTGGACGCCGTATCCGATTGGCTCCGTAAGTATCCCAATATGTATGTCGAACTTGGCGCAAGAGAGGCCGAACTCGGCCGCGAACCGCGGCGAGCCGCCAAGTTCTTCGCCGAATTTCAGGACCGCATCTTGTTTGGCACGGATTCGGAGCCGGTACCCGAAATGTATGCCAACTATTTTCGCTGGCTGGAGACCGAAGACGAATATTTTCCCTATTCGGGCTACCCCGGCCAGGGCCGGTGGATGATCTACGGCATGGGTTTGCCCGATGGCATCCTGGAGAAGGTCTATCATGGCAACGCCGAGAAAATTTTTTCGATGTACCGCGGAGACAAGCAATGAACCTTAACAGCCGCCGAGTCCTATTATTCTCCGCATTGCTTGCAATTGCGGGACTATGCGATTTGCTGGGCGGCTGTAAGCCCCCTGTTACCAAGCCGGAATTCGGATCCGCCGTTATTGTTGCAAGCCAGGCCGACGGCATCCATCTGCAATCTCCACAAGCCGAATTTGTCCTTACCCCAAATGGAGCGCTGTTGGCGCGTCTCAAAAATGGCGCACAGTGGTTGACCATTGATCAATCATCATCCAATTCCGGAACCCTGGTCACCTCTAATAACCAGCCGGTCAAAGACTTTGCCCTGGATCTTGCCAATCCCCAAATCCAACCAGCCAACGGCAAGCTCGGCACACTTGGAAAACGCGTCGAGGTCAAAGGACACAGCCCCTCCACGGGTCTCGACGAAGCTTTGACCGTCGAAGTTTACGACGAGTTTCCAGCTCTGGCGTTACTCTCTGCGACCTATCGAAACTCCAGCGACAAGCCTATGTACCTGGACTCGGTGACCTTGCAAAGCCATTCGCTGGACGCCACCCTCGCGGACCCCAACGCCAAGCCTTATCAAATGTGGGCATTTTTCGGATCCAGCCTGAAGTGGGGAAAAGATGATGTTCTTCCGCTCACGGCAAAGTTTTCACAGGAGAACCCCTTCGGCGCTCCTATAGATACTCACGACGATCTCGGCCGTGTCGGCGGCGGTATCCCGGTCGTCGCCTTCTGGACTCGGAACACTGGCCTGGCCATCGGTCACCTGGAGACTCTTCCTCTCATCATCTCGATCCCCACGCAGACTTCTCCTGATGGCAAAGTCGAAACGGCAGTGGTTATCCCCGCGCATTCCACGCTGAAACCCGGCGAAACCTTTTCCACCCCAAGGACCTTTGTCACCGTTTTTCGAGGTGATTATTACGAACCGCTCAGCACCTGGTCGCAAGCCGTGGATCGCGAAGGATTGACTCGCCCCAAAAACAACGACGAAAACTACGCCGTAAGCTGGTGTGGTTGGGGCTACGAAGCGAACGTCACCCCGAAGCAGATGCTCGCCACCATCCCGAAATTGCAGGAACTTGGAATCCATTGGGCCACCCTCGACGACCGCTGGTTCAATAATTACGGCGACTGGCAGCCGCGCAAAGACACCTTCCCCGGGAACTCGATCCAGCAAATGGTCAAAGACTTTCATCAGAAAGGTGTAAAAGTCCAACTCTGGTGGTTGCCGCTCGCTGTTGAAGACGGAAAATTCGGCTATGACGACCACAAATACATCGTGTCCGACGTTGTAAAGGAACATCCCGACTGGCTGATCCTCGACGAAAAAGGTCAGCACGCGCGGATGACCCGAAATCTGGCCACCTTATGCCCGGCTCTTCCCGAAGTGCAGGACTATTATAAAAAACTCACCGAGCGCTTCATTCGCGACTGGGATTTCGACGGACACAAGCTCGACAATATCTACGCCACTCCTCGCTGCTACAACCCAAAACATCACCATAAATCCCCACTCGATTCCGTTTACGCCATGGGTGAGGTCTACAAAACCATCTTCGAAACCACCCGCGCTCTCAAGCCAGACAGCGTTACCCAAAGCTGCCCTTGCGGAACTCCGCCGAGCTTGGCCTGGCTCCGCTACATGGATCAGGCCGTAACCGCCGATCCCGTCGGCTCCATCCAGGTGCGCCGCCGCATCAAGATGTACAAGGCCCTGCTCGGTCCCCACGCGGCCATCTATGGCGATCACGTTGAACTGACTCGCATCACCGGCGAGAACACCGGAAACGAACAGGATATCGGCGACGACTTCGCATCCACCCTCGGTGCGGGTGGCGTCCTCGGAACCAAGTTCACTTGGCCGGACTATGGTCCAAAGCTGAAAAATGTTTATCTCAACACGGAAAAAGAAGCGCACTGGAAGAAGTGGATTGCGCTCTACAACGAGAAAATGCTTTCAAAGGGCAACTTTCTCGATCTCTACGTTTATGGCTACGACGTGCCCGAGGCTTATGCCATCGCGAAAGACGGGGCCTTGTACTATGCCTTCTATGCGCCGGGTGCCCCTGACACCAGCAAAGGCAGCAGGACGTGGAGTGGCGATGTGGAATTGCGTGGCCTCGAAAACAGGACCTATCAGGTGACCGATTATGTGCGCGGAAAAAACTACGGATCAGTCACCGGACCAACCGCGAAGTTGCATGTCGATTTTGAGGGAAGCCTTCTACTGGAAGCCCATTAGAAAAAGAAAAGCACCGTGGCAATCCGCCTCTCGGCAGGGGAACATCTCACGCGGCGAAGAACGCTTTTCGATAAGCCGCATCGCGAAATGCTTCCGTGCCCCCGCTCCGCGTGGTGGAGAATGCTCCCGCAAGATTGCCGTATCGCAAACACTCTTCAACCTTCGCTCCACGCAGAAACTGGTGCAAAAATCCGGCATCGAAACTGTCGCCCGCCCCGATCGCGTCGACCATGTCTACTTTTTTCGGTAAGTCTTGAAAAACTTCTTTCCCGCGGCGCGCCCGCACGCCTCGTTCACCCTGCTTCATAACCACCAGGGGGACTTTGTCTGCCAGAAATTTCAGCGCTTGCTCTGGATCATCCCGTTGTGCCAGTCGGCACGCTTCCCGTTCATTGGGCAAAAGCACGTCCACCCAGGTGAGCACATCAATCACGTCACCCTCCCAACGGTCCTCAGGGTCATCGTTGGTGTCCAGTGATGTCGAAAGCCCCGCCTCTTTTGCGTAGCGAAACAAATCCGCCACACGCGGTCGCAGCGCCGTCTGAAGAAAATAAGAGGAGAGGTGCAGGTGGCGCGCCTCTTCGATCCGCCGCAAATCCAGATCCTCAAACCGCATTTCCGCCATGACGCCCGGATAGGTCAGGATATAGCGCTTTTCCGGTTGCGGCAGAATCACGGTAATCCCTGTCTTCCGGCCGGAAAATCTTCGAACCCCGGATGCGTCAACGCCGCTTTCCTCAAGACGTTTTAAACAAATTTCCCCAAACGCGTCCTCCCCGATCGCTGAATGGAAGGCCACTCGGTTGCCCAACAACGCAAAGTTGTGCGCAAAAATAGCGGAAGAACTCCCGAGCGTCAGGTTCGCATCGGACGCAATGTACTCCCGGTCCAGCTCGAATCGCGCTGGCAGTCCATAGAGGACGAAGTCTAGATTGAGTTCACCAACGACGCTTATGTCAAATCTTTTCGGATTAGGCATCCACAACGCTCCGCAGCGAAATCAATCGAGTATCACCACGCGCGTCAAATTCTTTGGTTCGTCCGGATTGAACCCCTTCTTCAGACCAGTATGGTAACCAAGCAGTTGCGTAGGCACCACAAAAGGGGCAAGCAACCCGATTTCGGGGCTCGAAGACTCCAACTCGAGAACAAGATCCGATGCCTTCCGCACCGTCTCGCTGGCCCGGTTGCAGATCGCGATAATCGTGCCACCCAGTTGTTTCATCTCCACAAGCACTTCGCTTTCTGCGGTCATTCCTGATTCACTCAACAAAAACGCGATGCAATTTTGTGGCGCAACGATCGATTTTGGTCCATGCCGAAATTCCAGCGTGTGGTACGCCTGCGCATAGGAATGCGACATTTCGGTAACCTTCAGCGCGCCTTCCCGCGCGATCGGAAAAAATGGCCCCTGCGCCAAATAGATGTAGTCCTCAAAGGATCGCTCCGCCACGAACTCCTCGATCTTTCCGTTCCATGTGCCTATTCGCGATGCAAGTCCGCCAGCGACGCCTTCCAGAACAACCGGAATATCCTTGTTGCCTGCGGTCTCGGCCGCCAGCAGAAGAATTGTCAGCAGCATCGAGCTGAACGATCGTGTCATTACCATGCTCTTCTCGTCCGCATCCGGGATAGCGATAGTCATCTGGCACGTTGTCGCAAGCTCGGATTGCGGGGAGCAAGTGATTCCCAGAGTACTCGTTTTGTATTTCTTGCCCAGAATCTCAGCCGCGCGTATCGCCTCCGAAGTCGTTCCGGATCGCGAAATCACCACCGCCTGTAAACCTGGATCAGACAAATGTTCCAGTTGAGGAAACAGTAGTATCTCTGATGATGGGACGGCCCTCGCCTTTTGCCCGGTCAGCAGCGTCCAGCATGCTGCCGCGGCTTCCGCAAGGTAATAGCTCGTGCCGCAGCCTGTGAATAGCCAGGATTTGCGCGCGGCCGTTTTCCCCCGCATCTCTTCAATGGCGCTATTCTCATTCAGCCTGCGGAAGCAGGCCCGCCATATATCCGGTTGAGACAATATTTCGCTGAATGTATGTGGGCCATGGTTGGACGAACTCGAAGCGGGCATCTTTCTTTCCTCGACGAAGCGAACCCCTGATGTAAGGGATTTACGCTCTTTTTCGAACTTCTTCGAACTCTCTCTTGCTCCACAATTGCGGACCCGAACTGCAATCCGCGCTATGGACTTGCTCCAGGCGTTTGCACCACAACCTCTTTTTGAAAACTTTTGATATCCTCAGCTCGTGCGGCGCCCGGTGAATCCGCCACGCAATTTGCCGCGGCGCATGCCGCTGCAAGTTGCAGCGTTTCCTGAGGCGAAAAGTTCGACGCCATGCCCCGCGCGAAACCCGCCAGCGCCGAATCTCCGCATCCTACCGTCGACCGGATCTTCACCGGTATCGCTGGCGCAAAGAACACTGGCGTATCCACCCCAGCGCAAAAAAGCAACCCAGCCGCCCCAAGACTTAGTGCCGCGCTCTGCGCTCCCCGAGCCAGTAATTCGCGAACGGCAACTAAAGCCGTCGAAAGGGAAGTAACCGGCATATCCAAAAGCCGGGAAATCTCTTCCCGATTGGGCTTCACAAAGAATGGTTTTGCCGCAAGCCCCAATCGCAGCGGCTCTCCGCTTGTGTCCAGAAAAGTTCTGCACCCGAATTTCCCCGCCATACCGATCAATCGTGCGTAAATATCTGGGGCTGCTCCATGGGGAAGACTTCCCGAGAATACGACAGACAGCTGTCCCGCCCCCTGTGCAAACCTGTCTTTGCAGGCCTCTTCAAACTCGGCCCACTCAGACTTACTAGGCGATATGCCCGGTTCAAGCACCTCGGTCACCGTGCCATCGTCCTCGATGATCTCCAAATTTGTCCGCGTCGGTTGTTTTGTCGCGCACCCCGTCGCCTCGATTCCCAAGGCCAAGAGTCCCTCCACCAGCACCTCTCCACCTGCCCCGCCGCACGGTCCGATCCAGTGTGGCTTCGCGCCTAATGTCTGCAGCACCATGGCTACGTGTGCCGCTTTTCCACCCGCATATCCCTTCGCGCTTTGTGCCCGGTTTACCCCGCCACGGCGCAAACTCGCGATCGTGAGCCGCTTGTCGATCGCCGGATTTGCGCTGACGCATAAAAACATGACCTGAATCTGCGGCTATTCCTTTCCACCGGCTGCGGAATTCACTCGCTGATTCCACGGTCGCGCAGATCCAAGCTGTGCGTTCACTTTTTGGATGTTTCGCGCGCCCTCCTCGCCCAGCCAGTCCTCCAGCGCTGCTGCGCCCCGCTGCACAAAAATAGGCACTCCGTTTTGCCACGTGGCCCGCCCGCAAAGCACCCCGGAATAATCAGACTTCGCTTCCGTGGCCAGCGCCAGCGCTTCAACGAACGTCTCGTTGCTGACGCCCTCCGAAAGATAAATAAAGGGAAGCGTTGCCGCTTGCGAAGCCCGGCGGAACTGAGCGATGGCTTCCGCGCGCGAGTAAATCGCCTCGGAACGCGACGGCCCCGGAGTTTCGACGAAATTCATGTTTACCGGTACACCCACTTTGAGCACATCCACCGCGTATTGCACCTTACAGAACTCTTCGACCGAACGCGCGACCACCTCCGGTTTTACACGCGCAAACTCCGCGCTCTTTTCATCCATGTCATCGTGATAGCTCACAAGTTCCAGAAAAAATGGAACGTCGGCCGCGCGGCATTCTTCCCCAATTTGCGCCACCCACGCTTGCTTCTGGGTATTGATCTCCGTGCGGCTGAACGACGAATAATAAAGCAGGACTTTGACCCCGTCCGCGCCCTCTACTTTCAGTTTCGCAACCGTATATCCCGCCAGCGTCTGCGGTAATCTGCCCGGAACCCGCTTGTCGTATCCACTCTTTTCATACGCCAGCAGTAGCCCGGCATTCTCGTTTCGAACGCGCGCCGCCGGCAGTCCGTATTCGGGGTCCAGCAATATCGCGCTGGCATGCGGCGTCAGGATCTGGCTGACTTTTTCCTTGAACTCCAGCAGCCACTCGGCGGGAATGTCTTCCG
This sequence comes from Terriglobales bacterium, assembly GCA_025451215.1. GTDB lineage: Bacteria > Acidobacteriota > Terriglobia > Terriglobales > Acidobacteriaceae > JAICKN01. Next base: position 11,724 of record JANWKU010000105.1, read on the forward strand.
CCGCTCGCTCGCTTGCCTTGGCGAAAAGTTTCCGCAGCGCGCTCCGCTGGTCAATCGCCAGCGCCGCAATCACCCCGCGCCTGTCGGAAAGCGCCTCAAGGCCTTTTTTCTTTCCCGAAGTCATCTTGCCGGAAACCCTTTCTTACCGATGCTTAGGAATCCAAACCACCGCGCCCCGCTCAACGGGCGGCAAAGTAAATTCCATCCGCTCGCCTTTCTGCTTACCCTTGATCACCTGTTCGCTTCCGAGGAAGGGAAGATACACCAGCGAGTCTCCCATTCCTGCGGGAATTTGAACTTGCAGGTTCTCAACCGGGGTCGGCTGGGCCACCTTGCCTGGGATCAGACCGCCAAAATTCGCCAGAAAAATATGTGCTGTGCCGTCCACCTCCGCCAAATTCGTGGCCATGGTGGCCGGCCCGTCGATCTGAATCTCACTCTTCTCTTGTAATAACTCAAGATACTCTTTCGGCCTTCCTTCCCACGCCGCCGTAAAATCCTTTTCAAGCCCGGCGAAGTATTGGCCTCCCGGATCTCCAGCCACAACCTTCGCGGCCTTCGAAGGAGCCATCCCCGTAGCGTTCTTGCCCGTAATGACCAACTTTCCCCCGTTCGCTACGTATCGTTTCAACTCCTGCTTTTCCGCCTCGCCCAGCACGCTTACGTTTGGCAACACTAGCGTTTGGCCCCCGAAATTCGCCAACGTCCGCGGTGTCACCACTTGGATTTCCTTGTGCGATTGCAAAAGTAAAACCAGCGTCCCGCGATAAGCCGGAAGAAAATCATCTGGCGCGTAATCCCGGCTCTTTGGAGAAAAATACACTCCCACCGGATGCATCGGCCTCCTCGGCTCGTAGAGTGTCTTTTCGTTCTTCTCGATCCATGCGAATATTTCTCGCCGCGTCGCCGGATCGTTGCTCCCCGCCATCTCGTGACCCGCCGCATCCCAGAAATTCGCTCCTGCCATCACTTCCGACATCGCAAGATTTTTCATCGCCTCGCGCTTATCCACCACTTTCTCGCCGTCCCAGGAATAGTTGAGGATCCATGTGGCCTTCCCCTCGGCGAACGCGCGAAACGAGAGCATGCCCGCCTGGTATAGGAACCAGTCCGCCTGCGTCCGCGATGCGGCCATGTGCTCCCCATTCCCAAATTCATATTCGTGGGCGATCGCATCCACCACCGCATACATCTGGTAAACGTCGGCCCCCACAACTACCGCCTCATGCTCTATCCCCGGGTAGATCTCCGGGATCACCATGATCGCTGGATTGACGCTCCGCGCCTGGTCTCGAATCTCCTTTACAAACTCCGTCATCGTCGTAATCCGGAAATCCACCCATTTCCGGAAGTTCGCATCCCCGAAGTCGCCGAGCTTCAGGTCCTTTCGTGCGTCAAGCCCCGTCTTCTCACGAAAGGCCGCCACCGTCGCGTCATCAAAACTCGCCCAGGTTTGTTCCCATCCGTCGAAGTGCGTCATCCAGTAGGGAATATCCACGTAAATGCCGTCAATGCCCGTTCCCGCGATCTGCCGCACGCGTTCCATGTATAGCTTCCGCCAGTCCTTGGCATACGGCGTGACCCACACATCTTCGTCACCCGGACGTATCCAGAACGCCGCCCCGGAAGTGAACACCGCCGGCTCCCCGGTCAGCTTCCTCTGCAACCAGTTGGGATGATCCTTCACCACGGAATGCGCCGAATGGTCCGCATTCGCTGTGATGCACTCCGTGCCCGCGATATAAACGAATGCGTGGTTCTTCGCCTTATGCGCTGCTTCTGCCACCGCACGAATTGCGTTCAACTTTTCTGTCGGATCCATCAGGCTCTCGTACCGCCCGGGAATGTCGTTGTCCACTTCAATCCCGAACACTCCGTCTCCCGTTGCCTCTTGGACGATTTTATCGGCGTTGCTCGAAGAAAGTCCGTAGGCCCCAATCCGGACATAATTTGTCCAGTTCTGTTCCTGCGCGCCCGCGCC
>JANWKU010000106.1 GCA_025451215.1 Terriglobales bacterium
AACTTTATAGGGGTCCTTCGACTGCGCAATCTTTCCGCGCTTCGCTTGGAAATATTGCTTCGCTCAGGATGACAACTATAGGCGGTAGCACCAACACTGCCATCCGCGAAACTGTTAGGTTAACAGATGCCGCATTGCGGTAACAGATGCGGGTGGACGGTAACAGAGGAGGCATAAGGGTAGCAGAGGTGGGGAAACTCAGCGTTCGCGCAGGTACGAATCTTTGTATCCCAGATAATTATTGGCGTAGCGCAGAATGCTTTCCTGGTCTTGCTCATTCAGCTTGCGGCGGAATTTTCCCGGAGATCCCATCCATAGCGTTCCCGGCTCAACGATGGTTTTTTCTGGAATCAAAGTTCCAGCGGCAATAATTGAGCCTGCGCCGATTTTCGCGCCATTCAGAATAATCGAACCCATGCCAATAAGGCAGCGATCTTCAATGGTGCAGCCGTGCAAATTTACCGAATGGCCGACGGTCACGTAATCGCCAAGCACCACGCCGTACTGCTCTTTCATTCCGTGCAAAACGCAGTTGTCCTGAATGTTGGTGTTCGCGCCGATGCGGATCGCGTACACATCCCCGCGAACGACGGCGTTCATCCACACGCTCGAATGCTCGCCGAGGACGACGTCCCCGATAATCTGGGCGGAGTCATCTACGTAACAAGAAGCAGGAATGGTGGGTTGAATGCCTTTGTAGGAACGGATCATGCGTAGGTTACGATTTCTGGAACAGTGTAGCGTATTTGTGGTTTACTCCGCTCCCCGATTCACATGGCGCGAAGCGGCCGAGATCGTTAGTTAGGCTGCGAATTGTTAGAATAAAGCGAGAGTAGTTCAGATGCAGACCTTCACCGAACAATTTGATGTAGTGGTGGTGGGCGCGGGCCATGCGGGATGCGAAGCCGCGATGGCGGCCGCCCGCATGGGGTTGAAGACCGCTCTATGTACGCTCAACGTAGATTTGATCGCACAGATGTCGTGCAATCCCGCAATTGGCGGCATTGCCAAAGGCCATCTGGTCCGCGAGGTGGATGCCCTCGGCGGACTCATGGGCGAAATTACCGACGCGGTCGGCATACAGTTCCGGCTGCTGAATACTTCGCGCGGCCCGGCGGTCTGGTCTCCGCGGGCGCAATGCGACAAGCAGGCTTACCGGCTCAAGATGCGCGAGATTCTGGAGTCGCAGGCAAATTTAAAAATCAAGCAGGCCGAAGTCGCGGATTTAATCATCGAAGCCTCGCCGGGAGAAACGAATTCGCGCCGAACCGTTTGCGGCGTGAAGCTCCGCGATGGACGGACCGTAGGCGCTCGCGCCGTCATCATCACTACTGGAACATTTCTGAATGGCCTCATCCACTGCGGCGAGCAACAATATCCCGCGGGGCGTTCGGGAGAGCCTGCGGCAGTGCTGCTGGGAGAATCACTCAAGAAGCTGGGCTTGCGCGGCTGCCGCCTGAAAACAGGAACGCCGCCGCGCCTCGATGGCCGAACGATTGATTGGGCGCGGTTTCAGGAGCAACCCGGCGATGCCGATCCGACTCCGTTCAGCTTCCGCACCAAGCGCGTGGCGCACCACGACTCACAAGCGCCGTGTTACATCGCGTGGACCACGCCGGAGACGCACAAGATTATTTGCGAGAACGTGCACCGCTCGCCGATGTACAGCGGGCAAATTCAGTCCATTGGGCCGCGTTATTGTCCTTCGATTGAGGACAAAATCGTAAAGTTCCCCACGAAGATCACGCACCAGCTTTTTTTGGAGCCGGAAGGACTGAACACGCATGAGATTTATGTGAACGGCATGAGCACGTCTTTGCCGGTGGAAGTGCAGTTGGCGATCTTGAAGTCCATTCCCGGTCTTGAAACTGCGGAGATGTTGCGCCCCGGCTACGCCATTGAGTATGACGCAATTGATCCAACGGAGCTCGAACGAACTTTGGAAACCAAACAGATTGCCGGGCTTTTTCTCGCCGGGCAGATCAATGGCACCAGCGGTTACGAGGAGGCTGCTTGCCAAGGGTTAATGGCTGGCATCAATGCCGCCTTGCAGATAAAAAGCGAGCCGCCGCTGATTCTCGACCGCACCGAAGCGTACACGGCAATTCTGATTGATGATCTCATCTCCAAGGGCACCAACGAGCCGTATCGAATGTTCACTTCGCGGGCGGAGTTCCGCTTGCACCTGCGCATTGATAATGCGGACCGCCGGTTGACGCCGCATGGCCGCCGCATTGGATTGATCTCCGATGAAGCATGGGGTGATTACCTTGCCAAGCAGCAACGTTTCGAAGAGATAAACCGATTATTAGCAGCAACCAAGCTTACCCCAGCTATGCTGAAGGGGGTTGAGAACGCCCGTGCGGAACGGCTGGCAAATTTAGAGCAGGGCACTGTAGCGGGTACAAAAGCCACCGCAGCCGCGCAGGAAGACGACGCAGACGAGACAGCGACGCCTTCGATAAATAGCGACAGCACGGTTGATTTTTCGCCTGCCCTTGGCCAGAATCTCGCGCAGCTGCTCAAGCGGCCAGAGATCAAGATTGAAGACCTCGCGCCAGTCCTCGCACCGGACCTGAAAGAATTAGCGCCTGAATTTTTTCCCAGTGAATCATCCGAACTGGACCGCGCCACACCAGGTCACTCCTCAGTTGGTCGTTCCTCGGTTGGTCGGCCCACGATACTTTCTTCTTTCGTCCGGAACGAACTGAAATCGGTGGAGACAGAAATCAAGTATGAAGGCTACCTGCAACAGCAACAACGTGCGATGGACCGCATGAAGAAGGCCGAGCAGAGAACAATCCCCGAATGGTTTGAATATGGCGCGGTGAGCGGCCTTTCGCGGGAGATGCAGGAAAAGCTCATCAAAATAAGGCCACGAACGCTGGGCCACGCCGCCCGCATTCCCGGCGTCACGCCAGCCGCCGTCTCGCTGGTGAATGTCTTTATAGAGATACAAGCGAAGCGGCGAAGTCAGGCACTCAGCATTTAAGAGCACCTTGAAAGCTCGATATCCTGAAAACTCAACCCTGGAACTTAATGGTCGGAACTCACGGCGAGAAGCTCTCGCAAACTGAACTGCCTTATTTAAGCTCCAACAAACAATGAGGTCTTGCACCCTTACCCATTCATACAGGATGTTGGGTATGGAACTGACAAGCTGAACTTTGTACTCTATGCTGTGCCTGTCTACACAGAAGCAAGAATCCAGGAACTTTGCGCCAAGGCCCTGACCGCTGAAGACGCCATCGAAGCGGAGCGCATTCTTACGGAATTACGCTTCGCTCTGGAAGAGCACATTTATTACGCCAAAAACTCTCTAGAGGCGCACGCATCGGTTATCTCCGTTCTCGAATCCCACAATGACAAGTAAGTTTAGCGGCATATCCAACCGCTAATAAAATGGTGAGCCCGCACGGACAAGAGCGTGACTGGGTGACATCTCGCATTTCAGCCCTGGATTTCCAGCGGCAGACTTTCTTCCCAACAAGCAGATGCGACATTTGAGGTATGATGATTCGCTAACAAATCACACGAGGTGTTCTCTTATGAAAAGGCTGATGTGTATAACTGCCGTGGCACTTATGGTGCTCAGCGCAACTCTGGTGTTCGCCGCCGATGTCACCGGCGCATGGTCCGGAGCTGTAAATGGTCCGAACGGAGACTTCCAGCTCACGTTCACCTTTAAACAGGACGGCGCGAAGCTGACCGGAAACGTAAATGGTCCGCAAGGCGCGCCGCTCGACATGACCAACGGCAAGGTTGACGGCAATAACATCTCGTTTGACGTTTCCTTCAATGGGACGACGATCCACCATAGCGGCGTGGTCAACGGAGACGAGATCAAGCTGACCACAAAGTCAGACGATGCGAATTTCCCTGGCGGAGAGATGACGCTGAAGCGCGCGAAATAACTGCGCACGATTTATTGCCTTTGCAGTTTTTCTGATTTTGCAAAAAAGCGCACTTTCGCTGGTTTATTTATCTGTTTGTTTTCCCGCTTCTGGCCAGCTCGGGCTGGCCAGTTCAATTTGCCAAACTGAATTGTCGGAGGAAAGCGGCCCCACAGATTTCAACCAGGTTGGTGCATCTCCGTGGGAAGCGGCCCGTAATATCCAAATGTGAGTATCCGGAGGCTGCTTTCCCACCAGAGGCGCTACCGCCCCCGCAATACCTCCAATGTTGACCTTTGCCGCATAGCGTTTAGCGCTATATTGTGTCTCTTCGACCGAAAAAGTGTCCGCGCCTTCCGGCGAAATTGCCAACTTCACAACGCGCGGCTTAGGGGTCGCGGCCAGTATTTCGACTGTATGCGACGCGTCATCGGCGAAATTTTTGGCCACCACCGAGACAATCCCATTGGCCAGGTCGTCAGGCAGGTTCATACGGTGCGTTGTAATCTTGGCTTTTCCATCCTTCAGCTCGCGCACCTTCACTTGTGACGCTGCCCGGTCGATCCATACTTCCATCGGATTTTTAAAAGCCGGACCTTTCTCCAGCAAGTGATCGCTCAACACTTTGAAAGCCCCGCGCTGCGAAAACATTGTCGTCTCTTCGTATACTGAACCGTCTTCGAAGTGAAATCTAAGTTTCGATGTCACCACTGTCCCTTTGACAATCTGGTCAAGATCACCGATTGCGACGGATTTTCCCGCTTGATCGCGCAGCACCAGGAAGCCATGGGTTATGCCTTCCAAGTACCTGACCCGGATTTGCTCAGCAAAGCTCGAACAGGCGACCAAAACTAGAGTGGAGAGAACAATCAATAATTTCCGCCAGAATGGCGCGCGAGTGGTCATTCGTCACCGGAGATGTGTTCAAGCCTGCCTCGGCTATGACGTGTTATCGGATACAGCAGTTGCCAATTTTGCGGGAGATTATTGGCTGGGGACCGAAATGTCTGCTGTTATCACTGCAAAATATTTGGTGGCGGCGGTAGGACTCGAACCTACGACCTACGGATTATGAGACCGTCGCTCTAGCCACCTGAGCTACGCCGCCACGGTGAAACCGGCTTGCAAAAGGGATACGCCGGAAGGCCAGATCGGAAAATACAGACAGGACAGTATGACCTGGTTTTGGCCTTGTTGATGCCTACAGCATTGATTCTAAGAGGCAGCGCAAAATGCTGTCAAACTTACGTTAAAAGTGGGTTCCGCGCAATGCAGTAGTTGTGCCATTCGTGCAGGGCGTCCTTCGACTAGAACCCTTGCGTTGTACATATTTTCTGAAACATTTCAGAAAACCGTCCGAACAAAAATACGTCTATAACCGTATACCCGTAAAGAAATCGAGTGACATTTGTCACACGGTAAAAGTGACGATTCCCACTATTCGCGCTCGGGTAATGCCGTTAACCTTGCAGGCGAGATGGAAATGGAACAAAGACGACATGAATTCCGCAAATCATAGTCCGGACAATCCAGGCTGCCTCTGCCGGAGGCGATGGGAGGGCGATCCATTGCCTATCCGCTTGCGATCTTTTATCCTCGGAAAAGGTTCCAGCAGCGAAGATGTCCAGTTATTAACTCTGCCTGAAATTCTTTCTGGAGTACGCGTGTGACCCTAGTCCGCTTTGTCCACAAAAATGTCTTCCGCAATAAGCGACGCAGCATCTTGACGGTGTTGAGCATTGGCTTCTCGCTATTGCTGCTCACACTGATGATCTCGGTCTGGAAAAGCTTTTACGTGGATAAGGGCAGCGAAGCTTCCTCGCTACGGCTCATTACCCGGCATCGCGTGTCGCTCACATTCACCATGCCTGAGTATTACCGGCAGAAAATCCGCTCGATCCCCGGCGTGGTTGACGCGCTTCCCGAGAATTGGTTTGGGGGAAAGTACAAAGACGACACATCCGGAAATTTCTTTGCCCAGTTCGGCACCGATCCCGATGATTTTTTCGATGTCTATAAGGAATTCCAGATTCCCGCCGACCAGGTTGCGGCCTGGAAGCGTGACCGCGCCGGAGCTGTTGTGGACAGCGAACTGGCGAAAAAATACGGATGGACGGTTGGGCAGCACATCGTGATCATCGGACAGATTTTTCCAGTGAATCTTGAGCTGACGGTCCGCGGCATCTTCAAAGCGCCCGATCCCACGCAATCTTTGTACTTTAATGAAAAGTACGTGGAAGAAGCGGTGCCCTACATGAAAGGCCAGCAGGGTTTTTACACCGTGCTTGCGGATTCCCCGCAGGATGTGGGCCGCATTGGACATGATATTGACGCCATGTTCCGCAATTCACCGCAGCCCACAAAAACCGAAACCGAGAAATCCTTTCAACTTGGTTTTATAGCCATGCTGGGGAATGTAAAGGCATTCATGCTGAGTATTGCCTTGGCGGTGGTCTTCACCATTCTGCTGGTTTCGGCGAATACCATGGCAATGTCCATTCGCGAGCGTACTCGCGAGGTTGCCGTGTTGAAGACGCTCGGCTTCACACGCCGCACCATCTTGAGCTTATTTATTGGCGAGGCCGTAACGCTGGCGTTGATTGGCGGAGTACTGGGTTCGCTTGCGGCGATGGTTCTAGGTGCAATCGCGGCTAAAGCAGGCGGCGGAGGCTTTTTCGCCGGAGCCTTGAATGTAGCGCCCGCCACCATGGTAGTGGCATGGCTGGTGGCGGCGCTTGTGGGATTTTTGAGTGCGGCAATTCCCGCATATAACGCTTCGCGCATTGGAATTGTGGACGGCTTGCGGCATATCGGGTAGAAACCGGGCCCAAGCTTGGCAGAATTAAAAAGTGATCGTAGCGCTGGCTTGCAGCGGCAGGAGCCGCCGGGACGGCGGCGCTGCTAAAACTTAAGTGGCAGAAAAATTATGGCGATTCCTATTAGCTACAACATCCGCAATCTGAAGCTTCGCAAAGGCCTCACCATCATGACGGCCTTGGGCATTGCGCTCACCGTCACCACGGCAGTTTTTGTGATGGCGCTGCTGGCCGGGTTGGATCGAGCTTTCGTGAACACCGGAAATCCGCTGAATGTGCTGGTGCTGCGCAAAGGATCGCAAGGGGAGCTGAGCGGCGGATTCCCCGCGGAAAACTTCCAGACGCTAAAGACGCTGCCTGGCATCGCCAAGGATAGTCATGGCGAACCGTTCGTCTCGGGCGAATGGGTGGTCGCTATCGTTCTGCCTCGCGCTGATGGGTCGGGAGAAGTGAACGTCAGCGTGCGCGGCATGATGCAGGACGGATTAGCTCTGCGCGACGGAGTCAAACTGGAGAAAGGCCGCTGGTTCACTCCCGGGCAACGCGAGGTAGTGGTAAGCGATAGCATTCAAAAGCGCTTTGCCCACGCCAATATTGGAGACAGCCTGCAGTTTGGCAAAGGCCCGTGGAAAATTGTCGGCGTCTTCAACGCGAACGGCTCTGCTTATGGTTCGGAAATTTGGGGCGACGTTAATCAGATGTCTTCCGATTTCGACCGGCAGGGCGCTTATGGATCTGCTTATCTGCGCGCTACCGATGCAGTTTCCGCCGATGCGCTGGTGCATCGTGTTAGTGATGATCAGCGATTGAAGCTCGACGGCGCACTCGAACCTGACTATTACAAAAAGCAGATGAGTTCCGGCAATTTGATCAAAGTCATCGGATGGATTGTGGCCATCATCATGGCGATTGGTTCGAGCTTTGCCGCAATGAATACTATGTACGCGGCTGTTTCCTACCGCTCGCGTGAAATCGCCACGCTTCGCGTCATTGGCTTCAGCCAGCCCAGCATTTTAACGTCATTCGTTTTTGAATCGGTAGTGCTCTCGATTCTGGGCGCGGTGGTTGGGCTCTTGCTTATGCTTCCATTCAACGGGATGACAACAGGAACGCAAAATCCCATTACGTTCAGCGAAGCCGTCTTCCGGCTGCAAATGACGCCGGAGGTGGCCGCCATCGCAGTGCTGTTCGCCGTTATCATGGGGTTATTCGGCGGAATCGCTCCGGCGTGGCAGGCAGCGCGTCAGAATATTCTGACGGCATTGCGGGGATAATTTTTTACGGGTTTTTACGGAATAAAGATCATGGCACTTGATACCAAACACAACGATCTGCAAAGTTTGCGCATAGACCGTTCTTCCCGCGGCACTGACAGCAACATCGACGGCGGTGGCTGGGGCACGGGCAACGTTCCTGGCTGGGCGCGCCGCTCCATAATTATAGGGATCGCAATCGTAGCCCTGCTTAGCCTCTCAGCATTAGCGTACCGGCTGTTTGCGCCTACCGTGCCCGAGGTAGAAGTCGTCCGCGCCTCGGCGGAGAACAGTGACATAGGCGGCATTGTTCTTACCGCCACTGGATACATTGTCGCCCATCACAAGATCAGCGTGAATTCCAAAGTCACAGGCCGCGTGAAATGGATTGGCGTGGAAAAAGGCGACAAAGTAAAAGAGGGCCAGGTACTGGTCCGGCTGGAAGATGACGAATTCCGGGCGCAATACGAACAGGCCAAGGGCGCAGCCGATAGCGCGCGCGCTTATTTAGATGAACTCGAGCATGGCTCACGTCCCGAGGAAATCGCACAGGCGCAACACAATGTGGATGAGGCGCAGGCGACGGCCACGAACGACAAAATTACTCTCGACCGCACACGCGAATTAGCCGCGCAAGGCGTGCTTTCCCGGCAGGACCTCGACGATGCCACGGCCAAATACCAAGCAGACTTGCAGCATGCTCATTCTCTGCAACAAAGTTATACGCTTGCGAAACTTGGCCCGCGCGCGGAGGAAGTTGCCCGCGCCAAGGGCGCTTTGATTCAGGCCCAAGGCCAGGCGGACTACGCAAAGACGGAACTCGATGCCACGGTGATTCGCGCTCCTGTAACCGGGACGATTCTCGAACGGACGGCGGAGAAGGGCGAACTGGTCACCTCTATGTTTGCCAGCGGCACCGAAGGCGGACCACAGGGACAAGTTGTGGCTCTCGCCGACCTGAATGATATACAGGCCGATCTCGACATCGCCCAGGATGATTTTGCCAAGTTAAATTCGAACCAGAAAGCCATCATCACCGTAGATGCATTTCCCGACCGCAAATACAACGGCGTGATCGCGGAAATTTCTCCCGAGGCCAACCGGCAGAAAGCCACCGTGGAAGTGAAGGTGCAAATTCTGAATCCGGATTCTTATCTGCGTCCGGACATGAACACCACCGTCCGATTTCTCGCGGATGAGAAGAAAGCCAGCACGGAGCCGTCCGGGGTAGTTGTACCCACCAATTCCGTGCGTGACCGCGATGGCAAGAAAATTGTGTTCATCGCATTTAATGGAAAAGCGGTCGCGCGGCCCGTCGAAGTCGTCGGGCAACGCAGCGGGGGCCTGCTGGTCTCCGGACTTGTGGGCGGAGAAAACGTGGTCACCACGGCGCCTGATGATTTGAAAGATGGACAGAAAATTAAGATTAAGGGACAACCATGAGTACAGCTACGCTCGCCAATGTCGCTACACAAGCCAAAGTTGTGCAGGTGCGCAACGTCAGCAAGATTTTCCGGCGCGATGCTTTTGAGGTCAAAGCGCTGGAGGACGTCTCCATCGAGATTGCCGGAGGAGAGTTCCTCGCGCTGATGGGCCCTTCCGGCTCGGGCAAAACAACGCTGCTGAATATGATTGCGGCGATTGACCGCCCCACAGCGGGGGAGTTGCTTGTGCTCGGGCAAAATATTTTCAGTTTCAGCGACGCGCAGTCCGCCCGCTGGCGCAATGAGCACATTGGTTATATCTTCCAGACCTTCAATTTGATTCCCGTGCTCACCGCATTTGAGAACGTCGAGCTACCGCTGCTGCTCACTAAGCTTAATGCCCAGCAGCGCCGCGATCACGTGCTCACCGCATTGAAGCTGGTGGGATTGGAAGAACGCGTGAACCATCTCCCCAAGCAGCTCTCCGGCGGACAGGAACAGCGCGTTGCTATTGCCCGCGCCATTGTCAGCGACCCGACGTTACTGCTGGCTGACGAGCCTACTGGAGATCTGGACAGCCATTCTGCGACTGAAGTCCTGGAAATTCTCAAACGCCTGAATGAAGACTTCAACAAAACAATTGTGATGGTTACGCACGATCCTCATGCCGCTTCGTACGCGCATGTTACGCGGCACCTGGAAAAAGGCATGTTGCTCCCGCCAGCGTAAACGACGAGCTCATGAAGAAAGTTTTCTTGGGCACTTTCGCAGGAAATTCATTTACTTCCAAATCGGGAGGCTGCTCTTTTAACAAGCCTCGATATCTTTAATGATCATTGCGAATGATCATTGCGGCCCGGCAGAGACAATTCACGCGGTTTTAACAGCAGATTAACTTCTCTGAAATTTCGCTTCCCTACCTTTTACTCCATCCTTGGCCATTGCATTTGACCGCCATTCCCTCGGCCAATACGGAGGACCGCAAAATGTTCCGAAGATTAAAAGCCCTAAACTCACTTAAAGACGCGTCTAAAAAGTTGCTGGCCTTACTGATGGCTTACGCGACTATGACAGGAACAAGTCCGGTTTTTGCCAACCCAGTCTCTTTCAGTAGAACCGCAACGCCCATCAAACATGTCGTAATTGTCTTTCAAGAAAATGTTTCCTTCGATCATTACTTTGGAACTTACCCTCATGCAAAAAATCCCAAGGGAGAGCCGCCATTTTTTGCGTGACCGGGAACTCCAACTGTCAATGGACTGCAAGGCGGATTACTGACCAGCAATCCAAACCTGAACCCCGCTAACGAAGATGGAGCGACCAATCCTTTCCGTTTAGACCGCACACAAGCCGCTACGGCTGATCAGGACCACGACTATGGCGCGGAACAGCTGGCTTTCCATGCTGGCCTCATGGATCTCTTCCCACTTTCCGTCGGCACCGCAG
>JANWKU010000107.1 GCA_025451215.1 Terriglobales bacterium
GGGGAAAGCTGCTTCGGCGAATCCCTGGGAAGCCACCTCGCTGGAGTGGAGCATTCCCTCGCCTCCTGCCATAGTAAGTTTCGGCGGCGAAGCTGTAAGCGTCAGTCGCGACCCTTATCAGTACGGAATGGAAGGGCCCCAAGACTTTTTAATGCAAAGAACAGGCGCAGCAGTCGCGGATCTTGCCACGCCCGCGTTTGCGGCACAGAAGGCTACGAATACGCGGTCTACTCACCCTTCCCTTTCGAAAACCGGGATGTGGATTTTTATTGGTGCCAGCGTGATGACCTTTGCCGCGCTCACTAGCGCGCTGCTTGTGCGACGGGGATCGGCGCAGGATTGGCAGATTTTCCGGCTTCCTGTAATTCTTTATTTCAATACTCTGCTTCTCGTTTGCAGCAGCGTAACGCTGGAAATCGCCCGACGCTCTTTTCCCCAGTTCAATCTTTCCGGCCCGCGCCAGGAGCGCATCGTTAAGCTGTGTTTGTCCATGACCCTACTATTCGGCGCAGTGTTTCTGGGAGGCCAGGCTGCCGCATGGCTGCAATTGCGGTCACAAGGATTTGCATTCGGCGACGGCCCGAGCAGTTCGTTCTTTTACCTGCTGCTGGAAGCTCATGGCGCGCACGTGCTAGTGGGATTGATCGCCATCGCGTGGGTGCTCGACACGCTTTATCGCTCACAATTGCGCAAGCCATCATTCGACACATTCGCGCTCTATTGGCACTTCACGACCGCTCTCTGGCTGTACGTACTGGGCGTGTTGATGATCACGATCTAACGACGACCATGAACTGCAAGACTCTATTCCGAAGGGTTGCCACAAGCGCGATGGGCGCGGGAATATTGTGCGGCGCTGCCCCGGCTTTTGCCCAAGGATGCGCGCTGTGTTACACGCAGGCCGCTTCCGCTTCTTCGAGGTTCATCCACGCGCTGCGCGGCGGAATTCTCGTCCTGGTATTTCCTCCACTATTGATTTCAGTGGGATTGGCAACCGCCGCTTATCGCAAACGCGACAGGTTCCGCGGGAACGAATTGAAAACGGAACAGGGCGCAGATTCGCGCGCCGATGAAATTCACGAGGCGAAGTAACAGAAAAACTGGTGCGGACGTATAAGCGCTAAAGCGCCGAGGCGATGCCCCGCGTTGGAAAGCGCAGGCAACCAAGCAGAACCACCAGGCGGGTCATGCTCTCATAATTTTCGGTGACCTGACCGGTGTGTATGGAGATCTGGGGCAACACAAGCGCCAAATAAATTCTGCCCATCGCCTGGAAGGCGTGTAAACGGAATTGCAGCGCGTTGTGCACGAGTTTTTCGCCAGCCGACGCCACTGCTGGTTCGGGGCTGCGGCGGGCTAGTTCACCCATGCGCATGAGCAAAGCGGCGTTTTGCGAAGCGCCGGAAATATAATCCACCGCAGCGAGCAAGCGCTCGCGATGAATGGCCTTAAAATCCTTCGCGGCAAGGTTAGCGCGCAGGAAATCCTCTTCACGAGGATCAATGAGGTTGCGGAAAGCTGCAATATCCACCGGACGAATATTCTTCTCTAGTGCGTCGTACGCGACCACAATCCCGCGCCCCTTCACTAGGCGCGTTAAGAACACGAGCGCGCAAAGGGAAAGCAGCACGAGAATCAGAGCTATCGTCATTTCGGTTGCAACAACCTTTCTACTTCACGGTTCCAAGCCGCAACATCGGCGGCATCAGGAACTGACGTAAGGACTGTTTGGGGCTCCGGCACCAGAACATAAAGCAACCACACCAAAGCACTGGCATGAAAAATAGCCATCGTGATGTAGTCAAAGATTTTGAAGTCTCCCCATTCCGCCTGGATCGCCGCTGCCATGAGCTGAACGCTCAGGTACATGGCAAAACCTAAGGTAATGCCAAAGACGTGTTTACGCCAAGACAGCCCGAAAAATTTCGCAATTCCGAACAAGCCGAGGAGCAAGCCGAGTTGCAAAACGTTCACTCCCCGGTCTAAAACATTGGCGATAAATCTAGTTAGCTCATGCACATTGCCGGGCCATGCAGAAGCAACGAGGCCGGTCGCGATGAAAAAAAGGATAACAGCCAAAGCTCTAAAGAGGGATTTGGAAAAGCGTTCCAATGAGGGGTAGGTTTTGGAAAGATTGCGAAAAAGCTCGTAGATCACTCCAAATCGCAGGAATACACTGCCCGCAAGGAAAATAGCATAGACCTTCCAGTATGTTTCATCGGAAATATCATGAGAAAGTATGCTGTAAACGGTAAATGGAAGCTGGATAATCTCGTAGATAAGATAATAGGAAAATGTCCGGTGCTGTTTCTCAAACCCTTTCCGGTATAAAACTATCAAAATCCACAACAATAGGACGTGCGGAGCGACGAGCAGGTACCACCAAAATGTCGTCCGAATGATCATGGAGCCTGAGCGGAACTATACCGCTTTTACAAGGGCTCCACAATCATTCAGACACAGCCGAAAACTCAGAAGATCAAGCGTTAGCTGGATACTTGCTGCTCGGGTTTCCGTCGAATGCCACCGGGTGCTTGCTGCTCGGATTGCCATCTGCCGTTACCGGATATTTGCTGCTCGGATTTCCGTCGAATGCCACCGGGTACTTGCTACTCGGATTGCCATCTGCCGTTACCGGATACTTGCTGCTCGGATTTCCGTCGAATGCCACCGGGTGCTTGCTGCTCGGATTGCCATCTGCCGTTATCGGATATTTGCTGCTCGGATTTCCGTCGAATGCCACCGGGTACTTGCTACTCGGATTGCCATCTATGGCCACAGCGGGGCCGTTGCCAACAATCGCGTTAATCGCGATTGGAGTTCTACTGGCAGGTGTCCCGCTGGCCATGGCTGCGGGTGCAATTGCAACTAAAGCGAAAAATGTGACCACTGCGATGTGACTAAGGGGATTTTTCACGGATTTAGAACTCCTTTAAGTAATGTTGTGAGGCCTAGTGATTCCGTGATAATGTGCCTTCGTTGTGTCCAGCGGCAGGTAACCGCTGTAACTAAAAGTTTTCGGAATTCGTAACGATTGGTTCTGCAAAAATGACAGTCACTTCGCCACTTGAAGATCTCTATCGCTCGACGCTGCGGGCGATTTCCGGAGTCTTGCGCAGACTGGAATACCTGGCGGGATTGCGCGATCCGGAGGGAAAGACTTACTCACACTGGGGCTTTGCAAGGGTGTATGGAGAAATTCCGGCGGAGAGGACGTTAAAGCAGGCGCATCGGCAGGCGCTCTCTGAAGTGCTTTCCACGCCGATAGAACAGTTAACTGGAGACGCAGGAATTTCGGGGCAAGGAACTGGGATTTCCGCCGCGGTCTATATTGAACAACTCTCGGGAAAGAAAGATGGCCTGCTGCCAGAGGATCCCGGCGCGGGAGCAAAACGCCATCTTAATTCAGTACTGCACGCTCTTTCGGCGCTGGAGAAGAATCGAACAGAGGGCGCCACTCCCCAATCCTCATAGCTACCCCGACCACCTGGCCGATAACTTCCGCCTCTTGCGGATAGCGCAGAACGCGCGCCGTTACCGGAGAAAGCGGATGAGGCTGCAAAATCATTTCTTCGCGGACCATGGAGCACCAGCAGCAGGTGAAGCCGGTACGCGTTTCCACAAAATAAATGGGCCGCTCATATTCCGAGCGCCAGCCGCCGTCGGCAACTTTATTCCGCGACTCGTCCACTTGCACAAAAGCGCCCGGCGGCAGCAGCGGATACATGGTCAGATCCTCGCTGCCAATGTAACCATATGTGAAATGGTGATTGGTGAACTGGGCCAGATACGCCAGAGGCACCATGCCCCATTGCTCGATCATGCGCCCAAAATTTGAGGTCTTCTTCACATCAAAGCCGGGATCAAGGCGCACAGGAATCTTTACGGCAGAGACGCTGGAAAGCGCGTCGGACAGATGTGAGCGAGGCGGCTGGGCCAGCATTAGATCATCAGGAATGCCATCCAGTTCCACGCCGTACCAGGTAAGAACTTCGCGAATGTCACGCCGGTAAATGACCGCGAGCGTGTACAAGCGATAAATGTTGGGAACTACACCTTTGGTTTCGATATCGGAAAGACGGCTCGGTGGGATTGCATATTCGTCATTGCCGTGCTTCTGCGCAATCCTAGCGCTGGAACTCTCCACATCGCGCATTGTCAAACCCAATTGCTCGCGTAATGCTCGAAGATTCTGTCCGCCTGAAAACATGGGTCCCCTTCCGGTTACGCGTGGATTACATTCCAGATACCGGAAACACTGGAAAGTGCAGAGAATTGTACCTTATTTGGACGTGTTCGGAAGCGGGATTTTCTAATTTGGTGCGAATGCTAGTTCGTTTTTCGTAACAAATCGGGCGCGCAAAAATGAGACTTAGCGCTTTCCGGCGCTAAAAAATCCTCCCACCCCGTATCCGGCCATCAAGCCAACCAGGGCAGCAGAACCGGCGATCCCGGTCAAAAACCTGCGGAGTACCGGTTTAAACGCGGCTCGTTCACGCAGCCGGCCTTTCAATTCGTTGAGCGAAAGGTGAATTCGCTTTCGCTCTTCGGAAGCACGCAATTCCAGCTCATAACTTGGCAAACTCATAAGTGTCCTTTCGTCTCCATTTGTAACCACAGCCGATCGGCTTGCAAAACGCCAAGGCTTTTTCTCGGGAATAGGGCACGATTGCGGAAAGTGACTTTGGCGAAAAAAGCCACTAACGCCCCACTCACGGCCCATACAGAACCCACAATCAGAAATGCGAAAAACCAGTGATAGGGATTGCCCCAAAACGCCACTACAACCAGTGAAACTACGGCCAAGGTAAACAAAGCATAGGCAGTTGCCAATAACACGACTGCAATCACCGCCAGCGGCAGCAATGACTTCCAGCCTCGCATTGTCTCCTGGAATTCTGAGCGGAACATCTCTATGCGGGTAGTAAAAAATCCGGTGGCCTCGTGTTTAAGTTCGGTAATGAGATCGCCCAAACTTCGTTCCGGCGGAGCTTTGCTGTAATCATTCATAAAGATTTAATCTCTTTTTTGACCGTCTGGTTCGGAGCATGAACCCGCCAACAAATCCAGCCACTGCGACTGCGGTGACGATATAGCCAGGATGCTCCTCTTTCAGCCATCGCATCTGGCGGCCCATGCTCTTTGCCTTCTTTTGGCCCTCATATTTGGCCCACACCAGATAATCTCGAACCCGACGCTCGATTGTCTGGAAGTTCATCGCGCCAAAGTCAGGCCGGTGAA
>JANWKU010000108.1 GCA_025451215.1 Terriglobales bacterium
AGTCCTACGCGCTGGCGGCTTCCTCGCTGCCCAGCGGCAGGAAGTATTGCGTACCCTTAATCGGCGCGGAGACCTTCTTCAGCAGCTCCTGCAAATCTTCGTTGCGCTCGACGAAGTCAATTTCAGACGTATTCACGATGAGCAGGTCCGAAGACGTGTAGTGAAAAAAGAAGTGCTCGTAGGCGCGGACAATTTCTTCCAGGTAATCTTCGTTGATCGCTTTTTCGCCAGGAGCATTTTTCTTTTTCAACCGCTTCTTCAGAACCTCGGGCGTGGCCTGTAGATAAATAACTAAATCCGGCGTGGGAAGCTGTTCGCGAAAATAATTGTAGTAGCGGTTGTAGGTCTCCAGCTCGTGGTCGGCGAGGTTGAGATAAGCAAAGAGCTTGTCTTTTTCGAAGATGAAATCCGAAATAATTACCTGCTGCGAACTCGGCCCCAAGTCAAGCGCGCGAAGCTGCTCAAACCGCCGGATCAGGAAAGCAAACTGCGCCTGGAACGCCGCGCCAGCTTCGCCTTCATAAAATGCCCGCAAAAATGGATTGTCTTCCGCTTCCATGACCCGCTGAGCATTCAGTCGCTCGGCCAGAATCCGCGCCAGCGTGCTTTTGCCAACCCGAATGGGACCTTCAACAGCAATATAGCGGGGCGATTCGAAGAGTTTGGCCATGATCTTAGGAGCTAGCGGAACGAAGACTCCTTGGCAGCATAACTTGGATCGGCGCAACGGGCAATTGTGGAAAAAGTAAACAGTGCAAATGTAATTCAGCTGTTGTGCTTTTTTTTTGTAACTGCAACGCTTTCCAGATTAGCTTTTGCGTCTTGTTGAATTCCGCTGAGAGGAATTATTTGAGATAGCAGATCATGAATGCGGAGCTTTTTAGCGGCAAAAGAATGCCTTTTCATCATTACCGGTCTTTATCTTTTCAGCTCTCGGGTATTCTTCAGTGGAAAACTGTGGGGCAATCCGCAATCACGGCAGCTAGATGTGCGGATCCTGCTGGCGGAAGTGGCGCAGAACGCAGTGCGACACGATCCCGAGTATCGCGCAGAGCATTTGGGATGTTCCAGAGTTTGAGTCTCAACTTACCTGGCAAACAAAGCGGTGCTCACCCACGGCCCGGAAATTCTGTGCGCTAATAACGCCTTCCTTCTTATTAGACCCGCCATAAAGAAGCGCACGGGCAGCATCCGCGTCGCGAATCCTGGTTCTTTGCGACGTGTGAATTGCATCTGGCAAGGTATCCATTCCTTTCTAACTAAGACCCTTCCGCCAACCGAGCGAACGAAGCCAGTAGCCTTCCCCAATCGCCCTCGGTATCGTAGACGCGGCGCATTTCATCGCGGCGCGCACCGTAGCGGTCAAGACGACGATGCTCAAACTCGACGCGTGTAGCCGTCTTTCCCTCGGCGATGAAACGCACCTCAATTTCAGTGTTCAGAGCGGGGTCCGGCTGCCAGTCCGCGCTGATGTCCCAGGTCAACACGAGCCGGGACGGCGGATCCCACAACAATACGCGTCCCCAATCACATGTGCTTCCGTCATCGCCGCGTTCATACCATCGGCCTCCCACGTGTGGCTCAAGTACGGCGTCCACGGCGTTAGCTTTGCCAATTTTGTAGGTCGTGAGCGGCCACCACGCGCCCATCTTCTCGGTGAAAATGCGCCATGCTATTTCCGGCGCAGCTTGAACACTGACGACTTTTTTCACACTGTTCGGATCCGGCATGCTCTGGTCCGTCATTTCATCTTCCTTCCTTTGCGGCTTCTCGTTCTGCCTCGTGCTTGAATGCCATCAGCGTTTCATCCCAGAATCCGTCAAGCCAATCGCGGAGTGCTTCGAATCCCCGAGGATCAACCCCATACAAACGACGCGTGCCTTCAACGCGCACCAGCACAAGCCGGGCCTGTTTCAAAACTTTCAAATGCTGGGAAACTGCTGGGCGGCTTACCTCCATGCCGTCCGCAATCTCCTGCACCGAACGGTTGCCTTTACGCAGGCGTTTGAATACAGCGCGGCGCGTTGGGTCGCCAAGTGCATCCAACGCCCGCTCAATTTGAATCATCGTCGCCATTTATTTTGTCTAGTCATTGCCTATCTTAATCCCGGCAGAACGCCCGCATGAATCCCGGAGGGTACTTTTCGCGCCCACCGACTTACTTACCCCGCAAATCCGGGATAACCGAGCGACTTACGAATGTAAGCAAGTTGACCCACATGGTAGGAATCATGCAGCGCGAAGAATGCCAGTTCGTCCCCAAACGTTTTGATGCCAGGAATCGACAGCGAAGCTGGTCCCGCCAAGCGCTCATCTTTTAGATTTGCCAAGGCGGAGCGCAACTCCGAACTGACCTCGCGCATGATCCGCGCAACTTCGGATCCGGATGGATACTCTTTGGCATCTCCGACTTTCGCACCGCGATCGAACAAGTTGCCCCAGCCAGTTTCAAAGCGTCCTCCCAACAATTGAACAACTGTCGCTCTTGTCTGTGCAATGTGACCGGCGACCCAGAGAATGGAGTTGTTGTGGCTGGTGGGAGCGCGCCACAATTCTTCCTGCGTCAGGTTTTCGAGCGCCTGCGGTACAAAATACTCGTTGAAAGAAAAAATCATCGCGACCGGTGCCGTCGCGGTATACACGGATGTAGAAGACATGAAACCTCCTCGAAAATTAGCTCACTGCATCTTGACTGCCCACGGCCAGCTGTCCGTAAGCAACTACTAACCGTAAATGTATACTTACCATTGCGACTCCTGTCAAGCGGCCTGTCAATATCGCCCAGTTGCGAAATACCCCCAGCAAACGCCCCCGCGCCGCAAAAAATCTTGGGCGCCCGCTTGATCTAACTGATAACAAAGAAGATACATTTCTTGACAATATTACATATTGAAATATTAAAATGACAATCAGAAATATGAAACTCGGCGAAAAAATCCGCTACCTGCGCGAGGTCGAAGGTTCTCTTCGCGGACTGGGCCGCCCCATGAATCAGTTGGAACTCGTCGGTGCAATCCGCAAAGAGCAGAAGAAGGCCATAAGCCAGTCCTACATCTCGCACCTGGAGAGCGGATCGCGGCCGCACATGACCCAGTCCACGCGCTCGCTGCTGGCAAACTTCTTCAAAGTGCATCCGGGATTTCTCGTGGATGATCCCGAGGGTTACCACACCGAACTCACCTCCGACCTGCGCACAGTCGAAGGCAAGCTCGATGTCTGGCTCCTGCAAGGCTCCGAGCGGTTCGCTAGCGATCCTGAAGTGAGCGAGGTTTTGATCAAGGCCGCGCGCGAAAAAGATACGCGCCGTTGCTTTCTATTGTTAGGCGCGATCCTTAACACTCCGGGGCTTGCGGAGCGGCTGCTGGAAGCCTTGCACCCGGAAGCCGCGAAGGAGCCGAAAGCCCGCGAAGGGAGACGATCACTGTGACGTGGACCAACTTCTATCTTCTCTGTTTTGCCGTGGGCTTTGCCTTCAGCATCGTTTCGTTTCTCATGGGCGGCCTGCGCTGGCACCTGCCTTTTCACATCCATTTGCACAGCGGCGTGATTCACGCGCATAGTGGTGCGAGCGGCGCTCATGGCAAGGCCGCGATTTCGCCCATCAATCCCGTGACTGTCGCCGCATTCCTCACATGGTTTGGCGGAACTGGCTATCTGCTCACCCGCCATTCCGCAGTGGTGTCTTTATTGATTGTCGCTTCTGCCGCAGCCGCGGGTCTCATAGGCGCGGGAGTTGTTTTTATTTTTCTGGCCCGGGTGCTTACCTCCGAGCGGGAAGAACTTGACCCCGCTGATTACGACATGATCGGTGTGCTTGGCAGAATTTCGCTCCCAATTCGCGAGTCGGGCACCGGAGAAATTATTTACTCCCAGGCCGGCACGCGCCGCGCCTGTGGCGCCCGCGCTGACCAGGGCTGCGCCATCACGCAGGGAACTGAAGTGGTCGTGACCCGCTACGAAAAAGGGATCGCATACGTTCGGCTGTGGAGCGAGCTGGCCGGTGAAGACGCCGCGGAAAGTAATCCGATCATCGCTTCTCCTGAAAGCAACGGAGGCGCGCAATGACCACCCGGCGATTCTGGCACTTCGCCATCGCATTCCTTTGGGCCGCGCTCCCCGCGATTTATTTCCAGTACGCGGATGCATGGAACCGCCTGCCGGTGCGCATGGCTACCCACTTTGATATCAACGGCCATGCCAACGGATGGGCTCCGCGTGAAACCTCCATGTGGTTCATTCTCGGCGTCACGGCGTTTGTAGTGCTCATAGGCACTATTCTCTTGGCGAGAATTCGCAAGCCTGGCGCTTCTTCCTGGGGCGTACTGGCCATGTTCTATATCATGCTGGCGGTCTTATATCGCGCCTCAGACGCGGTCATTGAATATAACCTCTCCGGCAATTTCTTAAGCATGGCGTGGCAGATGAAAGTCTTCATCGCCGCCGTCGTTGCCATCATCCTGCTTTCTGTTGTCCCCCGGCGCGGTGTTCCGTTACAGCATGGCGACTTGGTCGCAGAGGAAGTGCATTCTTCCGGCGCGCTGGCAATCGTCTTCGGCGCAGCAGCGCTTTGCGAAATTGCCGCGGCTTTCGCGGTACACATTTCCGTCGCTCGCATCGGTTTGTTCGTGGCTGCGGCCCTTTTCATCGCCATCACTGCGATGACCGGCAGTGGATTTCAATATCTCTTCCGTCGCACTGGCCTCGAAATCCGCACGCTCGGATTTCGCCTGCGCTCCATTCCGCTCGCCCAGATTCAGAATTACGCCATCCAGCCGTGGAGCTGGACGCGCGGCTATGGCATTCGTGGCGTGGGAGCAAGCCGCGCCTACGTATGGGGAAATCGCGTGGTCCGCATTCAGACCAGTGACGGAGAAGTTTTTTTAGGGCACAACCATCCAGAGCGCATTGTGCGCGATCTGGATGCAATAAAGCTGTCGCACTAATTGATTAAGACGGGCGCCCCGCCCGTAGGGGGTTCTAAGGGGAGGGAGGCAATTATGTTTGGACTTTCAACAGGGATGGAAATCTGGATTTTCGCCGGGCTCGGCGTCATGGTGCTTTTGTTTTTGATGAGCGGAATGGCCAGGCTCTATCGCAAGGCTGGCCCACATGAAGCGATCGTGGTGTATGGATTCCGCGGCAAGCGCGTAATCACCGGACACGGAACCATTGTGTTCCCCATGCTGGAAAATTGTCACGGTCTTTCGCTCGAGCTGATGTCATTCGACGTCGCGCCGCAACAGGACTTGTACACCAAGCAAGGCGTCGCCGTAACGGTTGAAGCCGTCGCGCAAATTAAAGTGAAATCCGACACCGAATCCATCTGGACCGCGTCGGAACAATTCCTCACTAAAACCTCTCAAGAACGCGAGAGCCTCATCAAGCTGGTAATGGAAGGCCATCTGCGCGGCATCATCGGCCAATTGACGGTGGAAGAAATCGTCAAGCAGCCGGAGATGGTTGGCGACCGCATGCGCGCCACCTGCGCCGATGACATGAGCAAGATGGGACTCGAGGTCATCTCCTTCACCATTAAGGAAGTTCGCGACAAGAACGAGTACATCATCAACATGGGACGGCCCGATATCGCGCGCATCAAGCGCGATGCCGACGTAGCCACGGAGGAAGCTGAACGCGATACCGCCATTCGACGTGCTCTGGCGACGCGCGAATCGGCCGTCGCCAAAGCGCAAGCCGATCAGGAGCGCGTGCTGGCGGAGACAATCTCTCTCGCCAAGCAGGCCGAATCGCAACGGGATCTCGAGGTAAAGCGAGCGCAGTACCTCGAAGTCACCAAGCGCCAGCAGGCACAGGCAGACAAGGCCTATGACATCCAGACCAACATCATGCAACAGCAGGTGATCGCTGAGCAGGTGAAGGTGGAGCAAATAGAAAAAGAGGCGCAGGTCAAAGTACAGGACGCCGAAATCAATCGCCGCGAACGCGAATTGATTGCCACTGTGCTCAAGCAGGCGGAGATTGAACGCCAAAGGATCGAAACGCTGGCAGCGGCGGAGAAGCAACGCCTGATCGCCGAGGCCGAAGGCCACGCGTCTTCCATTCGCGCGCAGGGCGAGGCCGAAGCGGAAATCATCTTCAAAAAAGGTGAAGCGGAGGCCAAGGCGATGAACGTCAAGGCGGAAGCCTTCCAGGAATATAACCAGGCTGCCGTTATTGACAAATTATTTGCCACGATGCCGGAGGTCGTGAAGGCATTGGCAAGTCCCCTCGCCAACGTGGACAAGATCACCGTGGTCTCAACGGGTAACGGCGACTCTGCCGGCATGAACAAGATCACCGGCGATCTCACGAAGATCGCGGCGCAAGTCCCGGCCTTGTTCGAAACGCTGTCAGGCATGCCGCTGAGTGAACTACTCGGCAAGGTCCGCCAGATCGGCGACAAGCCGGCGCTGCCCGGCAACGGAGCAGTGAAGTAGCACAAACAATGTAGGCGCGGGCGTCTCGCCCGTGCCTGCTCACGATCAGAAGGAGACTCTATGGCAACAGCGAAACCAATCAACATGGGCGTGGGCGTTGCTCTGGGTGCGGCAATAGGCGCGGGCCTTGGCGTGCCCATGCACAACATGGGTGTCGGTGTGGCGATCGGAGTCGCTCTGGGCGCTGCGCTTGGCGTCATCTCCCGGAACAACGTTGCACGGTCCAATGACGATACCGCGAAGAAGCAAAGCATCCCGCCGACAGGCGAGCAGTAAGGAACGAGGAGAAGATGAAGCGGCGAGCATCATCCATGCAGATCGGGTTGGGTGTCGTTCTTGGTATGGGCATTGGCGCGGCCGCCGCACTCATCCTTGGAACCGGAGGCCTGTGGCTCGCCATCGGCATTGCTATTGGTGTGGGCATTGGCGCGGCGATGTCGCGCAAAAATAATCGCGGCGAAGTGATGGATGCGGTCAGTCATCGTTCGCTCGTCAACCGCTAACGATTTACGAATGATTACGAAGCAAAGGAGTCTTTATGGCATTACTGGAACGGGTTTCAACGTTAGTCCGGGCAAATCTTAACGACCTCATTGATAAAGCCGAGCATCCCGAGAAGATGATCAAGCAGGTGATCCTTGACATGGAGAACCAGCTTCTCCAGGTGAAGACGCAGGTGGCCATCGCCATTGCTGATCAACACCTGCTGGATAAAAAACAGAAAGAGAATGAAGAGAAAGTCGCGGAGTGGATGCGCAAGGCGGAGCTGGCTGTCGGCAAAAGTGAACACGACCTGGCGCGCGTGGCCTTGCAGCGTGTGGAAAGCTATCGCGAACTGAAAGAAAGTTTCGGCCAGCAGGTCATTGATCAGAAAGCGCAGGTGGAAAATTTGAAGATCGCATTGCGGCAACTCGAAGGCAAGCTGGCCGAGGCGCAAGGCAAAGCTGACTTGCTGATCGCGCAGCATCGCCGGGCGCGCGCCGTAGGCAAGGCCAGCGACGCGAAGATGGCCGCAGGCAACGGAGCGAACTCAGGCACATTTGATCGCATGAAGCGCAAGGTCTCGCACGCGGAAGCGCTGAGCCAGGCAAAGTCAGAACTGGCGGCGGATGATGTAGAGGACCGGCTGGCCGCGCTCGAAAAAGAGGACCGCATTGAGCAGCTGCTGGCGGAGTTGAAGGCCAAGCGGGCGTGAGATTTCCACAGATGTTCCTTAGGGAACATATTGCACCGCCATTAATGTATGTGCAAATTAGTATGATAAGTATTGGAATCAGCTAGTTGGCGGTTTGTATGTACAATTTGGGGTCTGGGGAGATTGAGGTAAACGCGGGACCTCAGGCGCTAAAGCGCGGAATCTTTTGTGGCTTTGGCGGCACGGCTGAAGCCGTGCCCTTCCCGAATTAAAAATCCAAATCTCCTTCGATTCACTTCCCGAAATAATGAAGGCTAAACAACAGATTCCTCCCATTCGCTCCGCTCTGGTCGGAATGACAAGATTTAGGTGAAATGCGGGTTTGGATGGTTTCTCAGATTCACGCGGGCGGTTGTTCCCACCCTCTCGCAAAAGGCGCGAGAAGGGTGGGGCAACCGCATGAAATCTGGGATTGAGCGCACGCGTGTTCTCGAACGCAAGGTCCCTCCACTTCGCCGATCATCGCTTTGCTATGATCGGCTTCGGTCGGGATAACAGCTGCGGTGCTGAACGATGACAACACCGCCGCCGCACGGCTACGTAATTCAATGCTTGCGGCAGACTGGGTCTCGGTCGCCGGGGCGGCAGACGTGCGGATGGGGCGCTGGCGCGTTGGCTGCTTTCGCTGCGAACTTTGCGTTGTCGTCCGCGATCTCGCCGGGGGTGGCGGTCCAGTTGATGTGAGTGACCACCATCTTGCTGTCGGCCCATTGCTTTTCGAGTTGTTGCATGGTGAAGGCCCGCTGGTCGGCTGAGTCGCTGACTGTTGAGCAATACCCGCCTCCCTGCTGGATTTTGTTGATATCGTAATTGGCGCTCATGTGTCTGTTGAACGCGTCGGAAATTTCACTCGCACTCTTGCTCCAGTGGATGAAGGGAGTGACGTAGACGACGGTATGGTTGTCCTGCTGGCCCTGGTATCGGCAGAGCGCGTAGTACGGCGTTTGTGCGCTTGAGGACTGTGAGAACGCGAGAAGGAACATCGAGAGGAACAGCAGTAAAAAGAATGCTGAGACTTTCGTTTGGCGCAAGGTAGTCTTTCTCCGGTAGCGATTAGGATGGCCGATGATTCCGGCCAGCGCGGGATCATACGCTATTCCGGAACTCATTGCGAACGACGATTTTTGCGTTTGCGGGTAGCAGGCTGAGCTAGTTGGGAGAGTGGTGGTGGAGCGGAAGAAGGGAGAAATAGGCGCTGCGAACATCCCACTCAAGCCAAAAGAAGGCTTGAATGGGGCACCCGGCAAATATCTTTTCTTCTATGCGCCTTGATATGTCTTTTGATCTCGCATTAGCAATTTCTTTGATTTGATATCAAAGACGCAGTGATGATGAATATCGATCAGCGGCTTCTTGGCGATCTCTTCCGATACTTCGACCTCAACAACCGATCTTCCCGGAGAAGGGAATATATTCATCCCGCCATGTGCTTCGCCACGAACTTGACCAATTGTTACGATGCGACCGATCGCATCGTGCACTACCAAGAGTTTTTTCATAATTTTTCCTATAGAGGTGAAGCTTCTGCTTCCCAGAAAAGATCGAATTGCGTTGGATACCCGCCGGTATTTGTGACCGTCATCCAGTAGGTGATTGTGCCTTGTTGATTGCCGCCGAAAATAGTGGATTCAACTTCGACGCGATCAAGAGCGATCTTGCCAATATTGAAGCCTGTAAGAGTAGGCCGCACCCACCACTTCGCAACTTCGTTGTAACCCCATCCCCAGTTATACAAATATTGCGTTTCTCCCGGAGCCAGAGTTCCGGTGTACTGATACACGACCGCCATGGCTTTCTCCCATCGTTTGAAAACTGCTCGGAAGAATAGTGGCGGAGGGGGAAGGATCGTTACAAGAAATTTAGGTTTTACTCATATGTAAAATATCCATCGATAGGTGCACTTGCGGGTGACGGCCCACAAACCCAATCTCTTCCTCGTGTTCCCATTTCTTCGTTCTGGTTAACCATCGTTATACAAAGAACGTGAAGATTTCCCATCTCTCCTAGCGATTTGGGGTCTGAAATGAAGTGCTTAACCACCCTTGCGAGCTATGCCAACTTTTCGAACTAGCAATAATTCTTAAATTTCTAAATGGCAATTATAGTGGACATAAAGTCATGCTTACATTACATTATGTCCTGTTTAGAGGTCATTTATGCCATTGGACATGTCTGAAGGAAAGAAAGTCGCTCCCGGCGCTAAAGTCCTGGGCCGTGTATTTCTCTCCGTAATTTTGTGGGGCGGCACATTTGTATTTGCGGTCAAGATACTGCGCCACCATCCCACGAATGTGTGGGAACGCGCAGGTCTCGTGCTGCTGGCGGTGCTGGGTTTTCTTACCTGGCCTGCGGCGGTGCTAAAAGTGGTTCGCCTGCAAAACGAATTTGAGCGGCGCATTCATCTCGTGGCGCTGGCGATTGCCTTTGTCGCTGACATCCTTTTCATCTTCACTGCCAACATGCTGCAACTCGCGGGCTTCCTCAACTGGCTATCGCTGCAGACGATTTGGTTGGTCATGTTCTTCACATGGTTCGTCGCGATGTATGCGACGTCCTGGTACTACAAATCATGAAAAACCGTTTGCGTGTGCTGAGAGCAGAACAGAACTGGTCGCAGGCGGAGCTGGGCATGCGTGTGGGCGTGACGCGGCAGGCCATCAACGCGATTGAGACAGGGAAGTATGATCCCGGACTTCCCCTGGCCATGAAGATTGCCCGCGCCTTCGCGCAAAAAGTAGATGACATTTTTGAGCTGGAGGAGAGCGACTGATGCGCGCCTTTCGTTACAAGCAACACTTTGAGCAATCGCGGGAAGAGATATTTGCATTCATCACAGACCTAAGCACTGCGCCGCGATGGCGAAGTCTGGTGCGCAATTGCGAAGTGGAGGGTGGCGGGCCGATGCGTCAAGGGTCAATCGTTTTGTTGACGCTCGATGTTGGCGGGAAGACGATGCATGTACCGTCAGAAGTCTGGCTCTACGAACCTCCGCATCGGTATGGGCACCATAACATTACGAATGGAGTAAAGGGCGTTTTTGAATATTGTTTGGAAGCGGACGTGAACGGCACCACGGTGTATTTTAGCGGCGATGTTCATCCGTATGGTCTGATGTGGCTGTTTCTCCCTCTTATATGGCATACGATTTCAAGCCGTTATCGCGGACAATTGGCCGCGCTGAAGCAAGCGATGGAGATGAAGAAAGTGTAGAACTGAAAATGACAGATTGGCTCGGACATAAATTATGAAAATTGATCATTTTTCTGCCGAATGGGAGAAGACTAACAAAATGAAATTTCTGAGAGCAGTCTTGTTTTTAGGCGTGGCTTGTTCCATGGCGGTCAGCGTGAGTGGCCGGGAGCGTGGAGCGTCCGCGCCACCGCAAAAGGCTACCAATGCGCCCTTCGATATGCGCAATGCTTTTCCGCCGAAGATGCAGAGCTTTCCGCTTTACGGCGACGCCGCGATTCCCAATTCAAAGCCCGGGCCCGACGAAGAAACCGGCGCGGACCGAGGATTTATCAAGAACGTGTCCCATCCGCAAATTCAGGTGTACTTGCCGGCCAAAGACCGGGCCACCGGCGCCAGCATTGTGATTTTTCCCGGCGGCGGTTATGCGGGACTTACCTTTACCTATGAGGGAACGCAGCAGGCACAATTTTTTATAGACCATGGCATCGCCGCGTTTGTGGTGAAGTACCGGCTGCCGAGCGACAAGACAATGGAAAACAAATCCATTGGGCCGCTCCAAGACGCGCAGCAGGCGATGCGGTTTGTGCGCCTTCACGCGAAGGAATGGGATTTGGATCCAGCACGAATTGGAGCCATCGGATTCTCCGCCGGGGGACATGTGGCTTCGACCCTGGCAACGCATTTCAACAAGGCTTATGTGGACAACCCTGAACAAGTCAATCTGCGGCCTGACTTTCTGATCGTGGTTTATCCGGTGATCAGCATGGATGCGAAGATCACGCATATGGATTCGCGGAAGGCGCTGCTGGGCGAGAACCCGCCGGAAGAGCAGGTCCGCCTGTTCTCGAACGAACTACAGGTGACTAGCGACACGCCTCCGACGCTGATTCTGCAGGCCGCCGATGACCGGCTGGTGGATGTGGACAACAGCATCGTTTTCTTTGAGGCGCTGCGGCACGCGGGGGTGCCGGTTGCAATGCGCATATTCGAAAAGGGCCAGCACGGTTTCTTTTTGATCCCGCGCGACGAGTGGCAGTCGGTGATCATGAATTGGCTCACCACTGACGGGTGGTTGTGCAAGAAGTAGGACGCTGAGCTAAATAAATTCCCACGTCTCGCAGAAGCTGCGAGACATGGGGCACGGGAGCGATTGCGGCGTTAGTAATCCGCTTGACTTGTTTCAAGCTACTGCGGCGTTGCCGGAGCGGTGGTTGGCGGAACAGGCGCCGTTGGCGGTGGCGTCGCGTTGGAATCTCCCCCTACGCCCGCCGTGCCTGTGCCGATGGATTCTCCGGAAACGATCATCTCCACGCGGCGATTCAGCTTTCTTCCGGCGGCGGTTTTGTTGTCGGCAATCGGATCGCTTTTGCCCATGCCTTGCGCCATCACGTTATTGATGGAAACGCCGGAGTTCACGAGGTAATCGCGCACCGACCCGGCACGTTTTTCCGAGAGGCGTTGATTGTATTCATCGCTGCCAATGCTGTCGGTATAGCCTTCGATTTGCAGCTTGAGATCCGGATACGCGCCGATGATTCCCGAAATTCTTGCCAAGCGTTCGCGTGCCGCTGGCTTCAGCGTATATTGGCCGGTATCGAAGAGAACGTCGGGCATGTTGACGACGAGTCCGCGCTCAGTGTCTTTGGTTTCAAGCACCTGGTTGAGCGCATTCAACAAACGCGCGCGCATTTCCTCTTTTTGACGGACGGCTTCCTGCCGTTGTGCGTCTGCTTCCTGGCGTAGCCGGTCAGCTTCAGCTTCTGCCTGCCGGGCTTTTTCGGCGTCCGCTTGAGCCTGCTGTTGCTGCGCTAATGCTGCGGTACGAGCTGCGTCGGCTTCGGCTTGCTGCTTCTCAGCCGTGGCTTGCGCTGCTAGGGCCGATTGGCGATCGGCTTCCGCCTGGGCACGACGGCGAGCATCTTCCTGCGACTGCGCTTCGGCTTTGGCTTGCGCCTCGGCGGCAGCACGGGCATCGGCTTCGGCTTTCTGCTGCTTCTCAAGCATGGCTTGCTTTTCCGCCGCAATGCGGTCGGCTTCTTTTCTCTTCAGCGTGATTACGCGGGCATCTTCCGCCATCTGCGTTGCGCCGCGCGATGCCGTGCCGATGGGCGTCCGGCCCTGCTTGCGCTTCAGATAATCTTCCGCGCGAGTCAGAAACTCCTGCGATTTGCTCAGGCTGTCAGCGGCGTATTGGTCCGCTCCGGCAGCTTTGGCGATGGCGACGGCGTTGCGCGCTTCAAGAAGATCAAGCGGGGTGTTGGGCGCGGCTGTGGCGGAAGGTAGCTGGTCCACGGGAACGTCAATTGCATATTCCGAGCCTTCGAGTGTGTCGTACCTGGCATCAATCGGCTCCTCAAAGCCCTTGGTCTTTTGCAGAATAATGTTTTCCGCGACAACCAGGTCGCTGGGCCGCGTCACCGCGAAATACGGCTCGGCGGTGATGATCAAACCGAAAGCCTGGAGGTCGGTCGTGACGTCAATTTTGCTTTTGCCGGAATTGTCGGGAACAATTTCTCCCAGGTTGACGGCGCGGCCTTCGGTGGTGACGGCCCACAGAACATAAGTGAGGTACTGCCCGCCGAATTTGCGGGCCGGGGAAAGGTGTTGCACTTCCACGCTGACGGCGAGCCGTCCTTCTTTGCCATCCACCTTGGCGCGCCCGGTGACTTCCGGCATGAGGCTAGTGCCCTTCATATCCACAGTGGTCGAGCCGCCGCGATGGCGGTAATTTACCGCTTTGGTGGTCCGCGAAACCACCTTCACGCGGAACACGGGGGTTTCTTCCATGGGCGCGACATTTGTGTTGCTGGGCTGCACAGTCGTATCTTGCGGAGCGGCAGGAGCGGTATTCGCATCCTGGGCAAAGGCGCATGTTGCAAACGCGAGCACGCAGAGCAGAGTGAAAACTTTCTTCATGGAAATCCTCCCAAACCTTCGGACATTGAATCGAACGAGGCGGCGCATCGCCAAGTGTAAATCCTTTCATAATGGACGACTAGAGTGAGGGTGCCTTATCAGGTATCAAGGACATCCAGTCTAAGGTTGAGCGTTCTACACAATACCGAGCTTCTTCTGCATGTCTTCCAGAGTGATGCCCTTGGTCTCGGGATAGAAGGACAGGACGACGAAGAACTGCAGAACGGTCATGGCGGCGAAGAACACAAATGGATACGCGCCCGAACATGCTGCGAGAACAGGAAAGGCCAGCGAGATGGCCCCGTTCATGAACCAGTGGGAAAAGCTGCCGAGGCTTTGTCCCTTGGCTGGCACGGCATTGGGAAAGACCTCTGCGACATAAACCCAGATCACGGCGCCGAGAATAGTTCGGATAAGAGCGCTTGTAACGGTTACGCTGATCAGCTTCGGCGAGTCCGTAAACCTGGGTCAGAGCATTGTTGCCCCGGAGATCCCCGCGGTATTAGACCAAACGGCGGTCTGCCCAATGCGCGGATGAGAAGTGCCTTGGCTGATACGCGTTTAGCCTCATTTTTGCTTCGTTTCCCGAGGTTTTGGGCGAATATCGCTTTTTGTTCGCTTTTTGGTTTTCCACAGAGGCCTTGGAACAAGGTTATCTACCTTAAAAGTCACATGCTTGCGGGAAATTGAACCACACTCCTAAACCATACCCCTTGTGGTCGTTGAATCAGAGAACCGCAATTGATAGTGTTTTGCCCTAACGACCCTTCACCTCTGTCTCAACCTGCAACTTTCCTATTGACAGCAAAGCGTTTAGGTATAAGATTGTGGTCGAAAGTGGTAGAAAGTGGTCGAGACAGTACAGGTCGTGGGCAAAACGATACCAAACTGAGGCGCCAGTGGAATTAAAGGCTGACACCCCCAAAACAAGCCCAGAACCAGAGTCGAACCAGCTTTTCGCCGCTTTTACCTCCCTCGTTGTAGCGGTAGCAACCAGGCCGCGAGGCCCGGTTAAGACAAGATCCCATGTTCCGCGGCAATCACCCAACTCGCGTAGACGAAAAAGGACGGCTCAAGGTCCCCGCGGAGTTCAAGCGTGTGATCGACGAGAAATACGGGACGCAATTCTACATCACGAGCTTGGACGGCAAGGTTGCACAACTGTATCCCTTCGAGGAATGGGAGCGGATCGAGCAGAAGTTGGCGGGGCTCTCCACCTTCAATCCTACGAAGAAGAAGTTTTTGAACCGCGTGAACTATTGGGGTCAGCAAGTGGAAATGGACGGCCAGGGTCGTCTGCTGATGCCGCAGATGTTGCGCGATGCGGCGGTGATCAAGGGCGAAGTGGCCGTAACGGGCAACTTAACGTATTTGGAAGTACGCAACCTCGAAGCATTCCGTAAGGAAATCGAGGAAGAGAAGTTTACGCCTGAGGATGAGAAGACGCTCGACGAATTGGGCATCTAGTGGGCGACGAGGGTTTGACAAATACCCCCGAGGGGGTTGGGCGTGGCCAAGCGGGTCATGTTCCGGTTCTTTTAAAAGAAGCGATCGACTTTTTAGCCGTCCGGCGTGGCGGGACTTATATCGACGCAACGGTGGGCCTAGGCGGGCACAGTTTGGAAATCGCAAAACGCCTCGGCGCACAGGGTCATTTGATTGGCTTCGATAAAGATCCGGCGGCGCTGGAAATCGCGCGAGAGAAGTTGCAAAGCGCCATTGGCCATTGGCCGTTGGCCGTTGGCGAAAATCAACGACCAACAACCAACGACCAACGACAGGATTTGCCAGAGATCACGTTGCTGCATAAATCGTTTGCGGAGATGGCAGACAGTATTCAGCCAGCGAGCATTGACGGAATTCTGGCCGATCTCGGCGTAAGCAGCCTGCAACTGAACAGCGCAGCGCGAGGCTTTAGCTTTCAGGCGGAAGGTCCTTTGGATATGCGGATGAATACGCAGTCCGGGCACACCGCCGAACAAGTGGTAAACCACATCGACGAGCGCGAGCTAGCCGATGTGATTTACGAATTCGGTGAGGAAAGGAGGTCGCGGAGAATCGCCAGAGCCATTGTCCGGTCGC
>JANWKU010000109.1 GCA_025451215.1 Terriglobales bacterium
ACTGCAGGTATTCTGTCGCACTATTAAGGAATGCTTTTTCCTCGTCAAGATCCAGATCTCTTTCCAATGGGACCGTCGCCAACCGGAAACGGACCATGCGGAAGCCTGCCTTGCGCATGATTGCGTAGGGCAGAATGCAGCGAAGTTTGCCAGTAGCGTCGATGCCTCCAATCCATCCGTAGTCATCGCTGACCGTGCGCAAAAACGCTCCGGAAGCATACACCGGCAAGCCGCTGTGCCATTTGATCTCAACTGGAGTCGCTTTCAAATATTTACTCTCTCTCTCTGGTCGTGGTTTCGTCACGATGTGGCGGAGGTTATTGGCACGTTACGAGTTTTGCGAGCACCTCGCGTTCTCGCGGTTCTAATTCTGGATAGATCGGCAAGGTCACCAGCTCTCTTGAAAGCTCATGACTCGTCCCACATTCACTCCCTAGTGTCGCATCTAGCCGCCAATGGACACGCAAGTTAATTCCTTCTTCCCGAGCGCGTGCCTCGAGGAACTCACGGTTCTTCATCCTGAGAACAAAGCCCAATGGGCAAATCCCTATGGGAAGATTTGTAAACATCGGTACTAGAGCGGGATTTTCGTCAGTTACGTTCTGCCAAAACTGGAAATCGTCGCGCCGCTTTTTTACCACTTCCGCTAAGGAAATATGCTTCATGCGGCGGCGGCTAAACCGTGACAGCGGGAGGATACTGTTGTCTTTCGTGGGCAGCGGAATTGCTTGAGTGGTATGCGAGACCACCCGCGCTCTGCTAAATGTCTCACTGCGGATATTTAAGAGCGATTTCGCCCAAGCCAAAAAAGAGAGGGTATCCGAAGAAAGCATGTGACGATATTTGGGGTTGGGCCATTCGCCGTTGCAGTTTATGCGCAATCCTCCGCCGTCGCGAAGTGGCAGAATTTTGCGAAGACTGTAGGTCGAAAAATCTCCAGTATCACCGGATCCCTCAGTCAACAAAGAATGCGCACAGTCTTCAATCATGCAGATATCGGATTCGGCGCATAGCTTCTTTATTTCTTTCCGGTACGGCTGGAGAAATCCAAAGTAATTCGTGATCAGCAACATCCTGACATGATCTTTTCCGCGCAATTTGGCTCGCAACTCATCTGGATCAATGGTCAGATCGGATCCAATGTCATAAAAAATGACACGGCATCTTTTTATAAAAGATTTGAGCACATCTTTGCAGGTATATAACGGCAGCATAACTGTATCGTTTTCGGTCAAGCCAAGGAAGGAAACAGCCAGTGTCAGAGCGTCACGTCCCATGAAGGTACCGATGAGACCCGGGAACTGGGGCACGCCCCCCCCATGATCTGCTTTGAGAGAATCGGCTATATCGGTCGTAACTATTGTTGGACTTTCCGTAATCATAAATTCTGTCATTACCCGAGTGCTTTCACACCTTCCACTAAGGCAGCATTTTCTTAAACAGGCCAAGCAATCGGCTTCTTTCTTCACCTCTGCGAAAGCGGACCAAACCGGGTGGTGCCACCTTCTTTTGGCCACTGATAATGGCCCACAGATATCCGGCCAAGCAGAGGCTTCCATTCAACACAAGCGGCTGACTCGAAACCATCCGATAGATGGATCGGCCGAACTGCCACAGCGGATCACATCCGAGAAGATAATCAACCCGCCCGCCATCAAAGGCGCTTTTGAGCGTACCGTGCTTGGCTGAACCCATCTTCCGATGATGAATGCTCGTCTTTTCGAGAAACGCCTGGGTTTTCCAGCCCCTCATGCGAGCAGTGGTGACGGCAAGTAAATCAACACCTCCGGCTTTGCTTGGAATATATCCACCAATTTCCTGGAAGCATTCGCGCCTGAACAACTGGCAAGCGCCGGACACGTGCTGAGTTGAGACGATGCGGTAGTCATACTGGATTGATTCGTCCTGGAATGGGGTACCAGCAACTCCCAATCTTGGATCTTCCGCGAATTTGAGCAGGAGAAACTCAAAATATCTTTCATCGAAGGTCAAATCGGCATCGAGGTTGCCAATAACCTCATACTCCAACCCCGATAATTTTGCCTGCCCTGCATTGAATGCATGAACTTTTCCCGCGAAGTGTCGCTCGCGGCGAGGAGGCATTTGCACTAGTTCGATCCAAGGATTCTCGGTAGTGTATTTGGCAACGATCTCGTCGGTGCCGTCGGTCGATCCATCACTGACGATCACCCAGCGAATTGGCCGGACAGTCTGCGCGACCACAGACTTGATGGTCATCTCAATAAGCTGGGCCTCGTTACGCGCAGGCGTGATGAGGACAAACCGAAGGAAAGAGGAAACGGATTCTAAATCTGCTGTGGGTTCCAGGTTCGTGATCAAGTGACTTTTTTTGACTGTACTCATACTGCGGACCTTGCGGTATCACTTTCAGACAGAGGCACCTGACCCGCGTTCATTAGCTCTCGCCCTTCCAATCTCGGATAGATATCAGGGAAAGTTGAGATAGGGATTTTCTTCGTTTTCAAAAACGAGAGGAAAGAATCCACCGTGGCAAAATCGTTTAAGTCCTTCGTGTGTCCAATGGCGACCACCGGACGAAACGTTTCCGGATCATCCTGGTCTTCTCGGATGATTCTTTCCATCATCAATGTCAGTTCCATCAAGGTCATGCGACAAAAATCAAGCTTCAAGGGATATCGAAAACGCAAGCGGTCTCGAAAACGATTCAATTTATGGGTTAAGGTTTGTTTGCTAGCCCCACCCCCAGCCCCACTTCGCATGCCCAGCCGTTTCGGTGTAGCCATTTTCCAGAACGGCACCATGTCGGTATAAATGGGAACTTCAATCCAGCGGCCTGTTTGCTCCGCCTGGTTGACATCGCCTTCAAACGGCCAGTAGTAACTGTTTTTTAACGCGGGCCGGTAGTCCAAATGACGAGCATGCTGCAGCCCACCCTTGAATACCGAGGAATCAATGCGGATGCCCTTCTCGTGCAGGATACTTGCCGCGGTCTGAGTAGGCTGGAACAACCAGTTGCCGGCGCGAAATGACAATGGAGTGAACTCGGAAGAATTCACAATGTGGCGGATATAGGCTAGCGAGCTGTCCACAATCTCCGTAATTCTGTTTCGGGGTAATGTACAAAGATTGTATTCGCCGTCATCAAGGATCCATGCGCCGCGTTCGTAGCGGGCATTACACCATTGGGGATGCAAATGCAGTGCGATTTCAAAACCCTGACGATGGAACTCTGCCATCTGTTTCTTCACGAGATCTATTGCCGGATCAGTACCGTGGGCTTCGATTTTTTCAAACTCTGCCACTTCGACAAAAGCAACAAAGCGAGAATCCCATTTTCGAAACAGGCTGGCAAGCCCTTGCGCGGGTTTATAAACCAAATCATTCAATAGGCCAGTACCGTTACCATAAATCTCATAGTCGATTGTGAATAAGAATTCGATCATACAAGTAGGGGCTTACTTTGCGGCTAGTTCAAGCCAATACGGAGGAGGTGCGCGCTAAATGTCCGGCGTTCCCATTCGCGTCCATCAGGAGCGTGGACATCGCCAGAAGCATCCACGCCTGCGACCACCTCATGTACGAGGTACGTACTTTCGAAAGACGGTTGACCCGGTAGTAGAAGAATCCTCGATCATCCCACATGTGTTTCATCGCCCAATCGAATACGGAATGGGCCAGCTTGACATTGCCGGGATCAAGTTCCTTAAAAGCAATGAGCGTCAGGATGCTTTGCGCCACGCAATGAATGTCTAGAGGATAGGCTTGATTGTGGAAGTATTTCGGAGCAGAATCCTCGCGAAAGAAGTTGGCGCGGTAGAACTCAAATCCGCGGCGAATACTGGAATAAAATTCTTGGGTCTCTAGGTCCCGGCCCATAGACTGCAAAGCATCCAGGTTATAACCCGTGTGGAAATTGTCAATCCAATGGGCCTTCGCTGACTCGCCGTAATACCATGAACCGTCTGCACGCTGCTTAGAGACCGCATATCGTGCTACCAGAAGCGCCGGATCAATGAACTTTCGATCATTGGTAATGCGTGCAACCCGGCATAGAAGCGCGGCAGCCAACAAGTTCGCATTATAAGTCTGCGATTTGTGCCCGGGCATGGGGTAAGAAAATCCTGCTGCTGCACCCTTTGACCAGTAAAGATCATTCAGAATGTATTCGGCGGCGCTGACCGCCATTTTGAGGCAACGTTTATCTCCCATCTGCTCATATGCATCCAGTAAAGATGTGGCAACGAAAGTGGTACAGACTACGTTGGGAGCTCCCACGGGCACCAGCAAAGTTCTCGTCTGCCATGGAAAGCTATACCCCCAGCAATCGTACTGGATGTTTTTCGAGCGCAGATCCTGCAAACTGCAAATCATGTACTGCACAAGCTGGGCACGATCGGGAACATCCGCAGGCGTGAGCCGCAGAAATGAGCAGAGAAAAAGCGCTATCGCTTTCGGGTTTTGAGTTTTCGGAATCCCTGCAAGAGACCGTACATTAATCGGGCTTCGCTTGAAAGTCTGCGTTAAAACCAGCCGGGGAACCCGGGAATTCAAAAACGGCAGTTTCGCGAATATAAGGCTATTCAATGCGTCGTAAGGATCGTGACCAGCCCATTTTTCGGCACGGCAATATTCAACGAGCTTGCATATTGCAGTCTGAAGTTCGTTACCTGCGTGAATCGGAAAACTTGATTCCATCTGTCGGCGTTACTGCTCCATAATCCCCGTGATGTTGCTAACTACCACGTCCAGAGTCATATATTGATTTGGCCTGCCACCGAAAGTTTTATTGCGGGGCACCAGCTTAAGCTTCTCGCGCACATCTTGCTCGCTTTCCAGCAGCACCAGCTTGCCAGTCTCCGCCAGGTGCTTATCCACGGCGCCCATCGTCCCGCGGAATAAACTGTAAACCGGCACTCCCAAAGCTGCGGCTTCGCGGTTCATCGTTCCGCCCCCGCTGATGACCACGTCTGAGTACCAGATCAGATCCAGTCCGTCCACCGCGTGCTTGGGCACAACAATTCTTCCCTCGGCAAACAGATGCGGCACTGCTTCTCGCAACTCCGCTTCCTGCTTGTGGGTACGCGGTAATAGAATCACTTTGACCCTGGGATTTGCACTCACCAACTCAAACACAACCAGCAAAAGTTTTTCGCTCTCAGGATTGTGATAGTGGGCCTCGGTCGCCGGCGGACGAACGGTAACCACAATTTCGGTTTCCTTAAGTCCGAGAACATCTTTAAGTGTGGGATCGGGCTCGAAGAATGGGGTGTAAACATCTTCCTTAATTCCTGGATAATGCAATACATGCCCCTTCAGCATCCCATTTTTTTCGAAAGCCTCGGACGGAATCACATCGGGCGTCATGACCCATTGCTTATTCGAGGATCCTAACCATGTCGTCAGACTATGATTGGCGTGCTCATAGTCCGAAATATTGATGCTTCGAATCCCGAGCAATGCGGACAGCACCAACAGGGTGCGGGATCCGTGACAAACGCTGATTGCAGGTTTTTCGCGAAGAACGAATGGCATCATCTGCAATACACGAATGCCCAACCCTACTACCTTGGCGATGGGATTTTTTCCATAGTGATGACCAATCTTCTGGTATTTCAAACCCGCCATATCTGCGAGTTCGCAAACCTGAAAGCAGTCTCTCGCGGTCAGCACTACTTCACAACCGCGCTCTTTCAGCTCCTTAATAATGGGATCAAAAAACGGAATATGAGGAGAATTTTCCAGGTCGATCCAAACCTTCCCACCGATTCGCCGGATTCTCCTGTCGCGCTTCACGTTTTCAGATTCCAGTGCAGGCGTGACTTGATTAAGTTCTGGTTCTCGTGCCGTTTTAGTTGATGACATTGCTTAGCCTACAACAGTAATGTTACGGGAAATGCATTCTGCCGTCTGGTCGGCAACACGATCCTGCATCTCTTTGGTTAGCCCCGGAAACATAGGCAATGAAAGGATTTCGCCGGCGATACGTTCGCAAACAGGGAAATCTCCATTGCTATATCCTAATCCCGTATAAGCTTTCTGCAAATGGAGTGGTATGGGATAGTGAATTCCGGAATCAATTCCTGCCGCCCCTAGATGATCCCTAAGTTGTTGCCGATCAGCAACCCGAACCACAAAAAGATGATATACAGCTTTGGACCACTCCGGTTCGTACGGAAGTACGACGCCATCCTGGCTTCCAAGCAACTGGCGGTAGCGCGTGGCATGTTGCCGCCGTTTTTCGTTCCAATCCCGCAGATGCTTCAGTTTTACACTTAAAAAACCGGCTTGAATCGCATCCAAGCGGCCGTTATAGCCTTCCATATCGTGATAGTACTTCTTCGCCTGGCCATGATCGCGCAACATGCGGCATTTTCCAGCAATTTCAGCATCATTCGTGGTCACCGCTCCAGCTTCACCGCAGGCACCCAAATTTTTACCCGGATAGAAACTGAATGCAGCGGCTCGTCCCATGGAACCAGCCTTCATCCAGCGATTATGTTTCTTGGAGAAGTATTCAGCGCCATGAGCCTGGCAGGCATCTTCAATTAGCGTGAGTCCATATTTCTCGGCAAGTCTAAGAATGCCATCCATATCGGCCATTTGTCCGTAGAGATGCACGGGTACTATAGCCGTCACCGGCCTGCCGCTGCGATAACTGATGAGCTTTCCAGTCTTGTCTCGCTTGCATCGCAGGAGAAACTCTTCGAGTCTTTCTGGCGCCATATTGTAGGTGCGCTCGTTAATGTCCACGAATTCTGGGAGAGCTCCGGTCTGTGAAATTGCCTCCGTGGTTGCAATGAATGTGTGAGGCACAGTGAGAACGACGTCGCCAGACTGAATGCCACATGCCATAAGAGCAAAGCGTAGAGCATCGGTCCCACTGCTTACGGCGATCGAATGACTCGTGCTGCAGAATTCGGCGAATGCCCTCTCGAAATTCTCCACTGCTGGACCGCCGATAAATGCGGCGCTACGCAGCGCATGGCGAAAAATGTCCGTCAGCTCCTGCTCCAGTTCCACGTGCGGCCCAACCAGATCAAGAAAAGGAATACTTTTCGGTTTACCATTCCCAATACTCACTTTGAAACCTCCTTGCCCTGCTTGATATTACGAAAGATTCGTGCAGGATTGCCTGCCACAATTGTGTTTGGTGGAACATCTTTAGTTACGACGGCACCCGCTCCTACGATGGCATTTTCACCGATCGTAGTCTTGGCAAGAATCGTTGCACCGGAACCAATCGACGCTCCCTTTTCCACCACTGTCCGTTCGACCTCCCAATGCGCCTCGGTCTGAAGTTCGCCATTGTCAGTGGTCGCTCGCGGGTAACTGTCATTGATGAACATGACACCATGCCCGATGAAAACGTTGTCCTGGATAATGACGCCCTCGCAAATAAAGGTATGACTCGATATCTTGCAGCGTTTGCCGACGCTGGCATTTTTTTGGATTTCAACAAAGGCGCCTATTTTGGATTCATCGCCCACTTCACATCCGTATAAGTTGATGAACTTTGAAAGTTTGACGTCGCGCCCAAGTTTTACATCCGGCGCAACGCACACATAAGGATTAGTAGCTGGATTAATCATTTTCTCTGTATTTGCGCAGTTTGATAATGGATGCTTGTAGCGCGGCGCAACCTCTTTTTTTGACAGTTTTTTAATCAATCTATTTTTGTGAATTCCCTACCGCAAAAGACCATCCTATTGCCCTCGTGGGATGGAATTGTTCAAATCGCGCTGCGTATGATTTCACAATCCATCTCCATCACTGACCTTACAGCCGCGAGGTTGCGGTTAGATCGCGACTGGGAAACTTTGAGGATGGCTGAGCTTCCGTTGACCCGGAATACCAGGTTCGCTGCATTCGACTTCTGCGGATGCAATCGCGAATCAGTTCTGGCTCCTCCCAAGGAACATCGTGATAGCCAGAACGAAGAAATGCGCTTTCCGGGTCCCGCAGCCACTCTTGTGGAAAAAGAGCGATGGTGTCATTTTCCGTGGCCTTTAGAGCGGTTTTCAAATTCTCGCCTGAGAGCGCCGTATACAAAGCGGCAGGAAGGTTGCGCCTAGGGCCGAGCGCCAAGTGACCAACTTGAGTAGTTCTAGGATTTATTTCGATCAGGTAGGCGTTCCCAGTCACTGTTTCCAACATAAAATCAAATCCGTGAAATCCTGAAAGATCAAGCCGACGGACCATTTTTTCGGAAGCGGCCGCTATTTCCGCATTCTCGACCAAACGCAGCACTGTCGCTGGGCCGGTTGCAGACCTCTTGTTGATCACTTCAAATTGCAGCATCGCAAGAACAGCGCCTTTCCAGCAAATGGCGGCGCTGGTTGCTTCCCGCCCCGCTACGTAGGCCTGGGCATTCACGATGTACCGCCGCCGCAGAAGGGATGGCCATAACAGGGTCTTATCTCCGTCCACCAAAGCGCGTTTCGCCGCTCGAGCCAAAAGAGGAGGGGCTTGGAGCTTGCGAAACGCATGTTCCGCTTCCGGCACCGTGGAAACGATCCGCGTCCCGTATCCCCCCGAACTGCCATCGGCTTTCAGCACCAGAGGAAAACTCAATTGAGCGATGCATTCGTGAAGGTCTTCTTCGCTCTGGATAACCATAGTCGCAGGGATGCGAATACCTTCTTTTTGAGCAAGTTCCATAAATGGAGATCTCGCGTACACCACCGGAAAACTCTCAGGTGCGCCTAACGAATGCTCAATCAAGTCGCACAGTGAATTATCTTTTCGATTATGGCCTTTCCGGCGGTGCAAATGATGAAGATGACGCGTTGCCAGATCGTCTCCGGAAACAATGAAATCTGGCTTTGTGTTGCTGATCGCACTTGCAATGGACATCACCGGCGCCAGACCTGAATAACTATGCATACTATGCATGACGCTAGTTTTGGCCATGGGATGTCCTCCAGGGCATACCGCATCAACAATACAGCCTGCATTGGCAAGGGCAATGGCCAAGCGAGCTGCGGGATACCATCGGTCTGTTGTAACGATCAGAACCGTTGGTTTCAGAAGATTTGATCGTTCTATTACTGGTGGAATCTGATTTCCCCGTATGCTTGTCATCTAGGTTTTCTGAGCGGGAATGCAGGGAACGCGAGGAGGGGAAAGTGGGCAATCAAACGTAAACTAATTCTCCACGCTTGCCGAGGGACACGGTGGCCGCTTCAAGCATCTTCACCACCCTAAGACCCGCATGACCATCATTTGTAGGGGTCTGGTTGCTGGAGATGCAATTTAAGAAATAGCCCAATTCCTGACGGAGAGCTTCGATTTGTTCAATTTGGGGGGCCCACATGTCACCAGAACGATAATTCACGAGCAATTTATATACCCCTTGCTGATTGTTGATGTTGACGCCTTTGTCGTAAATCTTGATCTTTTCATCAGCTTCCAGGTCATTCCATACAAGCATTTTCTTTTCGCCGCCGATAAGCGTAGTCCTCACCTTCACGGGGGACAACCAATTCACGTTAATGTGGGCAATAACCTTGTTCGGAAAGTACACAGTCATGTAGGCAACATCTTCATGGCTGTTCAAGTGGCTTTGGCCGGTAGCCACAATAGCTTCTGGTTTCTCGTCAATCAGATGATCCATGATGGATAAATCATGAGGCGCTAAATCCCAAAGGACGTTTACATCATGCTGAAACAAGCCAAGATTGACGCGCGTAGAGTCATAGTAATAGAGCTTGCCCAAGGCTCCCTCTTTCACAAGTTGAGCTATTTTCTTCACCGCTCCCGTAAACAGGAACGTATGGTCAACCATAATTTTCAAATTCTTTTTCTCTGCCAGTTCGATCAGTTCCTCGGCCTGAGCCACATTGCTGGTGAAAGGTTTCTCCACAAACACATGCTTCCCATTTTCCAGGGCCGTTTTGGCCAACTCGTAATGGGTCCACACGGGGGTGACAACGGCGACGGCGTCAATCTCAGACGAAGTCATAATGTTTTCGCTTTCCGCGGTGACCTGAATATTGGAATATAGGTTTTGGATCCTCTTCCTGGCAGCAGGACTCTTATCGCAGATCATGACAACTTTGGAGTCATCCAAACTCTCTAAATTGCGGACGACGTTTGGTCCCCAATAACCGTAGCCAATAACGCCGAACCGAACTATGCCCGTTTTCCGCTTCGCACTGGCTTCCTCGGATTGTTCCATCTGGACTGGATTCATGAAGATACTCGTTTCGTTGACCGTTTAATGGGTTTAGGAATTACTAGGGGGAGAGAGAGTGTAACTGACTTCTAAACCTTTAGAAATGCGATCAGGCTGCTAACAAGCGCCATCACCGAAAAGCGCTGCTGTGGGGGTCTTCAGCAGAATTTTGACGTCCATCCAAGGTGACCAAGTGGTGGCGTATTTCAGATCAAGGCGGACCATTTCATCAAATGTTACCCGACTGCGGCCCTGCACCTGCCACAGACCTGTAATGCCGGGTCTGGCCTCGAGAATACGACGACGATGCCAGATGTCATAGGCTTCAACTTCATAGCCGATGGCGGGACGCGGACCGACAAGAGACATCTCGCCACATAGCACATTAATAAACTGCGGCAACTCATCTAGGCTGGTACGGCGAAGAAAACTGCCGATTTTTGTGATCCGATTGTCGTTCGTCAATTTGAATACACCTGAACCATTTCCAGAGGGTTTGCTGTCCGCACAACCCGCGATCAACTGGCGCACGTATTCTTTGTGCGCACTTGCATCATTATTGGCGCG
Organism: Terriglobales bacterium; assembly: GCA_025451215.1. Classification (GTDB taxonomy): domain Bacteria; phylum Acidobacteriota; class Terriglobia; order Terriglobales; family Acidobacteriaceae; genus JAICKN01. Next base: position 10,724 of record JANWKU010000109.1, read on the forward strand.
CATGGAACGAAATTTCAAGAAAGTAAAGGGAATGCCGTGCTGTCCGATACGCTGCTGACGAAAGAACACCGGCCCTTTCGAGGTCAGTTTAATGGCCGCCGCAATCATCAGGAATAAAGGTGCAAGAGCAATCAAAGCTGCCAAACTTCCAGCAACATCCATGGAGCGCTTGACTGCAGTCAATACCTTTTTTGAATTTTCTCGTCGCGCAAGATCCGGGTATAGGAGGGGATTGCTTGGCCGCTGCTCCCCTTCCTGGTTCCACTCCTCGGGAAACACATGAAACGAGATTCTGATACGAGAAAACAGATCCAAGCTGAGGTGGTGACGGAGCGTCTCACTTACTCGCGTCATCATGGTGCTAAGTATCTGGGCTCGTTCGTCCAACGAAATTTCCGTAAACATCACTCCCACGATGCCATCGTCACGGTACCAACCGATAAGGTCCGTTTCACGGGTCGCAAGTGTGAGAGCGCTAAGCAGCTTGTTCAACAGCTTGGCGTCGTGGGTCGAAGGAGTAGCTCCTTCCATATCCAATAGCATCAGCAAAAAAGGATTTCCTGACCGTTCGGTCCGTTTTCGCTCCAGCGAGATCATGCGGTGAAACATTTCTTGATTTAAAACGGTGCGGTCGGTCGCCGGACTAAATTCGGCATCGACCAGGCTAAGACTAGGATTATTCATTGAGCGCCGCAAGTCACAACTCCTCTTGTGCCTCTTCAAAAGGCACACAACACTAACTAGAGCTGCTTCAGGGGGGGCAACTGAAACTTAAACTATAGGGGAGGGTAAACAAACCGCTAAACTTTTTCCTGCTTGGTACGTGAAGACAAAGAACCGTAACGCTGATAGTAATCTGTATGGGCGATACTATCACAACTATTTACAACCATGCCAAGTAATTTTTTATCATCCAAGGCTTCGATTCCGCGTTTTAATTCTTTTCTGTCGGTCACACCTTGGCGGGTCACTAGAATAATACCTTCCGCTAAACGCGACCATACGCTAGTATCCGCGAGCGGTAATACTGGGGGAGAATCGATGACAATCCAATCGAACCACGAAGCTAACCGCTCCAGTAGTCCTGCCATCTTTGGCAATTGTATCAGCTCCAAGGGATTTTCGGGAGGATTGCCAGCGGGCAACAGGCAGACACCTGTTTCCGCCAAACTATAAATAGATGGTAAGGACTCTATATCTCTATGCAACCACTCGACTAATCCTGTAAATCGTATCCCTAGTCCCATCCGGGCGCACATCACTGGCCTGCGCAAATCGCCTTCCAATAATAATACTTTTTGGCGATTCTTACGGGCCAAGGTAAAAGCTAAATTGGCAGAAACCATGCTTTTTCCCTCTTCGGATATTGTGCTGGTGACGAGGAGTTTTTTAAGACCTTGCGATTGCTGGAGTTGCCGCAACCGAACACCCAAAAAACGAAATTTTTCTGCCGCAAGACTTTCTGGATCTGTCAATGAAATCAGTCGTGTTCCGGCGGGGGGAACAACAGTACAGGAAGGAAACTCCCCCATTTGAGTCACATTTTCCGGGGCAAGCTTTTCACCCGTGTGTCGTTCGGCGATTTGCAAGAGATCCATGACCAGCGAGGGCTTCGTGGAGGATTCACCGCCTGACCGCTCTGATTCAGATCTCTGTAACGCGTCAAATATACGGCTCATGTTTACCTTTCCCAAGCACAACGCCGATGCGTGGATCCCTTTCTCCAGGCTTCACTCCCTGTAATTGTTGATGGAGTTGCAGCAATGTCCTGGCAGCTTCCCACAATTCGGTATTTTCGCTCGCCTCCACATGGGGAGAAGACACAACATTCAAGCGAAGGTCAGCGGACACTTCATCAATGATTTCTGTAGTGACAGTGGATAATTGGCGGGCGTAAGCGCTGATCAGGGCATTCTCACAGATGGTATTGATCAACCGGGGTATCCCGCGGGAGTGGCGGCATATTCTGACCATCGTCTCTGCAGGAAATATACAGTCTGGTTGCGGAGCGCCTGCAAGCTGCAAACGTCGCTGTATATATCCCATGGCCTCTTCATGTTTCAGAGGCTCCAAATGAGTGCGCAAAACAATTCTTTGTTTCAACTGCCGCAATTCAACGGAGTCTAGTTTTTCATCCAATTCCGGTTGCCCCACCAAAAGTATCTGCAGCAACTTGCCTCGCGCCGTCTCCAGGTTGGTCAACAGACGAATTTCTTCAAGCACCTCAACAGACAGGTGGTGGGCCTCATCAATGACTAGTACGGTAGTCAGGTTTTTTCGATGCCGAGCAATGAGAAAATTGCTCAATTGTAGAAGCAGTTCACTTTTGGTCTTGCCAGGGGCAGGAATTTCAAAATCAAGGGCTATATATTGCAGGAAATCGAGCGGCGATAAGCGACTATTGAATACGTATGCGTAAGTCACATTGCCGTGATTCAACAATTGCAGCAGACAGCGTACCAAAAGAGTTTTTCCCGTACCTACTTCGCCCGTCATTACCACGAAGCCTTTATGGCGGCGCACACCATAGTAGAGAGCGGCTAGAGCCTCGTTATGCCTCTTCGTCGGAAATAAAAACGATGGGTCTGGACTAACCTCAAATGGATTGCAGTGTAGACCAAAAAATTGTTTATACATCGTGAATTAACCGTGAAGGAAAGTGATCACAAATGCGACCAGCACAGAAAAAGCTACCGCTCCGGCCGCAGCCAACTTCAGCCAAACACTTCGCTTCTCTTGGTGCTCTTCTTCCAAAGTGGAAATCGATGGAATCTCGACCATAACTTCGGCCGGGACCAACCTCTTGAACTCTGCTTCCGTGAAGATGCGATTGTCAAGAAATTCTGCTCCCAACGCGCAGGCCGCCCCTAAGGCAAGCCCTAGAGCAATGCCCACCCCAAATAATTTTGTACGGTTTGGCGAATCAGGTTTTGTAGGCAAGTTAGGAGGATCCTGAACGCGAAAATGCTCGCCTTGCTGCTGATATTCCAAATTCGTGGCTAGTTCTGATTCATTTTTTCTTTTCAGCAAAGAATCGTAGTCAGCCTGGGATTGATTATATCCGCGGGTAAGTTCCGCCAGTTGCTGCTCTCGAACGGGGGCGTCATTCAGGTGTTCCTGATACTGTGCAATTCTTCCTTGCAGGATTTTGACTGATTGTTCCCGGTTGCCAATCTCAATTTGATTGGCCTTCAGCTGGCTTTGCAGATCCAGTACCGGTCCCGCATCGTGTGCGGAGGAATAGTTTGTATCAGACGACTGAGCAGGCGCGGATTTTAGCTGGCTCTCAATTTCCTGCTTCATATGTTGAGTTTTAGCAATTTGATCTTTGACCTTGCGTACATCCGGATATTCATCGGTGTAGCGAGAACTGAGGTCTGCCAACTGTGCGCGCAGCCGATCAAGTTCTCGATCAATGGCGGCTACCCCAGATACCGTACCGTTAGTATCACCCTTGTCCGTTACCCGTTCCAGAGAACGATATTGTCCGAGCAAGGATTCCAAATATACTTTATGTTCCTTCGCGCTATTCAGAGTTGCTTGTTCACTTTGCAACTGCGTTTGCAACCCATTCAGTATCTGGAGATTGCTTTGCAACTGGCCGGGAAGCTCTCCTAGGTGCTCTTGATTGAATTGGCGCACCTTCCCCTCTTGCGCCGCAAGCGCCTGGCGAGCCTGCTCCAGCTGATTGGACAAAAAGTTTGTAGTATTTTCCGATTGTTGCTGGCGTACTTCGAGGTTTTCATTAATAAATAAATCTGTAAGCTCGCTGGTCACACGCTGAGCGAGTTGCGGATCACGCGAAGAATAATAAACGTTGAACGAACTTAACTGTCCTCGATCGGGGGAGCGGACCAAATCGATTTCAATATCTTTCCTCATTCGGTCAACCAGCTCATCCGGGGATGCATGAGTGCGGTCTTTGCTGTACAAGTTGAATTGATCGATAATATGCAAAAGTCGCGTGCGGCTAAGGATTTGCTGCGAAATGGTGTCTAAACGGTTTTGCAAGTCTTCAGCGATGTTAGAGGGAACCAAAGTTGACGGTACGGATGGCTGCTCAATGAGGATAAGCGTGCCGGAACGGTACATGGCAGGCATCATCCAACTCGTGATCCAAACTAAAAGCCACCCAATAAAAAACGGAATTAAAAAATACCAGCTTCGCCGGCGCAGCAGATTTAAATAGCGCCCCCAGTCAAGACTTTCCGAACTTTCTTGTTCAAGATCTTCTGGCATGTTTACCTTCCTAAAGACCGTTCAAATTGGTAGGAGATTGTGACCCATCCGCGATTTACATTGGGGTTACTCGAAATTGACGGAACGCTAACGTAATGTTGATTTACACGGCTATAACCAATCTGAGCGGAAAAATGCGGGCCAAAAGAACGCTGCACGGAGCCACTGAACAAGAAGGTATGCCCACTCTGGCTAGTCATACCCGCCGTTTGCAATACATCATTCGTACTGTAAACTCCCTCGATCTCGCCGTTCAAATGCTGCGTGAACCGATGGCGGAAGGCAGCATTCGCCAGATAAGAACGAACGGCCCCCTGTAATCCCCCTCCCGTGCTGATGCTGCGTGAAGCATTCAGCGCCAAGCTATTGCGAGTACCCTGCAAATTGATTCCGCCGCCCGCTGTCGGCGACCATTCGGAGAAGGATAGTAAAGATGCCTCTTGCGTGTCGGCGTGCTGCGCACCCCCAAATAATGAGAATGAAATACTCCTTCCAAAATACAGAGTATAAAAAAGGGTCGCGCTGTGAACTTGCGTTTCCAATTCCGATGGGTGTGCCACTATGTCTTCAAAGCCATAGTTTGTCCCAACATAATTGCTGGCGTTAAACCGGTGCGTATAAAAAGCTTGGGCGCCATACTGACTGGAGTCGGACAAACCCTGAAGCGATGAATCGCCAAGAAAATACATTTCGGCGGAACTTCCACCCATGCCTATCATCGAATTTGGGGAAAATTGATATGTGACTTGACCACTGTCGTTATTACTGAATGTGTTAACCAGCGGGGGAACAACCACAAAGGTCTGAGTTGGTAACACATTCGTGCCGCTGGTTGCAGTCCCGGGTTGCAGCAGTCCCGAAAAGGATGGTGTCTTCGCCAAATTGTCCTGGAGCGTCAAAGTAACATGTGGAGACATCTCATACTGAAGGTTCGTAGAGAAAACATGATCCACCTGGTCCTCGGGGGTAAATCTTTGGTAAAGAGTGAAGCCAGGGCTGTAATTTAAATTCCATTTCAACCGGGAACGCGTCATGTCGAATGCAATGTTGGGTGAGATCGTGTAGCTGGCATCTCCTTCAGCAGGAACACTGGTGAAGATATTGTCGTTGTATCCGCCTTGCACGCTCAGACCACCGCGAAGATAATTTGATCTTTCCAATTCTGAGGTAAAAGCAATCGAATCACCGCTGATGCTCACAGCTTGAGGAGTCACCATCGGCCGGTCCGCAGCTCGGGCAGAAACCGTGCCATCTGCGGTCTGAGATTGCCCCGGTAATGCCGCAAAAAATAAAAATGCGATGATCACTAAATTTCTATTCATTTCGGCTACGGAACAATGATCGTATCGTCGGCTTGGAGTTGGATGTTTTGTTGCGCACCTTTACCGTCGATCACGTCTTTATAGTTAAACGGGACGCGTTGCGGCTGGCCTAATGCGTCCTTCCTCAAAACATAAATCGATTTTTTCTTGGCGAAGTCACGGAAGCCGCCCGCGAGTGCAATCGCATCGAGAACAGTGGTCGAACTGACGAGCGGATAAGCGCCGGGCTTCGCGACCATACCCAGCACATTGAACTTTTGACTCTTACTTTCCTGCACCATCACGGTAACTTGAGGATCAGAAATGTAAGTCTTCAGTTTGCTGGTGATTTCCTGTTCCAACTGCAACGGCGTGCGACCGCTGGCCTGTATCTCACCGACTAACGGCAAAGAAATTTTTCCGTCTGAACGAACCGGTACGATGCGAGAAACATCCTGTTCTTTCCAAACGTTGATAGACAACATGTCACTTGCACCAATTACATAAGTCCCATCGTGTGGTTTGCTGCTTTGATCCGTTCCTGGCGCGGTTTGCGCGGCGGACGAACCACCCGTATTTTGCCCAAACGTCGAAACCGCCAACGCAATTAAACCCAGTAGAGCCAATCCGCGGTTCATAAACTTATGAGTCTCTTTTCTCATACATTCGCTCCTAATTCCGATCTTGGTATGACTCACGGAAACGACCGGTCGTTAATGGCCGTGCCCATTTCCTCTGGGGCCATTGCTCCCTGTCATGGGTGAAAGGAATCTGACAGGCGTCATATTGTACTGCTGAATCTTGTAAAGCAACGTGCGATAACTGACCTGCAGCAGGCGGGCGGCGGCCCTGCGGTTCCAATGGGTTTGCTCCAAAGCGCTGAGAATCGCGCCACGTTCGGCCTCGCCCTTTACCGTCTGCACTAGGGATTTTAGACCCGAGTTGCGGTCTTCGCCTTCGCTATTCTCGCCAGTGTTTCCTTGCAAGTCTTCCGGGGTATTCGTCACTGAACCAGGCGCGAACCGCAGACCATTTTGGAGTTCGCCAAGTGCGGCCTCTTCATCATGCGTCACCAGGTATCGCTTCACGAAGCTCTCCAGTTGCCACAAGTTCCCGGGCCACGCATATTGCTGGCAAGCGTGCAGAAGGGTGGACGAAAATGGAGTCGGTTCCAGACCATAACGGCGTGCAAATTGGTTCATGAAGTGCCCCAGCAGTAAAGGGACTTCATTGCGCCGCTGCCGCAAAGGCGCGATATGCATGGTGAAGGAGCTGAGCTGGTAGTACAAATCCTGGCGGACGCTACGATCCGCAAGAGATGCCTCAATGTTGCTGCTCGTTGTGGCAATAACGCGTACGTCAAATCTGGTTGCACCCCCATCATGTGCAGCTGCGGATTGTTTCTCCTCGAGGACACGCATAAGGTGGGACTGCGCTGCCGCGGGCATTTCCGTAAGCTTATCCAGCAGGATGGTTCCTTGACGGCAGAATTCAAACTTTCCCGGGCGGACGCGTTGTTCCGCCGCGGGACTGCCAAAGAGATCCAGCAAGTCTCCACCCAGAGCCGCGCAGTTTACTTTTAAAAACCGGAAACCGGAACGGACAGAGAGCTTGTGGATTAGCCGGGCAAGGGTCTCTTTGCCGCTTCCCGGTTCGCCCACGATCATAACCGGCACATCTAACTGTGCCAGAAGATCGGCCTGTGCGCGCAAGCGCCGCATGACCGAACTGGCAACGATAAAAACACGATCGTCGCCGATTCGTTCCACTTCTTCCGTAGGCGATTCAAAGTCGTTTTCCGAGTCCGCGAAGGGAAGGTGCCGCTTGACTGCGGATTCCAGTTGCGCGTCCATCAGAGGCTGCACAAGATATTCCCGCGCACCCATGCGAATGGCCTCTGTTTTTTGCTGCAAATCGTGCGAATGCGCGAGCACCAAGACCGGCAGTTCGGGTCGAAGCCTGCGCAACCAGCGAAGGGTATGCATGCCATCTTCAACATTTTGACGGCCAAGATCGAGGAGTACCAGGTCGGGCCGAGCGCCCGACTGAACACGATCCAGCGCTTCCCACCCACTGGTGGCTGCCTCCAAACGCCAGTCATTCGCACCGGCTATCGTCGCCAAGGGATCGAGTGAGGCAAGCTCTTTACTCACAACTAGCAAGCGCAGAAGTGGCGCGGAGCCAGAATCCAAGCGTGCGGTCTTGGAATAAATGTTAGGGATGCTTGAGATAGCTCTCACCAGATAGGACAACCGCGAACAGCAGACGAACTAAATTGCTTCCACGTCGTAACCTTCAATTCGAACAGCCATCGAACGCTGGATAACGTCCACTGAAATCACCAGCATGCGTTCTCCGCTCCGGGCCACCAGTACACCTTCCACTCCCGCTAGCGCTCCGCTTTTGATGCGCACTCGCTGACCGATCTTCAAAAATGGATATGCCTTGAAGGGCAGTTTGTTAGCAAGCAGAGTCTGAACAGCCTCGATTTGTTCTTGCGGAATGGGTGTACCTTCGCCACGCGTTCCGATGATTTGAAATACGCCGTCGGTACGGCATACTCGCAAACGCTGTTCGTTGGTTGGCGCAACCTTCACAAAGACATAGCAGCTGAAGAGCGGCAATTCCACAATCTTTTTGCGATCGCTCCATCGATGCTCTTCGCGTACCGTAGGAAGAAAAGTAGAAATACCCTGCTCTTCTAATCGGTAGGCCACGACCTTTTCGTGGCGAGAGCGGGTTTGCACGGCATACCAGTTTCCAGTGTCCACAATCATATTCTCCGCCGAGGACACGAAATTGGAAAGTTGCCCGCCGTTCATAGCTTCGCCCTCTGAGTCACATGGAGCTTATGACCCGGCACACATTTGCAAACAAATTCAACCTTGGGGGATTCAAGCAGGGGGGATGCTTCACTCTTGCAAACCAAAACTAATTGGGATTGCAAAGCGATGCAAGAGGCTATAAATCTTAATGGAACATTTCCTTTTCAGCTAGAGAATATTATGCTATATATGAAGTTAACAAGACCGGAGACAATCTACTCATGAACGATAGTTTCTTTGGTAATCAAGAAGTAACATAATAGAAGGTATGCATATGTGCGTATTTAACTTAGCTAGACATCGCAGCCTTATCAGGCGTACCTGAATCGTTTCTGCTTTAAGCAGGAGGTTGCAATAACATGCAAACATATGCGGATTTTTGCCTACCCTGTGGTCTTTGCCTCCCGGGGCGGCCCGTCTTGGCACAAAATTCCATTGTGGAGGGATCTCCCATTCGCTCCTCCAATTGTCTTGAAGATTTAAACTCTTATGCCATCACCTATTTGCGTATTGGTTGCCGACAACACCCGGATGTACACGCAGTTGCTTGCAGACATTTTGGGGCGTGATCCACGGATCAGAGAGGTCAGCACGGCTGCAGATTCGGCGAGCATTAAACATGCCATCCAACATCAGAAGAATATCGACGTCATCGTGCTCGGTTCCAATTTGGATGAAGTTCCCTTGCGTGGCATTGCATTGCTACGCGAGTTACGAATGACATGTCCTGAGATCAAAGGCGTGGTTCTGCTGGAATCATCCAAGCGCGAGGTGATCTTGGAAGCGTTTCGGTCTGGCGCCAGAGGCCTATTCAGCCGCCATGAACCACTAGAAACACTCAGCAAATGCGTGATGCAAGTACATGAAGGGCACGTTTGGGCAAACAACGAGCAGATGAGTTACGCGGTTGAGGCGTTAGCTTTATCCCCTAATATAAAGGCCGTGGATGCCAATGGGCTCAATCTTCTTTCTAAACGCGAGATTGAAGTTGTACACAGCCTGGCCGAGGGACTGACCAATCGCGAAATTGCCAGCCGTTTGGATTTGAGCCAGCATACGATTAAAAATTATCTTTTCCGTATTTTTGACAAGCTGGGGGTTTCCAGCCGCATGGAACTATTATTTCTTACGCTGAATCAGAATTCAGGCTTGTCAATGTCTCGCGGGATCGTCGGTAAGAACGGTAAAGACCCCGAAAAACCATCCATCGCCTGGTATAAAAAAGCGGCGGAAGCCGGTTCTGCCCTTGCTCAAGTGGAACTGGCCCGCATGTACTCTGATGGAGATGGTATCTCCGCGAACACTGCGATGGCTTATATGTGGTACACCGCTTCTGAACGATCCTGTACGGAGATGACCGCGAAAACTAGCCTTCTCAAAAGAAAACTGGAAAAACAACTGACATCGGAACAGATTCTGGAAGCCCGGAAAATGGCCACCGAGAAGTTCCCACAGGCTGACCCAAGCCTAGTCCACTCCGAGCAATGAAAGCCTTGGTAAATGGAGCTGCCCGAAAAATATCGTGCTCCTTACGTTGGTTGAATCTTGCTCGCATGCGTCGAAAATTCAAAATGGCGCAAGGTAGCTTCCTTCTGTGGCAATCGTCACTGCGACATTCGCCTCGCTAATGTCGATCAGATTCCAACGGCATGGCTCATCCCATTCAGTGGAGATTAGACGGGCGGGCTGTTGCGCCCCTACCGATACCCGATATTGATCGAGAGGCGTGGTCAGGCCCGTGCCTAAAGCTTGGGCAAAAGCTTCCTTGCGGGTCCAGCACGAAAAGAAAGCTCCATGCTGCAATTCCCGGGGCAAAGCCAATATTTCGTCGGCTTCCTGGGAAGCAAAAAACCGCCGACTCATCTGCTCGACCTCGACATCAGTGCGCATCCATTCGGCATCCACCCCTACTCGGCGATCGGGCGACACAACCACAAACGCTAGATTGTGGGTGTGCGTAAGATTGAAGAACAGATTCTTTTCCGCACGCACAAATTCTGGTTTTCCATGTGTTCCCTCAACCAAGATCAAATCGATGGGCCGCGATTGAAGGTATTTGGAAAGGATAGAACGCAACGCTCCACGAGCAACTATCCAGCGGCTAGATAGTTCGACAGTACGAAACCGAGAGGCTCTTTCAATCTCGCCCGCTTGCAGTACTTGTCTGCAATCGAGCGACTTCCAAGGCGTCGCAATCAAGTTGAATGCGCCAAATGTGAACTTCATTAGACCCAAACTTCATACGTGACTTGCAAGCCTACGGAATGAGATACCCGGTAAAAACAGGTCGAAATGGAAGCTAGGGTCGGGAGATAGAAGGTGTGAGTTCTGGCGCCCCAGTGATTCCACCAACTCCCACATATTGAAACCCGTGCGCGGTGACAGTTTCACACGCCAGCGCATTTCTTCCATCAATGATCAGAGCCCTTTCCACAAGACCACTGAGTCGAGCCCAATCCGCCTTTCGGAATTCTTCCCATTCCGTGAGGAGTACGATCGCTTCGACGCCCGCGGATGCTTCATAAATATCGCGACAACAAATTAGGTCAGGTATCTCTTTTTTTGTTTTTCCCATCGCCTGCGGATCGTAGGCACGGACGGAGGCTCCTTGGGCAATCAACTGGCGAACAATACTGAGGGAGGGGGCAAAACGAATATCGTCCGTATCCGGCTTAAAAGCCAGGCCCCATACGGCAATTTTTTTACCTCCGAGCACCCATAGTTCTTTTTTAACCGTTTCCACAAACTTTCCCACCCGGCTTTGATTAATCCGTTCCACCTCGCGAAGCAACGCGAAATCGCAACCAAATTTTTCCGCGATTCGCACAAACGCCTGCAGATCTTTGGGGAAACAAAAACCTCCAAACCCTATCCCTGGATTGAGGAATGCTGGGCCGATGCGCCCGTCAATGCCAATGCCCTCTGCAACCTTGGTTACATCGGCGCCTGCCGCTTCGCAGAGGTCGGCGACGATATTGATAAAAGAAATCTTCATCGCCAGAAATGAGTTGGAAGCATGTTTGATCAATTCCGCACTATTGGTATCGGTGACGAGGAAAACTGGCTCCTTCCGACGAGAGCATGGAGCATGCACGGGGCAGGTGAAACTTTGCTCGAGAACGGGACGATATATTTCCCGCATTTGTGTCGCCGCGCGTTCTTCTTCCACTCCCACAACGATCCGGTCGGGATGGAAAAAATCCTCCACCGCAGAACCTTCGCGAAGAAATTCTGGGTTGGAGACAACGTCGTATTCCAGATGGTTGGCGTTGTGGCGGGACATATAACGGCGCAACTCGACGCCGGTTTTTACAGGCACAGTGCTTTTCTCGATGATTAACTTGTATCCTTGGGCTCGCACGGCTATCTCACGAGCTACATGCTCAATCGCGGAGAGATCCGCTTCTCCATTCTCCAGCGGTGGGGTACCAACGCAAATAAAAATAGCGTGCCCGTGGTCGATCGCTTGCTCAGTGCGCCCGAAGTTTAAACGCCCTGAGGTATGGTTCCTCGCCACAAGTTCTTCCAGGTGGGGTTCGAAGAAGGGCACCTTCCCATTTTGGAGGTCGGACAGCTTTCCGGCATCTGCCTCAGCGCAGAAAACATCATGACCCAACTCAGCAAGACAAGCGGCGGTCGTTAAGCCTACGTATCCAGCGCCTATAATCGAAAGTTTCACAGCCTCTCTCCCAATTCAACTACATGAACCTGCAAAGCAACAGATTTTCCAGCATCATACTAAATCTTTCAGCTCCGGTGAACGCTCCGCAGCGTGAATTCGGTAATTTCCGCGCGGCAATTGAACCGGAATGGAATCGTAATCGTCCCTAGACCTACATTGGTGTACAGGCGGGTATCTCTGATTTGATAAGAGCCCATGGGAAACTTACGGCCTAATTCCGGAAGATATGGCGCACCCAACAATGGAATCCTGATTTGTCCGCCGTGGGAGTGCCCGGACAATTGCAGGTCCACATCCGAGCGGGCTGACTCAAGCACGTAGTCCGGTTCATGCGCGAGGAGAATCACTGGCTCCCCATTGGGAATTTGCTGAAGGGATAAATCAAGATCGGGCTTCCCTTCCAGCACGTCGTCCACGCCGGCCAACCATAGTCGGGAACCATTCTCTTCCAGAGGGAGCGAGGAATTTCTCAATACCTTGATGCCATTCGATTGAAGGGATTCAATTACCGTACCAGCCCCAAACTTCACATCATGATTTCCCATGATTGCGAACGATCCCAAACGGGAGTGCATCCGACCCAGCAATGCCGCGCACAGACGAACGTACTCGGTTCGCTGGGTGTAGGAAAAAACCCAGCGCGAATCGTGCGTCTCGGTAATGAAGTCGCCGGTAAGCACGATTAGATCCGGCTGAAGTTTTCCAACAATCTCCACCGCATGGCGGATCGGGGTAACGGAGAAGTACGGATCGTAATGAAAATCGCTCAGTTGGACTATGCGCAGGCCGTTCCATGCGGGCGACAAGCGCTTCAGCGGTACATCGAGGCGAGTCACTCGCGGATAATCGGGTTCCCACGCAGCAGCGTCTCCGGCGAGGCCCGCGGTAAGCAGAGCTGCCCCAGACTTCAGGAAGGTACGTCGAGTGGCCAAATGCTTTCTAAATCCGCTGTCTTTCTATTGAATGCATCTATTGTATCGAAATTAATTCTTAGTGCGACGCGTGGCGCGCGCTTGCTCTGTGCGAAGAAGATGTCGGAGCGGCGGCAGGAATTTGCAGTCGTTGCGACGGATCGCCGAGCAAAATAAATGAACGGCGAACATCGGAATCAGTGATGGCACCCTTTGCCGCCTGGATTGCGTCGCCAATCGTTTCTCCGGGAGTAAACACGGCACTTGTGAACGTTTGGTCCATTTGGAATTGCGGCCCAGGCGAAGTCAGCGAGGACGACGCCCAAACCGCGACGGCGCCGCCGTTATTGGCCAGTAATAGAGACTCGGCCATGCTTACCGTATAGACATCCTGGAAATATCCGTTCAGGCAATTCATAATCACGAAAACGGGCAAGCGCGGTCCATTGGTTAATGACGATGCGAGCGCGCTGGTCAGCAGGTTTTCATCCGACCACACTTCGACCGATCCGTGCCCGTCATAGTTGACCAGCAATGCACCGTTGTTGATGCCATTCAAAACCGCTTGCTGTGCGGCACTCGCGGTCATCGAACTAGCGAATACATCCGTGGCGGAAATAGAAGGGGGTAACAGAGACTGGATGGTCTGCGCCTGTTGCGAGAAAGGTACTACGCTGTCATCCTTGTCCGCCACCATCAAGGCCTGGCTACTCCATGTTCCGGCATTTTGACCGCTGTCATATCCCACGATCTTCCCCACGACGGTTTGCGCTTCGTCGGCGGTCTGCACGGGCAGACGTCCCGTGGAAATTTGGGCAAGGCCAGCGCCGGTGAAATCGGAGAACCAGTCATCGGAAGCGGTAGTCAATTCGGCGGTAGGGACCAGCGCCGTAGGCACGAAGTCGAAGTTGCCGAACCCGAGATAATTCCGCGGATCAATGGATGCGTCCCCGACTAATAGAAGATATTTGGGAGCGTGCTTCCAGACTTTGGTTGCGTTCTGCAGAAATGTCCGAATGCTGGCGGGATCCTTTTCACCAAAATTGAATTCGTCGTAGATGTCCTGCACATTGATGAGTGCGACGGTGTGTCCCTGGCTCTGGCGCAATTGCACCAGTGGAGCCATCTGGGTCAAAAAGTCTGGCGCGGAAATCATGACCAGGTCAGCGCCGGACTGCGCATTGTGCCAATTGGAAGGCTGGTTCGCGGTAATGCTTGCGGGCTGGCCGATCTGATCGTCCGCCAGGGCCAATATCTGGTGCGTCACCGATTGGAAGCCGGCGACATTGATATCCAGAGCAATGTTTCCTGACTGTGTGCGCACGCGGAAAGGCAATTCCAGGGGCGCTCCGGGATTTGTGATGTCGAGCACTTGCGTGGGCGTCTGCTGGAAGTTCTTCACGGTCACTAGATCTCCGCCCTGGGCCGTGAATTTAAGCGTGTCTGATTCCGCCGTATAGCTGCGCGGATACGTCAGCGTAATGTGGTCTACCAGGCTGAGGTCTTCTTCCCCATTTTGCGCGGTCAGGGTCACGGTATCGCTGCCTTGCTGCAATGAATCATAAGGAACGGTGAAATCAGCCGTGCCTTCATCCTCGTTGGAGAATTGCATATCGCCCAGGGACGTGCCGTTGAAGCTGACGGTCACATCGTGGACAATTTCATCTCTACCGCCCTGCAACACGACTTCCAGTTTGGCCCCGTCACCACTCGGCGCAAGGTCCGGAGTATTCAGTACCTGGTCAACGGGTGTGGATGAAACTAGCGCTCCGAAGAAGTGGTCAGTATCGGTGCGTAGTAATGCTGCGAAGAATGTTGTCTTCTCCTGGAGCTCGACGGTCTGGGGGAAGCTTTGCGATTGCTGCCCGGAATGCGAGACGACCGCGTACCGGATGCGCGCGCCTGTTTGGTTGCCGGAAACCAGCCAGTAGATTCTCTGGTTCGAGAAAGCCGTATCAATTCCGGTTCCGTAGAATTGAATTGCGGCCTGCCGACCAAAGCCGCCGAATCCGCCGCGGCTTCCAGTCAGCAGGATCGGCTGTTCAACTCCTTCGGCAAACAATTGCAGCGTGTCAGGATTCACGGAGGGGTTCAGTCCCGCGGCCACAAGCTGCGCCTGCGTGACGCGATACCAGCCTTCATGATCAATGGCGATCTTAATCGCCGGTCCCGCCGCGATCTGAAATTGCGTCTGCTTCGCGGTTGGCGTGCGCCAGAGCACAGGCACGGCCTTCTTTAAATGGCTGATGGATGAATCCGAAGGAGCAGTTGAACTGTTGAAATTCGCGATGGTTACGGATGATTGCGGCAAGGAAGGTTGGCCCAACGAAGATTGCGACGATACGCTCTGGCCCATTGCGCGTGATCTGCCGTTCATGTTCCGAGCAATCGAGGGATCCATCAGGCTGGATGGCGCGCTCTCAACCGCGATCGGGCCATGCAGCGTTCTGGTGCCGTTCAAATCCACGTCTTCAAGCCAGTAAGAATTTGCGGGAGCGTTGCGGTCAAGCCATGCATAACTCTTGCCTGAGTGGCGCGAGTCGGCGCGGCGCATCATGAGGCTTGATCCGGCGATCAGCGACGGATTCACGCGGACGCGCCGGCCATTCTGATCCCGATAGACATTAAAGCCGAGATTGCGAACTTCTCCGCCCGTTCTCCAGGTAAGCAGCACGCCCCCTGCCGTGGATATCGCCGAAAAAGATTGCAGTTTGACCTCGGTGGTGAAGGTGATGGTGGAAAGGAATGTGGAAGTGTTATTGGCCAGCACCGAATCAAATTGTGCCGCCGTAACGGTCGCGGTGTTGCTCACCTGGGCAGGGACACCTGCGACTACTTGGATATTAAATACGACGGTGGCATTTAGGGCTAACGATGCCGCAGTGCAAGTAACGGTCCGGGTGAGGGCCACATAACTGCACCCCGCCGAGGCGGAACTAAATGTAACGCCTGTCGGCAGTACGTCCGTGGCAGTCACCGTCGTCGCCGTAGAAGGCCCGTTGTTGTGCGCCGTAAGAATGTAGCTAAATGTCGTTCCCTGCTTTACCGGATTGGCGGAGGCAGTTTTAACGATTGAAATCTCGGCACTTGCGCCAATCACCGTGGTCACGGAAGAAGTATTGTTCGCGGAGGTGGGATCGGTCTGAGATGCGCTGACCACGGCGGTATTCACCGCGGAACCAACAGTCTGCGCAATCACTGAAATGGTAAACACAGCCGTTGCATTCACTGCGAGGCTAGCGGCCGTACAGGTCACTGTTCCGGCACTGAATGAACATCCTCCACTGGCAGAGCTGAAGCTCACTTGCGAAGGCAGAGTGTCGGTGACAACAATGGTGGTGGCAACGGTTGGGCCGTTGTTTTTCGCGGTCAGCGTGTAAGTAATCGTGTCGCCTTGATTCGCCGTCGCGGGCCCGGTTTTGGTAATGGACATATCAGACGCGGGAAGGATGGTCGTAGATGCGCTGGCGGTATTGTTGACCAGGTTGTAGTCGGCCTCGTTTTCAGTAACGTTCGCGGTATTGGTTACCGTTCCCACAGCCGCCGCGACTACGTTGATGGTGATCGCAGGGGTGGACGCTCCAGCGGCAAGAGTTGCAAAGTTGCAAGTGACTGTGCCCGCGGCTTGCGTACAGCTCGCGGCCGGCGTGACCGACGAGAATGTAACGCCGGCTGGAAGTGTATCCACCAATTGGACCGCACTGGCTGCAGTGGCGCCGTTGTTGGTGATGCCAAGCGAATACGAGAACGTACTACCCAGGAGAGCAGTGGCCGGGGCTGTCTTGGTAACCGCCACGTCAATACAGGTCGCGCTGAAGTGCGGCCCGGGCGTGGACGCATAAGTAATATTGGTCGCGCTGGTTCCCGCCTGGCCGTCGGTTGCACCATATTGAAACTGGCCGGGAGCAGGCAAAGTTGTTCCATGCGTACCTGCGGCAATATTGACAGTGCCCGCACCGGAAAGCAGCACTACACCACCACCGCCGCCACCGCCGGGTCCATGGCGGTCCGCGATCGGAGGACCAGCAGCCGCGTCATCATCCCATGCGTCGCCGCCGCTTCCACCCGCGGCGTTGGCGGTTAACGTACCTACCGCGCCTCCGGTGGAGAGGACGATTACCGTGCCCCCAGCGCCGCCGCCACCGCCTGCATCGTTAGAGGTCAGATCGTAAGCGTTTGCGCCGTTTGCCGACATCGTTCCAGTTCCAGTGATGCTGCCCGCGCGAACGATAATGATGCCGCCGCCCGCGGCTCCACTACTGGCCTGGGCGATTCGGGTAGAAGCCGCTCCTGCTACGTTGTTATTGCTATTGTTGCGCGAGCCTGCACCGCCGCCGCCGCCCATTGTCACCCGGCCCGAACTTGACGGGAAAGGCGAACCGCCAAGTCCGCCCACGCTTAAATTGGAATCCCATGCATCACCGCCGAAACCGCCCGCGCCACCGTTGGCTCCGCCGCCGCCGCCGGAATTCTGGTCATTCGCAGTATTCGCATCGGTCCCACCACCACCAGCATTGCCCGGCGCGCCGCGTCCCATACCGCCATTGGGATATCCATCCACTCCGGTGGAGAACGGTGTGTTCGCGACTTCCAGCCACATTGGAGTGCCGGCAATACCTTCGCCTTTCGAACCATCAATGCCGGTAACCGGAACCCCGGTAAATGCAGGACCAGCAGGGTAGGTCGTGGGCGAAGCTTGCCGATAGTCATTTGTACTCGAACCAGCAACGCCGCCATCGAGCATGAGCCCAGCAGCGCCACGAAAACCTAGGCCGTCCACATTGATGGTCTGGGTGTTCAACGTAAGCGCGCCTGAAGTATCAAGAACGAAAATGCCGCCAGTGGAGCCGTTCCATGCCGCAGCGGTAAGTCCAGCGCCGAGTGTTGCGGTCGCAAAATGAGGAACACGCACCACCTGGAAGGTGCGCTGGCCTTGCGTTCCAGAGGCTGCAGCAGAGTTATATCCGAACAACAGGCCGCCACCGGGTCCAGCCCCGGCAATACTCAAGGTGCCGCCGCCGACCGGAACCGCACTGGTAGCCGTAGCGAATTCATAAATTCCGGCGTTATTCAGGTTCGTCCAACCGGAGCCCGTCGAGCCATCGCCGTAGGTGCCGTCGTTATTGGAACTGATCGCTGCATCCTGCATTTGAATTATTAAAACTTCATCGCCGGAAGCGATCGGAGTGGCGCTTCCCGTTGCGGTTCCCAGCGTGATGGAAGTCGCTCCCGCGGCAACATTCGAACTGCCAGGGTAATAAGTATTGATGACGCCGGTCAGGGTGCCGCCAGCCGTCGCGGTAGGAATGGTGCAGACGTTCAACTGCGAGTAGCCGATGCCAGTGGAGGAATTGTTGCCAGTGTCGAGATCAGTCACAGTTCCCGTAACGGACACGGTATCGGGATACCCTCCACCTTGGGTTGGTGTGGCGACAATCGTGACGGTGGAACTTGCGCCGCTGCCGAGCGTACCGAGATTGCAGGTCACCACGCTTCCAACGTGCCCGCATCCCGTGCCGGTCACGGAAACGAATGTCAGTCCGGAAGGTAGTGTGTCTGTCACCGTAGCGCCTGTGGCCGTGCTGGGCCCATTATTAGTGACCACCGCCGTGTAAGTAATATTTCCCGGGAAGGCAACGGCGGTGCCGCTCACCGCGACCGACAAGTCGGCTTGAAAAGGCCGCACGGATACCGCTCCGGCAGACCAATTGGAGTTTGCATTGAAGGTCTCACTTAAGGGAACATTAGCGGCGCCCGCGCGCGTGGAGCCGGTGCCGTAAACGTCGGTGGTCGCTGCGCCCGACGTGCCCGTCCAAGCTTGCGTCTGCGTGGGGCCGTAGGCTGTAACTGAGTCAGTGCCGGCAATGGTGAGCGTGTCCACCACAGTATCGCCATTGGCGCTGGGAACGTTGAGCGTCGCAATCGCGGCAGCCGCGCCGTCGCCGGAGGTGAATCCGCGAATGGGCGAGGTTTGGTCTGCGCCCGTGACGTTAGTTGCGCCAACAATTGTGCCGACCACTCCAGTTCCACCTGGAAGATCTAAGTTCACGACAACATTATTCGTGCCGGTGGCAGGGGCGACTAAATACCAGATCTCAACTCGCCGCGAATTGCCTGTGTCGTTGTGTGCTCCAGCCAGGGTGAGAGCTACTCCGTTATATGTAACGCTGCTCACCGTCGCACCCGTATTGCCGGTAATGTTCATGGACACACCGACAACCAGGACATTGTTGGTCCCAGCTACGGTCGCTGGAACCGTGATAGGAACAGTTGCAGGGTTAATGGAAATCGCGCCGATCGCCCAGCTCTGCGTCGCAGGAACCGCTGTGTCCGACATAGTGACACTGGCGGCCCCAGGCTCGGTAGAACCGAAGCCGTACACGTCGGTGCCCTGCACAGCCGCAGTAGAATTTTGTCCCCATATGCCGGTCTGCCCGGCGCCAGCACTGGCGGTTTCATCGCCGGAAAGCGCGGAGGTATCAATGACCATTGCGCCGACGCTGCTTGTAACTACCACCGAGGGACTACCCGTATTTCCAACGCTTCCAGCAAAAGTTCCAACCGGGGTGGACTGACTTACATTTGTGAATGAGGCAACGCCCACCACTGCGCCGACCCTAGTTCCGTTCGTACCTGTAAAGCTGACAACGATACTATTGGCACCGGCGGGGGGATTGAGAACGCGATACATTTGCACTCTGCGACGATTTAGCGCATCCGTCTCAGTACCTAATGCAGTCACAGTTGCTGCTCCGTCGGTTACCGTGTTGACGGCGACGTTGGTTCTGGCTTGATGGTTAAGAGAAACTCCTATAATCAAAAGGCGATTGGCAGTCGCACTAACAGTCAGAGGAACCGTAATGCTGGTGGTGCCCGTATGTATTTCTGCCCCTACCGAATTTGCAGCATCAAAAGCGACCTGTGCAAACGAAGCGCCTGCAAACGCAGCCAACGCGAAAAGAAGGAAGACCAACCGCCGGAAAATAAAAACGCTGCGGAACGTTCCCAGCTTGCACGAGGTGCGCACCTGACGAATTTTCCCAGCTACTTTACTCTTTGCCATAGAAATGTTCCGCTTTATCCGCGACACGGTTCCATATAAAGAGACAGTGCAGACACCCCCGCTTAGAGCCTCTTCCTTAGCGACCACCCGCCCAAGAATCTGTTCTGCGCGAATGCTACCGTCATCTTCAAGTGATGCATCTCCGCGAGTGATCAAAATATTTCTAGCTGCATCCATCGCGGCCAACCGATGCACACGGAAACCCCGCTCATCCTTGAACAAAACAATGTCTCCGACTGAGAGGATCCGGGTATTCACTCGTTCCACGCGCAGCACTTCGCCATCGCGAATCGTGGGCGACATGCTCGCGCCAACCGCGCGAAAGCAGAAGCTCTTCCCGCCGCTCATCAGCTCGCCGGCAAGTTCATTAAATAAATTCGAGTCAGGCCTATCTTGGGCGCTGGAATTCAAGGATTTTCTCCACGGCAGAGTGATTGGGGAGGAATTGGAATTTGTAACAAGCGACCGTCCGCGTCAGATCATCCAGATAAGCAAGCGTGGCAGTAAGCGCCTGCGGATCGTGAAACGGCAAGAAGCAACGTGCAAACAATTCCGCTGCTGCCGCCGCTTGCGGCATCGCGACAACGTCGTTCCGCTCCCCATGTTCCAAAATAAAAATCTGATTGATCGGAGCTTCGCGTGGCGACGCAAATCCGGCATCGCCGTGCCAGGGCGTTCCGTGCATGAAAAAACGGTCGTCACGTTTGCGGACAATAATTCGGTCATCGCTTAGGATCCGGACGCCGGGCACCGATTGCCAGAGGCGCGTGGTTGTGCTCTTTCCCGCGCCGGAGTGTCCTACAAAAAGAGAACTACTGCACGCGTCGTCGGTAATGCCGCAGCCATGCACTTCAACGCCGCGCCCTCGCGCCAATCGGTTGGTAACGATCAATTCGTCGAGCGGGTATTCGAGCGCGCGGACATTGGCTTTGTCAGGAAAGCAATCGCGCACGAAGAGTACGCGGGCGCGAGTAAAATCCCTGTCTATTAAAAGGCGCTTATAAGGTCGCGGGCCAAGAACTCGCGTCGTGAAATCGAAAACGTAATGCTCGCCGTCCTCATAAAGCGTCCATACCGCGCCTGAATCGAAAAGTTTTTTGCTATCAGCGGGAAGGAGTGAGTCAACCCATTCCAGATCAATTTCTATTTCGCAATTTTGTGCAGGGATCGCAAACGATTGGTGATCAGGATCGAGATGAACATTCATCTCTGCGGCCGTAAAGCCCAAAGTCAGATCACCGATTTGCAAGCAACAGCGCCATTTTGCCGCCTGACTTTGATTCTCTGTTTGTGTTTGCTCGCTGATCATCATTCAAACGACTCCACAATCAGGAACCAATTGAACTGCATCCCGTCGATGCGGTACATACCGACAAACTCGGCCCCGAAACAAACATACTTTTGCAATTTCCCAGCACCGCCTCTTCAGGACGCAAACTGATGGTCTCGCAAACCGGCGGCTGATATGGTTTTTTGCTCTTGCCGTCCTCGCGTTCATTCTTCATAAAATCCCTCAATGCCCGCAACTTCCGCAACCGCCGGAGCTGGCGGCGGAATGATTCAAAATCGGCAGCAAAACTTCCGAAGGCCCCGTCCACTCGCCGACATTAATTTCACGGGAGGCAATCCGCAGCGCTGACTCTTTTGCCGTTTCGTAGTGGTCGCCGCCTTCACAAAAAGCACAATCCCCGTGCGCCGGGACCTGATAGCCCAACGCCATGGCGCGCAAATGGGCGACTTCGCATAAAAATTCCACCGGCGATTCCGCATCTCCGTTTTCCAACTCGCCATTCGCCGGACACATACCGCACAGACTGCGCAGGCGGCAATCGGTGCATTTAGAGATGGTCTTTGCCTCGCGTTTTCTTACTTGCAGAAGGAACTGCTCCCATCCCTCCTTCACGGAACCCTGGCGCAGATCGTAGGTATCCGCCTTAGACAGCACGCAAATACTCATGCGGCCGTAAGGATCAATAGAAAAGGCACCCACGCCGCCGCCACAAACATAAAGAGAATTCTTGCCCTTGCCCCTGGCTGGCGGCGGAGATTGAATTCCCTGCTCGGCGAACCGTCGGTACTCGGCCTTAGTGTCGGGCGAGTGAAGGTCGAGCGCGACCACTTCTTCCGGCAAAAGCCGCACCGCGAGTGGACTCTGCGAGCAATCAATGCGCGGATTCATCAGGGAATCGAATTTGAATTCGAGGCCGAGATCTTCCCTCACAAAACTTCGCATGGACAATACTTCATGCTTGTTCACGGTGGTTGCGACCGTCTTCAGCTTCAGCGGCAATCCTCGGCTACGCAGCAGATTGATGCCACGCATGCAGCGCTCATAACTGCCGGGGATTTGCGTGAGCGCCTCGTAGGTTTCTTTCGTCCTGCCATAGAGCGTGATTTCAATCGCGAACGGCGGCCATTCAAGCAGATAGTCGGCGATCTTTTCATTAATCAGATTGCCGTTCGTAAACAGAGTAACGAGAAGACCTTTTTTCTTGGCGTAGGTATAGATTTCCAGAAAATCTTTTCGGGCAAAGATTTCGCCGCCGGTGAACAACAGCCAGAAGCAACCCATCTCGGTAATTTCATCGAGCAACCGAAAATATTCTTCCTTACTCAATTCGCGGTTGCGCGCGGATAAATCTCCCATCGCCAAATTGTTGTAGCAATGCTGGCATTCCAGGGGACAGCGGTGGGTCATTTCCATGGTTACTTCGAGGGGAGTGCGGTGATTAGGCTGGTGGAGCGATCGGCTTAGCTCTGTGTAACTGCCAGGATTCATGTAATCTCCGCGTGCATGCCTTACCGTTCAACCCTCTTGCGTTCTTACACTCTCAATGCAAACCGCTTCGCGATTTTTAAGCTGCCATCTCGCGAACCAGTCCCGCATCCGTAATCTTGTCGAGAAAAGTCCGCACATCCTGTTCCGCCGTCTCGGGCGTTACTTCGTATTCATCCAAAACCAAGCTGACCAATTCTTCGCAAGTTTTCGCAGGCTGGAGTTGCCGCCATAAAAAACTTCCCAGTTCATTTAGGCTATAAATCGAGGCCAGATCACCCACGCCGCCGCGCACAGGAACGATGAGAGTCTCTCCTGCGATCACTCGCGCAACCACGCTATCCGACTGCATGTAACGGCAACTCGCTACGATGGTTGTCATGCTTTCTGCCTCATCTAATCGCACTCGTGCGGTGTCCAGATTCTGGATACTGCCGCTAACCATAACAAACTTTTCATACTTACATCATTTGCTAGATTGGTACCGCCCTGTTGTACCGAGGCGAGCGCTTTGGCGCCCTTGAAGGAAATTCGAGTTCGATGCGGAGGAATATTTATGGTTGCGAGAAAGAAAATCCAAAGCGTGCGAGCGAGGCTCGTGACTCCGGCGTCTTGAGGAAATCCAGAAATTTCACCGCTATGGATTTGTGAAAAGAGCTTTTTAGAAGGATGACGCCTTGCTGAATCGCTGCATAATCGGCGGCGGGTACCACGAAGTACTTTCCTTTCCCCTGCGCCGACGGCGCAAGGGCCAAAGACAGTGCAATGATGCCCACATCGGCGTTTCCGCTCTGAACAAACTGCGCGGTCTGCGATATGTTTTCGCCTAATACCAGCTTCGCTTCTACTTTTTCGTAAAGATTCTCATGCTGGAGAGCGGCAACTGCAGCCCTGCCGTAAGGAGCATGCACAGGGTTCGCAATGGAAACCTTATGGACATCGGGCTGCAACAAGACTTTCAGACCTTGGTGCAAGTCCAGCGTGGAAGCAATTGGCGCCCACAAAACAATTTTCCCATCGGCATAGTGATACAGCGTGGCTGGATCGGCAAAGCCATCGGCGGCAAGCTGGCGCGGATAATTAAGGTCTGCGGAGAAGAACAGATCGAAGGGTGCACCGTTTCTAATTTGGTTAGTAAAGTTTCCCGATGAACCAAATGTCAGGTTCACTTTGACGCCAGTTTGCTGCTCGAATTTCTGGGCAAGTTCGGGCAAAGCGAATTGCAGGTCTGATGCCGCTGCGACCAGGATTTCATCCGCCGCAAAGGCATTTGACACGAAGAGAACGATTATCAGAATTATTGCCAAGCGGCGCAGAACCGTCGTCATCCATCCTCTCCACATTCAGATTTAAATCGCGGAACTAACGGGTATCATCTGCGCGGTGCTTCCTGTAACTCGTTGTCTCTGCCACCCGCGGAGGAAATTGCAGTCATAAATGCTCGGACGCAATCCACCACATACTCCAATTGTTGCGGGGCCAATTCCGGATAAATTGGTAGTGCCATTGTATCTTTCGCGGCTCCCTCGCTTTCTGGAAGAGCACCCGGTGCATATCCAAGGTATGCGAAACATTCCTGAAGATGCAGCGGTACAGGATAATAAATTTCCGTGCCGATTCCTTTTCCGTGCAAATATGCCTGCAACTCGTTACGCCGCGAGACGCGGATCACATACTGATTAAAGATATGCCTGTCAGTTACGACTAATGGAGTAATAACCGGCAGCTTTGCATCGGCAAAAAGCTGCTCATATTTCTTCGCGTTGCGCTGCCTGCCTGCTGTCCAGCTGTCAAGGTAACGAAGTTTGACGGTGACAATCGCCGCCTGAATCGCATCCAGCCGAAAATTGCTCCCTACGACTTTGTGAAAGTATTTCGGTTCAGATCCGTGATTGCGCAGAATGCGCAGCTTCTGCGCGCGTCCTGCATCATTTGTAACGATCATTCCTCCGTCTCCGGCGGCTCCCAGATTTTTCGACGGAAAGAATGAAAAACATCCGTAGTGCCCAATGGAACCAGCCCGCTTGCCGTTGTGTTCTGCGCCTATCGCTTGGGCTGCGTCTTCGATCACAATCATCTTGTGGCCTTCGGCCATCTGCATGATCGGCGCCATATCAGCCATTTGACCGTAGAGATGTACGGGAATGATCGCGCGGGTTTTCTTTGTGATCTTTGCGGCAATTTGAGCCGTATCAATGTTGTACGTGGCTGGATTGATATCCACAAAAACCGGCGTTGCTCCAACCCGAGCAATTGCGCCTGCGGTGGCGAAGAATGTGTATGGAGTGGTAATGACTTCGTCGCCTGCTCCGATGTTCTCCGCCATCAGGCATGCCAGAAGCGCGTCACTGCCGGAAGAAACTCCGATTCCGTAGGCGCAAGCGGAATAGGCCGCAATCCTTGATTCACACTGCTCTACCTTTGGGCCGAGGATGAATTGCTGGGTGTCGAGCACTTCAGCAATGGCCGTTTCAATATCGCCTTTGATCGCTGAGTACTGAGCCTTGAGATCGAGTAGTGGAACTTTCATAATTTCCTATCAAAGCATAATCCAGAAGTCGTGAGGGTTGCTACTGGAACGCCCTTAATCTCTGCCCAGGAATTCTCAGATACTGGCGCACGAGAAATTTGCACCCATCTCACCGTCATTATCCGGCCTGTTTCCCATTCCGCAACACTCCATTTACAATTTTGTTTTGCTCCGCAAGGCATGAATGCCGCTGAAAGAATCGGAAGCGATCATTTTGCGTACTTATCCGCTGCGCGAGGCGGATCTTCTTGTCACTTTTTTTTCCCGCGTGGAAGGAAAAGTGCATGCCGTGGCCCGCTCCGCGAAGAAATCAAAGCGGCGATTCAGCGGCGCGCTCGAACCGCTCACCTATGTTCGCGCCTATTACGAGGACCGCGAACGGCGGGAACTGGCTCGACTCGACTCCTGCGATGTGCTCAACTCGCCGCTCGCTCGCGAGGTCACCTACTCGCGTGCGGTGGCGTTGGCCCACGTCGCCGAGTTACTGGATGAACTGCTGCCTGACCGCGAGGCGAATGACGCGGCCTTCCGGCTGTCATTGTCCGTTCTTGAGGAGTTAAAGGAACCGCCGTTCTGGATGCCCATCACCTATTTTGAGTTGTGGATGACGCGGTTGATGGGATATCTGCCGGATCTTTCCGAATGCATTGTCTGCGGGCGTGAGTTGAATGGAAGACCAGCATTTTTTCACGCTCTTACGGACGGGTTGCTCTGCCCGGATGACAAGCGGTTGGCTTCATCCGAAATTTCTGCCGAATCACGGACCCTGGCCGCGCAAATGCTCCGCGCGCCAGCGGAAAACTTTGCCAGCTCAGGCTGGACGAAATCACGCGCTGCCGATCTCCGCAAATTCCTACTGCAAACCCTGCAACGCCATATTGAAAAAAAATTGGTAACTGCGGGAATGCTTGAGAAGATGGGCTGAGCTAATGAAACTCGATAAACGAAGGCACCGATCCAGGGATTTCTCGCGAATGGTTTTAAGAAAGTCTATAAGCCGAACAACTCCCGCAGCCGTTTGGTCTGTGCGCGGCTTACGGGAACTTCCGTTTGCTTCTTGTCATCCATCCGAAGTTGATAAGAACTCTTGAACCAGGGCACAACTTCTTTGATCCGATTGATGTTCACCAGGTAAGACCGGTGCGCGCGCCAGAACAGATTGGGATCAAGGCTGTCCAGCAGTTCTTCCAGCGTGCGGCAATTGGATTGGCCTTCCATGCCGTTTACGCCGCTTGTTATTACCGAAATGATGCCGTCTTCGATGGAGGCAAAGCAAATGTCTTTCTGGCTCACCAAGAACAATCGCCCCGCCGCCTTCAGCAAGATTTTAGAAGTCGGTTTTTGCGACTCCAGCATTCGCACCAGAGTTTCCAGCTTGTCGGATGATCCATCCTTGGCTTCCATTTTTGCGCGGGCTTTCTGGATGGATTGCGCAACACGCTGGCGGTCGAAAGGCTTAAGCAAATAATCCACCGCATTGACCTCGAATGCCTTTACGGCATACTGATCGAACGCGGTGGCAAAGACGATTTTCGGCAGAGGCAGTTTCTTATCCAGCAGTTTTTTGATGACGCCGAAACCGTCCAAGCCCGGCATCTGCACATCCAGAAAAACCAGGTCAGGATTATGTTCGCGAATCAGGTTGACGCCTTCCACGCCATTCTTGCCCTGGGCGACCACATCCACGTCGCCCACATTCTTCAGCAAGAAAGCGAGTTCATCCCGGGCCAACTGCTCATCATCGACAATCACCGCTGAAAGAGACATTTTCTCTCCACGCGCTGCATAGGAAAAGTATAACGAATTCCTCTGCCGAGCGTCAGTGCTGCTTCATCATGTTGCCCATGTCAAATTTCTGGTAGCCCGCTGGTATTTCAAATAAGGCAGCGGGCTGCGGGCCTTCATGAATATTCTGCAACTCTCCAGAACTGTCCTGCTCTTGCCACTTGATTGGAAACTTCAATGACTTATCAAGCCAGACAGTGCTGTTCTTCCCTTCAGCGGAGGTGACGGCATATTTCACGGCTGAACGGCCATTCGCAGTATCGTCGCCGATTTTTTGGCAACTGCCACCAGGATGGTCGGTCATCTTTTGCCAGTCGGGGCAGGCATTTTCCACATCCACTGCCTGGAAAAACTTGAACATGTGCTGCTGCCGGGGGCCCTGGCCCATGTGGCTTTCCATATACATGTGCTGCTGCGGCATGATGATGTCCATCATTTGAGTGTCCGAGTCCAGAAGCACCGTGCCCGCCTGGTGCTTTTGTCCTTGGCTTTCGAATCGCATCTTATTCCGGGACACGTAGATTTTTGTGCTCTGTCCCGTTTCTTTTTTGTCCGTTGTCACAATGTCCGCGCTAAATTCTTGTGCAAGGGCCGCTGTGCACAGGAGGCTTAACAGGCCCAACCCCAAAATCCGAGTAACGCTTGCTCGCTTCATTCGTGAACTCCTGACTGTAATTTTGCCGGGCCCTTGGAACGCTCCGGTCATGATGGGGAAGCATAGCAGACCTGACGGCGGGTACGTAAGCATCGTGCTCACGAAGATGGGCCTAAACAGGTTAAACTGACTCTTCATGAATTTTATTTACGGAATCAACACAGTCGCCGAGGCACTCAAAGCCCGCGGCCGGGCCTTCGAATGGGTCGGCGTTGCCAAGGAACGGAACGATCTTCGCTTGCAAAAGGTTATTGAGGAGTGCCGCAAGAACGGGATCGCAGTCCGTTTTCTTCCCCGCCCTGAACTCGATCAAATGGCCGGAAGCGGCGCACACCAGGGAATCGTGGCAGTCACCTCGTCCAAGCAATACAGCGATTTGGACGATGTGATCTCCGGCAAGCGCGGAGCGCATTCTCTCATCGTGATCCTTGACGGCGTGGAAGACCCGCACAACCTCGGCGCGATTCTCCGCACCGCCGATGCCGCAGGCGCCGACGGCGTGGTCATCCCAGAGCGTCGCGCCGCGGGAGTTACCGGGACCGTAGCGAAAGTTTCCGCCGGAGCTAGCGAGCATCTTCCTATTGCCAAAGTCACGAACATCTCCCGCACGATTGAAGAACTCAAATCCAAAGACTTCTGGTCCGTGGGACTCGACGAGCGTGGCGGTCAAGCCTACGACAGCGTGGACTACAACATGAACTGCGCCATTGTCCTGGGCGCAGAAGGCAAAGGCCTGCACGATCTGGTCAAAAAGAAGTGCGACCTGCTCGTCTCGATTCCCATGCTCGGCAATGTGCCGTCGCTGAATGTGTCGGTGGCGGCGGGTATCGTGCTCTTTGAAGTCGTCCGCCAGCGGCTGAAGAAATCAAAATGAAGTTAGCCGTTAGCTTTTCGAGATTTCTCTGCGTTATCTGTATCCTCTGTGGTTTGGCGCACGCCCTCGACCGCAACGCATTTACCTTCACGAAGTACAACTTGAACGCCAGCGTTGATCCCGATCAGCAGCGCCTCGGCGTGCGCGGCGTAATCACACTGCGTAATGATTCTTCCGCGCCGCAAAAGAATGTTGCTCTGCAAATTTCTTCCACCCTCAGTTGGAAATCAATTCAGTTTGAAGGCAAGCCCGTCGAGTTCCTCACGCACACTTACACCTCCGATATTGACCACACCAGCGAACTCTCGGAAGCGATCGTCACGCTGCCGCGCGAAGTTCCACCAAAACAAGCAATCGAATTGAACATTGGATATGAAGGCACAATCCCGCTCGACGCCACCCGCCTCACCCGCATCGGAGTACCTGCGGAGACTGCGCGGCATACCGATTGGGACCAGATCAGTCCCTCATTCACGGCGGTTCGCGGTATTGGTTATGTCGTGTGGTATCCGGTAGCCATCGAAGCCGCCAACCTTTCCGAGGGCAACAGCATGTTTGAAACTATCGGACATTGGCAGGCCAGAGAAACCAATGCAATCTTTGATGTACAAATGTCGGCACCCGCCGGCGATACCGGCCAACCTCTCCAGATCCTTACGAATAGCAACTCCGCGGGATGCAAATTTTCAGAAGTGAACATTCCCGAACAGAAAGACACATTAGGCTGTTCGCTCCAGCTTACGGGTATCGCTCCTCCGGCTTTCATCATCGCGCCTTATGAGGTCATGGATTCATCCGCCGCGATCATTCGCTATTTCACGGACCACAAATCAGGCGCGGACATCGAAGTTCAAGCCTTCACAAAAACTTTGCCTTTCGTTTCCGATTGGTTTGGCGCGCTCCGGCAAAAACCTCAAGTGATGGAATTGCCCGATCCAAAGGCTTCCTCCTATGAAAGCGAAGGCTCATTGCTTACGTCTTTTGATGAACTAAATGACAAACTCGCGGAGAGCATTTCCGTTCATCAACTCACGCACGCAGCGTTCTCTTCGCCTCGCCCCTGGATATACGAAGGATTGGCCCACTTCATGCAAGCGGCGTATGAGGAGCGGCGAAACGGACGGCAGGCGGCCATCGATTTCCTTGGCTCACATCTTGCCGCGATTGTCAGCGCGGAAAGCGCAATTTCTCAAGAGCATGACCGGAGCACTGAAACTTCCGAGGCGCTCGAACGTACGCCTATCGAAGAGTTTTATCGCAGCAAGGCCGCTTATGTTTGGTGGATGTTACGCGACATGTTGGGCGAAGCACCCCTGAAAAAGTCGCTCAATGCCTACCATGCGAAACAAGACGAGGATGACTCCTACCTGCAAAAATTGATCGAGGCGCAAACCCACGCCGACCTGCAATGGTTTTTTGATGATTGGGTTTACCACGATCGTGGCCTGCCCGACTTTCGCATCACATCCGTATTTTCCAGCCCGATGGCTTCCGGAGGATATTTGGTCACGGTAACCGTGCAAAATCTTGGAAACGCTGGAGCGGAGGTTCCCGTCTTGCTGCAAATCGCTGGCGGAAATGCGACGCATCGGTTAAAGGTCCTGGCCAATGCAAAAGCGTCTATCCGTTTTGAAGTTCCCGCTGCGCCGCAGCGCGTGACCCTGAACGACGGCAGCGTTCCCGAGAGCGACATGAGCAATAACAGTTATGTAATAGAAGCTGGGAAGTGATTCCCCACAGTCGTGCTGCATTTTTCTTCCCTCGCATTTTGCTTTTCCCTTCCTTCCATCTAGAATCTGCATTCCGAATAACGGAGGTTTACATTGTCCTACATCCAGTTTCTGGGAGCGGCAGGTACGGTCACCGGCTCCAAGCACCTCATCAATACTTCCTCTGACGGCGACGGCAAAGGCGGATGCCAAATCCTGGTGGACTGTGGCATGTTCCAGGGGCCTAAACAATGGCGCGAGCGCAACTGGCAGGACACGCCCATTCCCGCGCGGGAAATTGACGCCGTCATTCTTACTCACGCTCACCTCGATCACTGCGGATGGATTCCACGGCTGGTTAAGGAAGGCTTTCGCGGCCCAATTTATGCCACTCCGGCTACCATTGATTTATGCGGTGTGGTATTGACTGACTCCGGTCACCTGCAGGAAGAAGACGCGGCCTTCTACAACAAGAAAAACAAGTCGAAGCACAATCCCGCGCTGCCGCTTTACACGCTGGAAGAAGCCGAGAATGCCCTGAAATATTTTCAGCCAGTGCAATTTGGGGAAACTAAACAGGTCAGTCCGGAAATTTCATTTCGTTTTGTTCATGCCGCGCACATTTTAGGCTCGGCCATGGCGGAGATCACTCTCACGGTCAACGGCCAGACCCGCCGCATGCTATTCACCGGCGACATAGGCCGCATGCGCGACAAGAATGTCGCTCCGGGAAAGGTCGTCCATTCGGGCCCACAGGAAGACGAAACGGCCGACGTGCTGGTCATGGAATCCACTTACGGCAATCGCACGCACCCGAAAGATGATCCGCGCCCTGAGCTGGCGAAAGTCATTACCCAAACGGTGCAGCGCGGGGGAAGCGTCGTGGTTCCCGCGTTTGCCGTGGAGCGTACGCAGAAATTTGTTTTCATGCTCAAAGAACTCATGGAAGCCGGCCAAATCCCAAAGGTCCCGGTGTTTTGCGATAGTCCAATGGCGATCAAGGCTGTGCAGATTTTCCTGAAGCACACGGAAGAATACAGCGATGAGACGAAAAACCTCATCAGCCAATACGGTTCGCCACTTACCTGGCCTGGTTTCAGCTTCGCTTCCACCGCGCAGGAATCAAAAACAATCAATGACGCCCATTACCCCTGCATCATTATTTCCTCCAGCGGCATGGTCACCGGCGGACGCATTCTGCATCACCTGGCGCAAAGACTGCCTGATCCTAAGAACACAGTGATTTTTATTGGCTACCAAGCGCAAGGTACTCGAGGTTTCATAATTAAGAGCGGCGCACCGGAAGTAAAAATATTCGGCGACATGGTGCCCATCCGCGCGCAGATCGCAGCCATCGAACAATTCTCCGACCATGCGGATCCGCCGGAACTACTAGAGTGGCTGCGTACTTTTAAGAACAAACCCACTGTCACGTATCTTGTCCACGGTGAACCCGCGGCCTCATCACAGCTTCGCGATTTAATGACAAAAGAGTTGGGATGGGATGTGCAAGCCGCGCAATGGTTGCAAAAGGCGAATATAAGTTAATCAAGTTATGCTCACTGAAGAAAACGCTCGCAAATTCGCGGATGAATGGATCCAGGCATGGAATTGTCATAACCTCGACCAGATCATGGAACACTACGCTGACAATGTGGTATTGATTTCTCCAGTCGCGGCAAAGCTGCTGAATGACCCCTCAGGCGCGGTCAAGGGCAAGCAAGCCGTGCGGGCTTATTTCAAGAAAGGTCTTGAGGCATATCCGCAACTCAAGTTCGAACTTATCGAAGTCATGTGGGGACTCTCAAGCGTCGTTCTTCATTATGTGAATCAGAAGGGGACAAAGTCGGGCGAGTTTATGGAGTTGGATGGAGTGGGAAGAGTAGTCAAGGTTGTGGCCAACTACTCTGGCTAAACTTACTGTATTGCAAATACGGCATAAACAGTTCCTTTCTCTTCAACTTTTTCAGGGAATAATGTTAATTGAGTCTTATCTTTTTCTTGGACAAGATAGGCGACATCGGCGTCAAGCCAGTGGCGCATCGTATCTGGCCTGATAGGTGTTTGATTGCTCGCATAAATAAGTCCCCCTAAAGCTGTTCCCAATCCTTTGGCCATTTGTTCAGCAATTGAGCGGGCTTTAACGATTGCCGCTCCGCTTGCTTTTGCTTCCAATGCTGCGGGATCTACCACCTCCCATTCCGCGTCTTCCAGTTCATTTGCGCCATTGCGAACCGCCAAGTCGACAATACCTTGAGCTTTCGATGCTTCAACAGTTACTTTCCAGGATTGCTTGGCTTCGAATGCGCGATCTTTTTTCATTTCTGGAGTCCAACCAGGGTTTGGGTTTACCGTCGTTAATTGCAGTTTTTCTGTCTCAATGTTTTGTTTTGTAATATGCGCATTGAGAAGCGCTTTTG
This sequence comes from Terriglobales bacterium, assembly GCA_025451215.1. GTDB lineage: Bacteria > Acidobacteriota > Terriglobia > Terriglobales > Acidobacteriaceae > JAICKN01. The sequence continues at coordinate 43,494 of JANWKU010000109.1, forward strand.
TTATCGCGTCAGCAACATCAACGTTATTTTGATAGGTCATGTCACGTGTACTTCCATAATTGTGAAAGCCAATATGTACTATCGCAATCTCTGCATCAACAGACACTGACTCTTCCGCGGTCACGGCAATCGTCTTGTTTTGCTGATTAACCTGAATGTTCTGCGCGACTGCAATTTGTCCGCAGATAAGAACAGCAGTCAGCATTAAAGTCTTCATGATCGCTCCAGCTTTATAGAAACGCAGCCCACAAAACATGAGATGCGCATTTTGACCAAAGCCCAGGACTTATTTTGACTATTGATTCTGATAATTCGTAACGCGCACCAGCGCTTCGAGCCTTTTGGCAGCCGCGCCAGAATCAATGGATGAAGCCGCGAGCGCCACGCCATCTTTTAAGTGCTCAACTTTTCCCGCGACCACCAGCGCCGCCGCCGCATTCAGCAATACAACATCCCGGCGCGACGATCTCCTCCCTTCCAACACTTCCTGGATCAGCGCGGCATTCCCCAAAGCGTCCCCACCGGAAATATCTTCGAGCGGAGCCCGCTTGAATCCAAATTCTTCTGGCGTTACTTCAAAGGTATGGACTTCACCATCGCGCACTTCGGCAATCCGGGTTGGACCAGAGATGGTGATTTCATCCAAACCATCCAGTCCATGCACGACCATGGCCCGACGCAATCCCAGCATGCTGAGCGCTTCGGCGAGTTTTTCTACAAGATTGAGCGAATAAACTCCGACAACCTGTGCCGACGCCCCCGCCGGATTCGTGAGAGGACCAAGCAAATTAAATACCGTTCGCAGCTTCAATTCGCGCCGTGCCGCTTGCACGTATTTCGTCGCGCCATGCATCGCAGGAGCAAAAAGAAAGGCGATGCCCACTTCGTTCAAGCACGCCGCAATGCGCTCCGGCGCAAGGCCGATATTGACGCCCAGTGCTTCCATCACGTCCGCCGAACCGCATTTTGAGGTGATGCTGCGGTTGCCGTGTTTGGCCACACGTACGCCCGCGCCCGCCACTACAAACGCCGCCGCAGTGGAAATATTGAAGGTGCCACTGGCGTCGCCACCGGTGCCGCAGGTGTCCACCAAAGCGTCGCGTTCGGTGTCGCTGACGTCCACGGCGGAATTTTCATGATGCTTCAGCGGAGTCGCCGCCGCGCGGATCGCCTCCGCAAAGCCCACAATTTCCTCGACGGTTTCGCCTTTCATGTGCAGCGCCACCAGCAGCGCCGCGATCTGCGCGTCGGTACATTTGCCCGAGAGGACCTCGGCCATCACCTCTCGCGCTTCAGTTCGCGAAAGAGACTGGCGATGGTTGGCGATCGTATGCAGGGCGTCGAGGATCATAGATGCACTACAAGACTAGCACTGCCTGCTCACTTCGTTGGCACATCGAACGAAGGAGGAAATTCGTCTGGCTTGCTTGCCCACGATTTATTGGGCTCACTTCCAAGCGTGAACTCCACTTGATTTGTTTTAGCAGATAATTTGTCGAGCGGCAGCCAAGTACTCTCATATGACTTGCTATTCAACTTCACAGATTGGACGTAGATTCCCTCTCCACGCGAGTTAATTTCCAGCACGCTCCCGTTGCCCAATTTCAGCGTCGCATGCGAGAACATTGGCGTACCCAGCACCAGTCCGCCCACGCCCGGAATCACCGGATACATCCCCAGCGCGTTCCACACATACACGCCGGATGTCGCACCTAGGTCATCATTGCCGGGTAGGCCATCCGGTTTGGTCGTGAAGGTCTCGCGGCGAATGCGGTCCACGACCTCTTGCGTCTTCCACGGGCTGCCGGTCCAGATGTACGCATAAGGAGCGCAGAAATCCGGCTCATTGCTCACCGTAAAATTCGAACCCCAGCCGGAGAGCCTAGTAAAAAACGTCTCTAGCTTGGGAAGCACATTCCGATTGCCGCCCATTGCTTCGAACAGACCAGCATAATTGTAAGGAATCATGAACGTGTACTGCCACGTGGATCCCTCTTCAAAACCCATTTGATCGGAAGTGTCCCAGCTTTTCACGTGGTGCGGCAATAAATGTTCCGGGTCCCAGCCTGCAATAAAGCTGCCGTCAGGAGTACGCGGACGGATGAATTTGCTGTCGGGGTCAAAAAGCTTCCGCCAGTTCTGGGCGGAAGCGAGCAGGCTAGCCGCATGGGCTTTATCGCCCAGGGCGGCTGCGAATTGCGAGTCGGCAAAATCGGCGCTGTCGTATTCGAGCGTGAACGATGCGCCGTCTTCATGGTTGGTATCGGTAGGAAGGTATCCCCTGCTGAGATAGTCGCTGAGTTCGGGCCGTTCGGACTGCCCATGCAAACCTGTGCCGGGTTGTGTTGCGCCTTTGATCATGAATCGCAACGCAGAGGCAGTATCAAAATCACGCGCGCCAAATGCGTAGGCGCTGGAAAGCAGGATCGCCGACGAATCGCCCCCCATCACATAGCTCACGTCATTGGCGACTGGCCACTTTGGAAGCCATCCACTCTGCTCCGCGTCGCGCACCAGCGATTGCATCATTTGGCTGGTTTCTTCAGGCCTCAGCAGTGCCTGGAAATGGATCAGGCTGCGATAAATGTCCCAATCAGAAAAGTTGGCGTACTGGGCTTGTCCGGCGGGCAAGCGGCGAACTTTCTGGTCAAAGCCAATGTAGTCGCCATTTTCGTCGCTGAAGATATTGGGCGAAAGGAACATGTGATAAAGCCCTGTGTAGAAGATGGTGCGTTGCTCAGGCGTTTCCCCTTCCGTCTGCACGCGGTCGAACATGTCTATCCATTTTTTCTTCGCTGCGGTGTGGACCTTGTCGAAGTCCCAGCCGGTAATTTCCTTGGACAGGTTCTTCGCCGCGTTTTCCTCGCTCACGAATGAAATTCCAATCTTCATGACAACAGGATCTGTGGTGCCAGAGAAAGAGATGTAGGCCCCATCTTTACGGCCCGAGGCGGAGCGTGATCCGGGATGGACATCGCCCGCATGCTCGCCTGTCCAGGTTCCATAAGAAGAAAATGGTTTGGCAAACTTTGCGACGAAGTAGAGAACGTAGTTCGAATCAGACTGGCAAAAGCCGCCGCTGTGAATGGTTCCGGTGATGGTGTCGTCGCCAACAATTTGGATCATGCTGGTGTCCGACTCACGTTTGGGATCATTCACGGTTGCGCCAGCCGCAGCTTTTAAAAGAAGCGTGCGTGGGCCCTCGGCGGGAAACGAGAAGCGTCCCATGCCCGCGCGTGTGGCGACAGTCAATTCCGTTTTCACGCCATTGCCCAAAGTGACGCTGTAGTATCCGGGATGCGCCTGCTCGTCGTTGTGCGAGAAGGGCACCTCAAAATTATCGGGTGAGGCCGCGCTGGCGCTTAATTCCGTGACCCAGGGCAGGATGGGCAAGTCGGCGTACACGGTGCAGCCCGCGCCACTAATGTGAGTGAGGCTGAAGCCGCGGGTGGTTGTGTCCTGATAGTGATACCAGCCGTCGGCGCGCGTGTCGGGACTCCACTGAATCATTCCCAGCGGCAGCGTCGCGCCAGGAAAGGTATTGCCGTCGCCCGCCGTGCCAATGAAGGTGTTGACGGAATCGTAAGGAATGACTACCGAAGCGTTTTGGGCTATTGCACTGAAGGCCGAGAGCAATAAGAAAATGAGGACGCTGCGCATGGTCGTGAATTATATCGAAAGCATGCGTGGCTGGCCTTGAAGTACCTGCTACCGTGAAGATTTCTTTTCTTTGTACATGGCTGCGTCGGCGCGCGCGATTACTTCCTTGATGGATTCTCCTGGCTCCCGCTGCACTACTCCGATCGCTGCCTGAGCATTCACTTTTACATCTTCGCCATCATTCCCGTGAATGGTGTAATCCCCAAACACCCATTTCCGCACACGCTCTATTTGTGGTCTTGCCCCGCTAAGGTCACAGTCCAAGACTACAATGAACTCATCTCCGCCCCACCTCCCAACCATATCCGAAACACGCAGAGATGAGCGCAACTCCTCGGCAAATTGTTTTAACAAGCTATCGCCGGCAGGATGTCCATGCTTGTCGTTGACCTGCTTGAAACCATTCATGTCGATGATAGCCACGCTAAACGTTTGCTCATGCTCAATGCGCCATTCAATTCGCGCCTCAACACTTCGACGATTAGGTAATCCCGTCACCTCATCCCGTAATGCAAGCTGTTCAACCGCCTTAAGTTTCGTTTCGTAGTTGGTGACTTCGCCCTTCAGTTGCACCACTAGGTTTTGACTGTCCAGCGACATCTGGTCCACATAGGTTTTGAGTTCTGTAGCCTTTTTTACCAGGGTTGCGCGGACCTGCGTGAGATCTTCCAGATTGGCAATCGTTTGCAAACCGGTTGTGAGCTGGCTGAAATGGTTGGCGTAACGCAGGTCACGTTCGCCAACGGATTCGGCGGTACGAGCCAGCACAATCAAGATTTCTTTTACATCATTCACTTTCGCCTTCAGGTATTCCTCGCTACGGTCGCCCCACTGCTGCAACTCTTCTTTGACCCGTTGTTCCATCTCTTTCATTTGGGTAGGCGTAACTTCATCAGTAAGACGTGATTCGAGGCTTGTCAGGTTTTGTAACAAATCCGAACCGACTGCGGGACAGGCACGAGCGCCATTCTGCCCGATGGCGAGCAGTGTCGTACGGTAAATCGCCAGAGCAAGCGAAAGGAACTCATCTAACTCCGGAGCAACCGACTCGCGAACCTTAATATCCATGTCCAGATACTTCTTGAGAGAAATCACACGAGCCCCCGGTCGTGAATATCCTGCCCTAAAAGGTGAAAGAAAGTAAGATGCCCCTTGGCATGGGCTTTAGTTTTTAGAAACTTTTGTCATTGCGAGTAACCGAATCGCTTGCTACTTGCAACTGGAGGATTGAAATTGCGCCCAGTTGTCGTTATAGACCTGATCGTACTTTCGTGCCATCGACACTTTCGGCAGAAATGTTTAACGTGGATCTAATCGAATTCTAAGATTGCCGAAGGATAGTTTGACCGCTGGCACCACTCACCCGTTTGCCCATCGCTGCATCCTTCTATAAAATCAAGAGTTTGCTGCTCGGGTTTGCCGCAAGAAGTTCCTGCCCGTTCATCAGTGCAATTTAGGAATCATTATGAAAATTCATGAATACCAGGCAAAAGGGATTTTAAGGAAATATGGAGTCGCCGTGCCTCACGGGGAGACGGCTGCGACCCGCGAGGAAGCGGTGGCTGCCGCTAAAAAGCTGTTCGACGCGGGGGCCAGCGGGGTGGTGGTGAAGGCGCAGATCCATGCTGGTGGACGAGGCAAGGGCGGCGGCGTGAAGATTGCCAAGTCGGTGGAAGAGGCGGGCGAACTTGCGGGGAAAATTCTGGGCATGACGCTGGTGACGCACCAGACGGGGCCGGAAGGCCGTTTAGTGCGGCGGCTGCTGATTGAAGAGACTTTGCCGATTGAAAAAGAATTGTATTTAGGCATTGTGATTGACCGCGCAGAAGCGCGGCCTGTATTCATGGCCTCGGCGGCTGGCGGCATGGAGATTGAGCAGGTAGCGGCGGAAAATCCGGATGCGATTTTGAAAGAGTACATTGATCCGGGCATGGGACTGGAAGCGTTCCAGGCGCGCAAGTTGGCGTTCAAGCTGGGCCTCGGTGCGAAGCAGATTAACTCCGCCGTGCAGTTCATGACCGCACTGTATAAGGCATTTGAGGAATCCGATTCGTCGCTCATGGAAATCAATCCATTTGTGAGTTGCAGCGATGGGCGGCTGTTCGCGCTCGACGCCAAGATGACCTTCGACGACAATTCCCTGTTCCGGCATCCTGACGTCCGGGAATTGCGCGATGTGACCGAAGAAGATCCTCTGGAAGTTGAGGCCTCAAAGTACAACCTGAACTACATTAAGCTCGACGGCAACGTGGGCTGCATGGTGAACGGCGCGGGGCTGGCGATGGCGACCATGGACATTGTCAAGTACGCGGGCGGCATGCCGGCGAATTTTCTGGACGTGGGCGGCGGGGCGAATGCCGAGCAGGTGACCCATGCGTTCGAAATTCTGCTTGCCGATAAAAGCGTGAAAGCGGTGCTGATCAATATTTTCGGCGGAATTCTGCGTGTGGATACGCTGGCCAATGGGGTGGTGGAGGCGGCGCGAAAGACGCAGATTCAACTGCCCATTGTGCTCCGATTAGAGGGGACGAACGTGGAGCAAGGGCGGGAAATCCTAAAGAATTCGGGGCTGAACTTTATTGTGGCGCAGACTATGAAGGACGCCGCGGAAAAAGTGGTGGCGGCGGCGAGGGGTTAGGTCGGTGGCAGCGTCTTTTTTAAAAACGCTGAGATGGAATTAGAAACGCAAGGTTTCTCGACTTCGCAGAAATGCATGTCATGCATTTCTGCTACGCTCGAAATGACAGTTTTTTTGAGTTCTGTCCGGCAGTTTTGTAGCTAAGCTCTAGTGAAAGAGTTTTGGCTAAGCTCTAATAACAGATTTTGGCGGACATGAGTGTCCGCCCCACACACTAAATTTATGAGCATTCTTGTTAACAAAAAGACCAAAGTGATTGTTCAAGGCCTTACGGGGCGCGAAGGCACGTTCCACGCGAAGGGCTGTGCGGAATATGGCACGCAGATCGTTGGCGGAGTGACTCCGGGCAAGGGCGGCACGACGCACGAAGGCTGGCCGGTGTTTAACACGGTGCAAGAGGCCGTGGACAAGACGGGAGCTGATGCGTCGGTGATTTTTGTTCCGCCTCCATTCGCGGCGGATGCAATTATGGAAGCTGCGGACGCCGAGATCGAGTTGATCGTCTGCATCACCGAAGGCATTCCGACGCTGGACATGGTGCGCGCATGGGAATTCCTCCAGACGCGACGCTCACGGCTGATTGGACCGAACTGCCCGGGAATTATTTCTCCGGGCCAATGCAAAATCGGCATTATGCCCGCGCGCATTCACAAAGAAGGCGCGATTGGAATTGTCTCCCGCTCGGGGACGCTGACTTATGAAGCAGTTCATCAACTGACCCAGATGGGCATTGGGCAGTCCACGGCCATCGGCATCGGTGGTGATCCGATTATTGGAACGAACTTTGTGGACGCACTGGATTTATTCAACCGCGATGCGCAGACCGAGGCCGTGATTATGATCGGGGAGATTGGCGGCAACGCCGAAGAAACCGCAGCGGAGTTTGTGAAGAACCACATGAAGAAGCCGGTGGTGGGATTTATTGCGGGGCAGACGGCGCCGCCGGGGCGGCGCATGGGCCACGCGGGCGCGATTATTTCCGGCGGTAAAGGGACGGCTGAGGAAAAGATCAAGACCATGGAAGCGGCGGGAATTCGTGTGGCCAAGTCTCCGGCTGCGATTGGGGAGACGCTGGCGGCGGCGATTGGGGCTTCGGTTCGGGCTTAGTGGTGCGGTAGGGGTCCTTCGACTGCGAAATTCAGCCGCGCGCGGCTGAATTTCTTCGCTCAGGATGACAACGTTTGGATGGTGGATGACGGCGTTTGCGATAGTGGTGTTCCATAAATATCAATCAAAAATTCACAACAATCACATTTAAGGACTGACGACAAATATGAATCTGCAGCGCACGTTTACCATCATTAAGCCGGATGCGGTGAAGAGGAATGCGATTGGCGACATCATTGGGCAATTCGACAAGCACGGATTCCGTATTCTCGCGATCAAAAAGTTGGAAATTACAAAGCACCAGGCGGAGCAATTTTATGCGGTGCACTCGAGCCGTCCGTTCTTTAGCTCACTGACGGACTTCATGTCGAGCGGACCGATTGTGGCGCTTGCTCTCGAAAAGGAAAATGCCATCGCCGATTTGCGCAAGTTGATGGGCGCGACGAACCCGGCGAATGCGGAAGAAGGGACGATCCGCAAGAAGTGGGCTTCGAGCATTGAGCACAATGCTATCCATGGCTCGGACGCGGAGGATACGGCGCGGTTTGAGTTGAGCTTCTTTTTTGCGGGGTTTGAGCTGGCGTAGAAGTTCGCGATAATCGGGCAATCCATTGTCATTTCGAACGTTGCGAGAGTTCGCGTTCGGAGTGACAATTTTGTTTATGGAATTAACTTTTGCACGGGCGGGACGCCCGCGCCTACATTGTTTCTTTGCAGGCTTCTCGCGGGCAGGAGTGCCCGCGCCACATCCGTTAACTCAAGGGTTCGTAGAGATTGCCTTCGACGCGTTCGGCTACTTTGGGGAGTTCTTTTTTTGCATGCTGTAGAAAGTGGGGGGAGGCGCGGTGGGCTTCGAGCGCGGCGTCGTCTTTGTATTGTTCGTAGATGAAAAAGCGGCGGGGCTCGGTTTTGTGGCGGTGGACCTGGTACATGGCGCAACCGGGCTCTTTACGGGATTCTTCCGTCAGCTTCGAGAACAATTGCGCTGTTTCTGTTTCACGACCAGCTTTTGCCATCCAGATTACTGCCAGCACGACCATTTTATTTTCTCCGCAATGCGATGATCAGAAAGATGATCAGAAAGCTGTATGGACACAAGTTTCTCGACTTCGTGAAACGCTGCGCGTTTCCACCCCGCCCGAAATGATAGAACTGAAACTTTCGTCTGCGGTTGAAACGTAGTCCAAAATTCCGTGACGAGCGGGGGTTCTTCACGCTCCCGCTTGAATCTTAGTCTTATGCCCGGTGAGCGCTTCCATTTCGGCGGCGAAGCCATCCGTCAGCATGGTCTGCTGACGGTCTGGGCCGGTGGAAACCATACCGATGCGCGCGCCGGTTTCTTTTTCCAGAAAATCCAGATATTCGCGGGCTGCTTTCGGCAGTTTTGCGACTTCCGTAATGCCTTGGGTGGATGTCCGCCAGCCGGGCATTTTGTGATAAACACACTCAATTTTATTGTAGCCGCAGCCTTGCGCGGGAAGCTCGTCGGTGAGCTTGCCGTCAATTTTGTATCCCACGCAAACAGGGATTTCTTCAAGCTCGTCGAGCACATCCATTTTTGTAACTACCCACCAGGAAAATCCATTGATCATGCTGGAATAGCGGAGCAAGGGCAGGTCGAGCCAGCCGCATCGGCGCGGGCGTCCAGTAACGGCGCCGTACTCGTTGCCGAGGGCGCGCAGGCGTTCGCCGGTGGCATCCATGATTTCCGATGGAAACGGGCCTTCGCCGACGCGGGTGCAGTAGGCCTTGGTGACTCCGATGACGGTGTTGATGGAGGTCGGAGCAACGCCGGTGCCAATGGCAGCGCCGCCGGAAGTGGCGCTGGAGGAGGTCACAAAAGGATAGGTGCCGTGGTCAATATCCAGCATCGTGCCTTGAGCGCCCTCGAAAATAATGGATTTGCCTTCGGCCAGCGATTTGTTCAGCAGCACTGCGGTGTCACGCACGAAAGGCGCGATTTTCGCGGAGGCCGCGGCATACTCGTCGTAGATTTTGGCGGCGTCGAGCGGCTCGGTGTTGAACAGAGCATGGGCGATCATATTTTTTTCGTGGCAGGCATTCTCGATGTGCTTGCGCAGCAGTTGCAAATCGAACATGTCGGCGACGCGGAGGCCGCGGCGGCCCATTTTGTCTTCGTACGCGGGGCCAATGCCGCGCGAAGTCGTGCCAATTTTTACGCGGCCCGGAGCGTTTTCCGAGGCGAGTTCGATCATGCGATGGTAAGGAAGGATGACGTGGGCACGGTTGCTGACGAATAAATTGCCATCCACCTGGACGCCCGCGTCGCGAAGCGTGCCGACTTCCTTGAGGAACGCCATGGGATCAAGCACCACGCCATTGCCAATGACGCTGATGCAGCCGGTGCGCAGGACGCCGCAAGGAACCAACTGCAAAATGAATTTCTTGCCGTGAATGATGACGGTGTGGCCGGCGTTGTGTCCGCCGGCATAGCGCGCGACTACGGGGAAATTTTCCGAAAGGACGTCAACGATCTTGCCCTTTCCTTCGTCTCCCCACTGCGCACCGATAATGACCGCCGCTTTACCCTTCTTCAATCTTGAGTCTCCAGAATTTGGCTGGCTGATTTCAGCCGCACTAATTTTGCTATTGCGCACGCAATCCCGAACGGTACAACTGAAATTTTAGTTACAGGGAAAATTCGGGACAGGCAGAGTACATTCAATGATACAACAGTTTCTTGCCGTCAGTCTGCGGGATGGGCATTGTAAAAATCGCATTGCAGTCATCGAAATTTACAATCCTGACTTATAAGGACTGGATCAAATATCTCGATTTGGAAGCCAATTCTTATGCCTGAATTGCCTGAAGTTGAAACTATCGCGCGCGGACTGGCGAAGCGTGTTACCGGGGACGTAATTGAAGACGTGTGGCTGGGCGAAAAACCGGAGCCGCTGAAGTCCCCGGCGAAGGAGATTGCGGCGGCGCTTGAGGGAAAGAAGATTGAAGCGGTGCGGCGCGAGGGGAAACATATTGTGTTTGAGCTGGTGGATGGTCGCGCCCCGGAGGCTCACGCTATGGGGCGTGCTGGGATTGGGGCTGCACGGGCGGGGACGCCCGCGCCTACATCGAAACGGCCGTTACGGACCGGAGCGAATACGACTAAATCGAGCATTGAGCGGGCGCAGTGGGTTGTGCATTTGGGGATGACGGGTCGGTTGCAGGTTTGCGATCCGTCCGATGAGGTTGCGAAGCATACGCATGCGATTGTGCGGCTGGCTTCAGGGCGGGAGCTGAGGTTTGTTGATCCGCGGCGTTTTGGGCGCTTGAGCGTGGTCACCTCGGGGGACTTTGATGCTGGCGGGGTTGAGCCACTCGATGTGGATCTGGAACGGTTTGTGGAGCTGTTTCGGGGGCGCAAGGTCTTCATTAAGAGCGCGCTGCTGAACCAGAAATTGCTGCGCGGAGTGGGAAACATTTACGCGGATGAATCTTTGTTTCGGGCGGGGATTCGTCCTCGACGGCGGGCGGCTTCGTTAACGCGCGAGGAATTGATGAAATTGCATCGTGCGATCAAGGATGTGCTACGGGAGGCGATCAAGGCGGGCGGTTCTTCGATTTCGGATTACGTGGATGCGAATGGCGAGGAAGGTTTTTTTCAGTTGCGGCATCGAGTTTATGGGCGGGAAAGCGAGCCGTGCCCGAAGTGCAAGACTCCGATCAAGCGCGTTGTGTTGGGGGGGCGGAGCAGCCACTATTGTCCGAAGTGCCAGAGATAAGGGGGAAGGCTTTAACCACGGAGACGCGGAGGCACAGAGAATAGCCCGATTCGAGTTTTTTTACGCGGGCTGCTTCTTTGGCGATTTTAAAGATGCTTTTAGCTTTGCCACTTCCTGTAACGTCAGGTGGCGGAATTTTCCGGGATGTACGTCGAGTTGGAATGGGCCGTACTTGACGCGTTTGATTTTCTCGACGTGGTGGCCGACTTCTTCGAACATGTGGCGAATCTGGCGGTTTTTTCCTTCGATCAGAGTCACTTCAAACCAGGGATTGTTAGCTTCGCGCACGGATTGAATTTTGGCGGGGGCAGTGCGGGTTCTTTTGCCGTCTTTGGTGCGGATGGTGATTCCCGCGCGGAGTTTGGCCAGATCTGCAATGGTGGGGACGCCAGCGACCTTTACCAGATAAGTTTTAGGAACGTGCGAGGCGGCCTTCATGAGAGATGCGGCGAGTTCGCCGTCATTGGTGAGCAGCAACAAACCTTCGCTGGCGTAGTCGAGGCGTCCGACGGGATAAACGCGGGCACCGACGCCTCGGACTAAATCCATGACGGTGGGGCGTTTTTCGGGATCACTGACGGTGGTGACGTATCCCTTGGGCTTATTCATGAGCAGGTAAACGTGGCGTTCAGCGCCCTGGAGCAGCTTTCCGTTTACGCGGATGTGGTCCTGTGCGGCGTCAGCCTTGGTGCCGAGTTCGGTGACGACCTGGCCGTTTACGGAGACGAGTCCGCCGGAAATGAGTTGCTCAGCCTTGCGGCGCGAGGCGATTCCGGCGGCGGCGATGATTTTTTGCAGGCGTTCAGCGGGCATGGGATCTAGTTTATCGCAGTGGAGATTGGGGGACGCTTTTGAGGCAGCGCCGGTTGCATGGGTCCTTCGCTTCGCTCAGGATGACAATTTTTTTAAATGACAAATTATTTTGAATGGCAATTGCTGGGGACGACTACTTATTCTTCCGGCGTGCCATCGTTCGAATCGGTTTGGACGGGAGCGAGAACGTTTTCTGGCTCAGCTTCTGCGGCGTTATGCTGCTCGGTTGCGTTCTCGGCGGCGGCACTTTCCTGGGGCAAAAGATCGCCTTGGAAGGATTCTGCGACTAGCTTTTCAAATTCTTCCATGCTGGGGAGTTCGTTGACGTCTTTTAACCCAAAACGTAGAAGGAATTCCTTGGTGGTCTTGTAGAGAATGGGGCGGCCGATAACGGCTTTGCGGCCTGCCGTGGTGATGAGCTTGCGGTCGAGCAGCGTGCCGATTACGCCGCCCGCGTCCACGCCGCGAATTTCGTTGATCTCGGGAACGGTCACAGGTTGCTTGTAGGCGATCACAGCCAGGGTTTCGAGAGCGGGTAATGAAAGGCGAATTGGCGGCTTTAGGCTCTTGGCAAAGTCGCGGACAAGGTCATGCTGCTCGGGCTTGGTGGACATGCGATATCCACCGGCGATCTGGCGGATTTCGATGCCATGGTCGCTGGCGCCATATTCGGCGACCAGTTCTTCCAGCGCGGCGCGAACGCGCGATTTGACTTCGGCGTCATCCGCGGCGCCTTCGGCAGTCACTGAACTCTTCACCAGATGGATGATTGCGTCGAGCGTGATGGGCGTTTCCGCCGCGTAGATAATTGCTTCAAGGTTGGCTTTAAGGCTCATAGGTTAAGTTTTATTAAGCTATAGGGATCCTTCGACTGCAAAGTTCAGCCGCTTGCGGCTGAACTTCTTCGCTCAGGATGACAAATCAATCAGTCAATAAGATTACAAACAAACTAATCGCTCACCAACAAACTTACCGCCAATCGTCGCGCACGGCGGCCTGCTCGGCCATGACGGCTTCAAATCCAGTGTGCTTGCGGAGCAGAATATCTCCGAACATGCGGTCCTGTCTCAGTTGGATGGCTTGCAGACGCACCAGTTCCAGCAGCGCCAGGAACATGCACACCAGCGCCTGGCGCGATTCGACGTTTCGCAGCAAATGCTTCAGCCGCAACGGACGGTCTTCCAGCGAAAGCCTGCGGCGCAGGTATTCGATCATTTTGCCGACAGTCACGGTTTCTTCGTTCACTTCGATCAACGGGCGCGATTTGGCGCGCTCGATGATCTGCTGGAAGGTTTTAACCAGATCAATTACGTCGGCGGCGATTTCTGGGTCCGTGCCTTCGGCGTTGATGAATTCTTTCATCGCCGGGTTCGACCGGACAACTTCCTCAATCTGCTGCTTTTGCAAAAGCATTTGAGCGGCAGACTTGAACTTTTCGTGCTCCAGCAACCGGTTGACTAGTTCCGTGCGCGGATCATCCACTGCATCGGCCGTGGCCAGCGGGTCACGAGGCAAAAGCATTTTGGACTTGATGTGGATCAAAACCGCCGTCATGTAGATGAATTCAGCGGCAATGTTTACATCCAACTGGCGAAGCTTTTCAACATACGAAAGATATTGGGCAGTGATTTTCGCGATGGGAATGTCGTAAATATTAATGTCCTGCTTGCGGATTAAATCGAGCAGGAGATCAAGCGGCCCCTCGTAGATATCGGAAACACTGACCGCGAAGGGCGAGTCGCTTTCTTTTTGTTTCTGCTTGTTGCCAGATTTGTCATCTGCGGCGGGCCCGGAAATTGGCACAACGATTCCCCTGGTTGCCGCTGGACGTTCCGGATTGGAGGATTCATTCATGAACAACGGCTCAACTCTGCTTTGCCTGCTGGCTGGCCTCGGGCGGCTCGTACTCAGCCGACATGCACATGGCCTCGCGGACCTCGTTCATGGTGCCTTCCGCGACCTTGCGGGCGCGGGCCGAACCTGCCTCCAGAATATCCCAGGCAAGGCGCGGATTCTCCTCGTATTTTTTTCGGCGCTCCTGCATAGGATTGAGGATTTCGACCAGATGGTCGGCGGCCCAGCTTTTGCATTCAATGCAGCCGATTCCAGCGGAACGACAGCCCGCGTCCACCTTCAAGATAGTTTCGCGGTCGCTGAAGATTTTGTGCAAGTCTCCAACAGGACATACGTCAGGATTTCCGGGATCACTGCGCCGCACGCGGGCGGGATCGGTGACCATGGTCTTTAACTTCTGTCGCACAACCGGCTCAGGATCAGTGAGCAGAATGGTATTTCCGTAAGACTTTGACATCTTGCGGCCATCGGTCCCCGGCAGCTTTGCAGCGGGAGTAAGCAGAGGCTGCGGCTCGGGAAATACCGGCATGCCCTTGCGCTGGTAGAAAAGGTTAAAGCGCCGCGCGATCTCGCGCGTCAATTCGACGTGGGGGACCTGGTCTTCGCCGACGGGAACAAAGTCGCCCTGATACATCAAAATATCGGCGGATTGCAGCACGGGATAGCCCAAAAAACCGTACGTGCCAAGATCCTTCTCGGTAATGTTTTCGCGTTGCTCTTTGTAAGTGGGAACGCGTTCCAGCCAGCCCAATGGCGTGATCATGGAAAACAGCAAATGCAATTCCGCATGCTGCGGCACATGCGACTGGATGAACATGGTGCAGCGCTCGGGGTCGAGCCCGGCGGCGAGCCAATCCAGCAATACTTCGCGGGAATTCTCTTTGATCTTCGATGTGTCGGCGTAGTCGGTTGTGAGCGCGTGCCAATCGGCAACGAAAAAGAAGCACTCGTACTGTTCCTGCATGCGGACCCAGTTGTCCAAAGCGCCAACGAAGTGTCCAAGATGGAGCTTGCCCGTGGTGCGTATTCCACTGACCACGCGTTTCCTGTTATTGAGGCGAGGAGGCATTAGATTTTTACAGTCACCAAAATGTATTGAAATACAAACAAAAACGGAGTCAATATCCGGTCCAGAATCCCGCCACCCAAATAGACCAGGGCCAGCAGAGCAATCCAACCTACCATATCGTAAACACGAAGCGCCTGTTCGGGAAGCAGGTGGCGGATGACATGGCTGCCGTCGAGGGGTGGGACTGGGATCAGGTTAAAGACTGCAAGGATCACGTTGATGATCAAAAACTGATACAAGAGCAAACAGACGGGCACAAGGATCGAACCCGACTGTGCATTTACACCGCCGGTGACCATCCCTGAAACAACTTCTCCGCCAAAAGAAGAGCTTAATTTCAAAATAATCAATAAGAAAGTTGCGCAAACGGCAACCAGAAAATTACTGATCGGGCCGACGATGGAAGTAAGAATGTCGTCCTTGACTGGATTGCGGAAGTTTCTGGTATCCACCGGAGTGGGCTTGGCCCATCCGAAGACCGGAAAATGTGTGAGCAGGCAAATTGCGGGAAAAACGATTGTCCCAAATAAATCAATGTGCTTGATGGGATTCAGGGTAACGCGCCCCAGCATGCGGGCGGTGGGGTCGCCGCAGCGATTGGCCATCCACGCATGTGCGGATTCATGAACGCTGATGGCAAACAGGAATGCGATCAGCTGAAAGGCAATTACTACGTAGTTCAGGGGCATTTGGTTGATTTCGATGGTATCACGCGCTGGTAGCGGGCCTGCTGGGTGCGCTCCGCAGTTATACAATTAGAGCAGACAGGTAATTATACGAAGACCGATATGTCAGACCCTCTCTACTTAAGTTTGTGGTTCCCGCGACTGGAGTTCGAAGAATTGTTGCGCCATACCATCGCCGTCATGCAGCAGTTCCCTTTTTCTCAGGAACATCCGGGGATTACGTATTTATCGCTGCACGCGGTTTCGTGGAATGAAGCCACGATATTTGAGCAGCGATTCCGGCCGGCGGTGCCTCCGGAGGAGGCCGTGGATTTGGCTGCTGAGCAGTTACATGAAGATTATGCGTATGTGTTTGAAGGCGCATGGGACTTGTGGGCCCCTGCGGAAAATGGCGAGCAGTGGACATTACAACCTGCCACAGTAAGGTTCATTGCCCGCGGGCCGGAGTTCGATGAAGCTTCCTACGAGCAAGAGGGGCACGTGGAAATTGATTTTGGAAGCGACGCGCCATTTTTGCAGGAGCAGGTGAAATACACGCAGGACACGGAGTCTAAGATTCTTTTGAATGTGCAGAAACTGGTGGAGTTCAGCGCCAACATTGAGAAGAATTCCGGGGCGAGCGCCCGCTTGTTGTGGTCGGAGTCGGAAGAGAATTTGGCGCAGAAGTTGATTGCGCGGCTGCAGAAGGTGCAGTTAAGAATTAACCGCAGAGGACGCAGAGATCGCCGAGAAAATTCTTACTCTGCGTAGAAGAGCGGCTCTTTAGAGCCGCGGCAGCATTCACCACTAACAGAGCGCGCTTTAGCGCCGGGCTGAAGCCCTCTCCACAGATCGTCTCTTCGCGGCCATAAATGGCCGCTCTTCCACGTGTACCTGCCATGTCAGAAAGTCTGACTACGCGACGTCCTCTTATTAACGCGAGACGCAAAAACACAGAGGTCGCTGAGAAATGTTTTTCTCGCGACCTCTGTGCACTCTGCGGTTAAAAAAGCTATTTGGTTCGTCCCGCTTCGACTCCCAGCTTATCTGCTGCCGCCGCTTGCGCTGCTGCTAGTCTTGCAGTCAGCACGCGGAATGGCGAGCAGGAAACATAGTTGAGGCCGATCTGATGGCAGAACTCGACTGACGATGGTTCGCCGCCGTGTTCTCCGCAGATGCCGACCTTGAGGTTTGAGCGGGTCTTGCGGCCGCGTTCGGTGGCCATTTTTACGAGCTGGCCAACCCCATCGCGGTCGAGCACTGCAAATGGATCCTGCTTCAGAATGCCTTCGGCAAGATAGGTTGGCAGCACCTTGTTGATGTCGTCACGCGAGAAGCCGAACGTGGTTTGCGTGAGGTCGTTGGTGCCGAAGGAGAAGAACTCCGCTTCCTGGGCGATTTCGTCTGCCACTAAGGCGGCGCGGGGCAATTCGATCATCGTGCCAACTTTGTAGTCAATCTTGCGCTCTTTTTCCTTGAAAACTTCGTCGGCTACGCGGCGAATGATCGCCCCTTGATTGGCCATTTCTTTTACGGTCGCCGTCAGGGGCACCATCACTTCGGGGAAAACTTTCCCGCCGTCTTTTGCAACGGCAAGCGCGGCCTCGAAAATAGCGCGAGCCTGCATCTCAGTGATCTCAGGATAAGTAATGCCCAGGCGGCAGCCGCGATGACCGAGCATGGGATTGAATTCATGCAGATCTTCAACGCGGCGCAGCAGCTTTTTCAGTCCGCCCAGCTTTGGGGACTTAGGCTTGGTCGCTTCGAGTACGGCGATCTCGACCATCAAGTCTTCGCGGCGCGGTAGGAATTCGTGCAATGGAGGATCCAGCAGGCGGATGGTGACCGGGAATCCATCCATCGCGCGGAATACGCCGATGAAGTCTTTTTTCTGCAAAGGCAGCAACTTCTTTAGTGCGGCACGGCGATCTTTTTCCGTGCTCGCCAGAATCATGGCACGCATGTGAGGAAGCTTTTCTTCGCCGAAGAACATGTGCTCGGTGCGGCAGAGGCCGATGCCTTCCGCGCCGAAAGCACGCGCTTGAATGGCATCACGCGGAATGTCAGCGTTGGCGCGAACGCCCAGCTTGCGGAAGGGCTCCGACCAACTCATGAGTTTCTGCAGCTCGGGGTCGTCGGGTGAAGCATCAAGCGTGCCGAGTTTGCCTTTGATGACGCGGCCAGTGGTACCGTCGAGAGAAATCCAGTCTCCGGCTTTGAAGACCTGACCTTTGGCGTGCATTTCACGCTTCTTTTCGTCCACGTGAATGTCGCCCGCTCCGGCAACGCAGCACTTGCCCATGCCGCGCGTAACGACGGCTGCGTGGCTCGTCATACCGCCGCGCGAGGTAAGAATTCCCGCCGCGACCTCCATGCCGTGAATATCTTCGGGAGTAGTTTCAGCACGGACCAGAATAACCGGGTTCTTTTTGGCGCCGTGTCCAGCCTTTTCCACCGCTTCGTCAGCGGAGAAAACGATTTGTCCGACAGCCGCGCCAGGGGAGGCGGGCAAGCCGGTGGCCAGCACTTCGACTTTAGTTTTCTTCTCATCGAGCCGGGGAACCAGGAAATCGTAAAGCTGGTTTGGTTCAACGCGGAAGATCATCTCTTCCTTGGTGATCAAGCCTTCTTCCACCATCTGAATTCCCACGCGGACAGCGGCGCGACCGGTGCGCTTGCCGTTTCGCGTTTGCAGCATGTAGAGCTTGCCTTCCTGGATGGTGAACTCGAAGTCCTGCATGTCGCGGTAATGCTTTTCCAGCCGCGTGGTGATGTCACGAAGCTGGTCGTAAACTGCCGGCATCACTTTTTGCAGTTCGAGAATTGGGACCGGCGTGCGGATACCGGCAACCACATCTTCGCCCTGCGCATTCATCAGGAACTCGCCATAAAACTCTTTGGTTCCAATCGCAGGATAGCGGGTGAAGCCGACGCCGGTACCGCTGGTGTCGCCGAGGTTTCCGTAAACCATCGCTTGTACATTAACTGCAGTGCCGAGCATGTCATCAATATTGTTGATGCGACGATAGTGCTTGGCGCGGTCGTTTTGCCAGGAGCGGAAAACGGCGTCGCGGGACATGACGAGCTGGTCGTGCGCGTCCTGCGGGAAGTCGCGCTTGGCGTGCTTCTTTACGACCTTCTTGTATTCTTCGATGACTTCCTTCAACGCCTTCGCGTCGAGATCGGTGTCGAGCTTAGCTTTCTTTGCTTTCTTCTTCGCGTCAAACACTTCTTCGAATTCGCTCTTGGGAATTTCCAGAACGACGCTCGAGAACATCTGAATGAGGCGGCGATAAGAGTCATAAGCAAAGCGCGGGTTATTGCTGCGCTTGGCCAGGGATTCAACGCTCTTGTCGTTCAAGCCGAGGTTCAGGATGGTATCCATCATGCCGGGCATGGAGAACTTGGCGCCTGAGCGGACGCTGACGAGCAGCGGATTGTCGCCCTGGCCGAGCTTCTGGCCCTGCAACTCTTCGAGCTGGCGGAGAGCTTCGTCCATTTGACGGTTCACTTCTTTGGAAACGTCGCCGTGGCGCATGTACTCGCGGCAGGCTTCGGTCTGGATGGTGAATCCGGGAGGCACCGGCAAGCCAGCGCTGGTCATTTCGGCAAGGCCGGCGCCTTTGCCGCCGAGAACGTCTTTCATTTTGCCGTGGCCATCGGCTTTGCCGCCGCCGAATGAGTAAACGTACTTGGTCCCGCCCTGCTTATTATTTTCCTGCTTGCGTTCCTGCACTTCAGTTTCGGGGAGTGTGCTAGTTGCCATATCCGTCCTTTGTTTATTTTGAGGATTCTTTGGTGCCTTCGGTCACGATCTCAGAAAAATCGGCAATAGTGGAAAATTCCTTGAGCAGCGTTTGCAGCAAGGCCAGCCGATTTGCACGAATACGCTCGTCATCAACCATGACCATAACTTTGTCGAAAAACCTGTCTACCAGCTCGCGGGCCGTGGAAAGCAAATGCAATGCATCGCTGTATTCTTTTTTTTGCCGATGAATTTCAATTCTTGGGGAGTATTGTTCAACATAAGCAGCTAACATTTTTTCTTCATCAGCAGCTTCACGTAAATATTCAAATTTGTCCGCAATGCGAACGTTTTTTTCTCTCGCCTGTTTTAGGATGTTCCTCATTCGCTTCGATGCAGCAGCAATAGCTAGAAATTCCGGTACATGCAGAACACTGTTAACCGCTTCAGCTCGTGCTACAGCATCCAAAACATTATCGGAGTTGGCAGCCAGCACGGCATTTACGACGTCATACCTAAATTTTATCTTGTGCGCTTCACGTAAATAGAACTCAGTGCGCTCACGGAAGAATTCTTCAACCGATTTCGTGTAATCCGCATTGGTGAACTTCTTCTCTGCCTCGGACCCTGCGTATCCTGCGCGGGCATCTTTCATCAATGTGGAGATTTGGATAGGCAGCTTGTGCTCGGCGATGGTCTTTACAATTCCGTTCGCCTGGCGGCGCAGGGCGAAGGGATCTTTTGATCCGCTGGGCACCAACCCTAAAGCAAACATTCCGGCAATGCTGTCAGCTTTATCGCCGATGGAAACAACCGCGGCCTCGGCGCTGCCAGGAACGGCGTCATCCATGGACTCGGGCTTGTAATGGTCGTACACGGCTTCCGCGATGGCCACGCGGTTCGCTTCGGGAAGATCGGGATCAAGCGCCTGCACTCGAGCATAAAGACCGCCGACTATTCCCTGAAGCTCGGTGAATTCTTTGACCAACTCAGTGGTCAGGTCTGTTTTCGCGAGACATGTGGCCTTATGCACAATGCCCGGACGAATGGCTCCGCCGTTCTGGCGGATCGTTTCGCTCAATCCGCTGCACAGGTGCTGCACGCGGATAGTTTTGTCGTAGTAGCTGCCTAAATCCTTTTGAAAGGTGACATTTTTGAGCAATTCAACGCGCTCGCGCAAGGGTTTCTTTTGGTCGGTCTGCCAGAAAAAGCGAGCATCGTTGAAGCGGGCACGCAATACGCGCTCATGGCCGTGGCGAATCATTCCCGTGGGGTCGCCATCGGTGTTGAGGACGGCGAGAAAGTTGGGAAGCAATTTGCCCCGACCATCCTCGACGGCAAAATATTTCTGGTGGTCGCGCATCACCGTCACCAGAATTTCTTCCGGTAACGATAAGAATTCTGGATCGAACTCGCCAAGCACGACCGACGGCCATTCGGTGAGGTTCACAACCGTATCGAGAAGTGAATCGTCGGGACGGACGAAACCATTCGCCAGCCTGGCGGTGAACTTCAATTGCTCGGTGATGAGCATTTTGCGCGCGTCCTGCGCCATGACCTTCGCTTCATAAAGCGCGTTGGAGTAGGAATCGGCGCCGGCGATTTCGACGTTTTCATTTCCCAGTTGGCGGTGGCCGCGTGAAGTTTTTCCCGCGTGAAGCCCCGCGAACTCGAGCGGGACGACTTGGCCATCCAGCATGGCGACGAGCCACCGGATGGGACGAACAAAGCGCTCGCTCGGCTTTTGCCAATACATGTTCTTGGGCCAGTACAGCGAGGCAATTTCTTTGGGCAACAATTCAGCGAGAACTTCGGCGGCCGAGCGTCCCTTCTTCGTGATCTTCGCGGAAAGATATTCGCCCTTGGGGGTTGAGACTTTTTCCAGCTTCGCGACATCCACACCGGCTTTTTTGGCGAAGGCGTGGGCCGCGGGAGTAGGCTGGCCATCCTTAAACGCCACCGCAACCGATGGGCCCGATGCTTGTTCGGTGACGTCGGGCTGCGCGGATGGAATGCCGGAGGCGATCAGCGCCAGCCGCCGCGGCGTGTTGAAGCACTCGATGACGTTCGAGGCGGGCAGACGCTCGCGCGTCAGCAGGTCGCCGAGCCGCTTTTGCAGCTCCGCCGCAGCGGGCTCAATCATCCGCGCGGGAATTTCTTCGGTTCCTATTTCGATCAGGAAATCGGGCATTGTGTTTAGAACTTTTCGGTGAAACCGCGAGCTTGCCTTATTTATGGCGCTCACCTGTGATTGCTCTTACCCTTCACCACCTGTCATTCTGAGCAGAGCCGGGTTGCTTGCAGCAACCCGGCGCAGTCGAAGAATCCCTAGGGCCTGGCCGCATCTTGCGTTATAGGGATCCTTCGACTGCGCAAGAACTTCGCATTGCGAAGTTCTTGCTTCGCTCAGGATGACAACTCAACCTAATAACTCAACTCACGATACCGGCACAAATTCTTTCTTGCTCTGTTTCTTGTCGGCAGACGCAGGACCTTCTTTGCCTTCGAAACCATTCTGCTGGTCCACCCATGCCTTGGCAATTCCCACGGCCAAGGCGCGCACTCGCGCAATCACGCCGACGCGTTCCGTTACCGAAATTGCGCCTCGAGCGTCGAGAATGTTGAACAAGTGCGAGCACTTCAGGCATAAATCGTAGGCCGCAAGAAGAGGAAAGCGCTTCTTCGCGGCGATCACGAGCTTATGATCTTGCGGCTCACGGCCTTCTCGCTTGCGATCCTGACCCAACGCAGAGTATTTGCCAATAAGCGATTTACACTCTGATTCGTAAAGCTCGAAATGCTTCCACGTCTTTTCAACATCCGCTTCCTCAAAGTTGTAAACGGAAAATTGCAGCTCATCCGCAAGACGAACATCGCCGTACTTCACTTCATGACCTGTCTCGGGATCGCGGGCCCACACAATGTCATAAATGCTGTTTACATCCTGTAAAAATGCGCCAATGCGCTCCAAACCATAGGTAAGCTCAGCACAGATGGGATCAAGGTCAACCCCGCCGCATTGCTGAAAATAAGTGAACTGTGTGATCTCCAGCCCATCGAGCATCACCTGCCAGCCGATGCCCCATGCACCCAGCGTTGGCGACTCCCAATTGTCTTCTTCAAACTTGATGTCATGTTGCCGAAGGTCGATTCCGATTGCGGCTAAAGATTCGAGATAAA
>JANWKU010000110.1 GCA_025451215.1 Terriglobales bacterium
CGCCACGGCCCAGCTTCACATTGATCCCGGGTTCCTCTTCACGATCCAGCGCCCGCCGATCGCTTCCCTTTTTGGCGATTTTTTCCCTGGTTTCAAGCGCTGTCTTGATGGCTGAGAAGTTAAGCCGGTGCAGCGGGGAAAGCAGGGCAATCGAATCCCCAATCTTTTCCGATTGGGTCGGACTCGCGTCGTTGTTTCGCTGCGCCCGTCCGGGAGCCGCGGCATTAGCGATGGCTTCAAAGCTGTAAACGTAAGGCTGGACGCGGCGAATAAATGCCCGGGCCAATTTTGTGTCTCCGGCGGAGTGCCGCAGTTTAATCAGTGCCTGCCGCTCCCAATCGTGGGCACTGGTGGCGTAATAGCGGAGAGCATGGCGCACGCTCACGGCCAGTTCCCCCTCGTTTCCCTGCGGCCGCAGGCGGAGATCAATACGGAACACCGGGCCCTCAGGAGTGATGCAGGAAAGAATTTCCGTGACCTCCTGCGCCAGACGCACGAAATATTCGTGGTTGGTGATCGCCAAGTCCGGAGAGGCGTCTCCATCTCCGAAAATATAGAGGAGGTCCACGTCAGAGCAATAATTCAGCTCATTGCCGCCCAGTTTCCCGAAGGACAAAATAGCGAAGGGCGTTTCTTCCAGCCGTCCGGAGCTGTCCATGCGGCGAGGCATTCCGTAGCGGCGCTGCAAACGACTATTGGCCTCCCGCCAGGCGCAATCAATCAACACGTCGGAGAGCGCGGAGATTTCCTCGGCTGTTTCAGAAAGAGGCGCGAGCTTGAGCACGTCGCGCAACATGATGCGAACATATTCCCGTCGCCGGAAGCGCGCGAGAATCGGTGAAATATCGGTTTCAAACGAACGTGAGCGAAGACGGGCCAGCCCCTGCTCAAATTCTTCCTGCGAAAAACTACGGTCCAGGTTTTTTTCGCGAAGAAAACCTTGCAGCAGATCGGGGTTCTGAATCAGCGTTTCACTGAGATAGCGGCTGTGGCCAAAAACGACGACCGCATAATGCAGCAGAAAGTTACGGTGCTCGAACAGTCCGACCGCCTCGGAGCATTCGTCCAAAAAGCGCTCTAAAAAAATCACCGCGGAATCCGGATCGGGAGATTCCTCAAGCAGCGCTGGCAGGGATTTCGCCAGCGCAGGGGAAAGCCGGGCCGCGACGCGCTGCAAACGCCGCTCCGCCGCTGCCGGGTCCGAAAATGGAATGCCGCTCTGCTCCACGTGGATTGCTCTCATTCAGTGTGCCAGAGCGCGGCGGAAAATTCGCACCTCGCCCGACAAATAATGGATGCATCCTGAATTTTTCTCTACCACCTTCGCGTGCCAAAAGTTTTCCGCACTCCAATGGTGTTGTAACGTCCCCAGGGGCCATTGGGCCCTAAGTCGGCGACGCCAAGGTTTCTATCTCGCGCGCCCATGCGATCGAAGAGAAAATGCTGCGTTACCCGCAATTCGAATCCTTTATTCAAGTAGATCGCCGCGCCCCATGAGCGCTCCACTCCAATCGCGTCAAATGACCACGTATAAAGAGTTTGCGGCAGGTTCCGGCCAAACAGGAAACTCGGTTCGCCAAACAGCATAAAGCGGCGCAACTGGGTGCGGCCGAAGGGCCTGATCTCAATCACGCCGGAAAGCATATAGCGCCCAAATTCCGAGCATGGGCTGTTTACCCCGGCAACGGTGCCCGCATCCGCCCGGCAGAGGTTCGGATCAATCTCGTTATGCGGCGGGGCCAGATCAAACTGCGCCCACCCCCAGAGCGTATCGCGGGGGAAAAACAGGCGTTGATCAGGGTCTTCATTCGACATTTTGTCGTTGCTTGATTGCGCTTGCGCAAACTGCAGAAACAGAAGCACACACACGAGGAACCAAAGCAATTGCCTCATTCAGGCCTCCCAGAGGGACGTGGATTTTGCACTCGGAAATCAGGGCGCTTGGAAGATTGCCCAAGAGTGGCGTGACATTGTACCGTGGATCACCAAATGCGACGGTCGGAAGAGAGTCGGCAGGCTAGTGACTAGGCTGCTAACTTCCGGTAGCCAACCCTAGAGAAGTAAAAGAAAGGGAAATGCTCCTACAGAATTATGTATATTCCCCGCTTGATATCTCCCACAACTTGAATTGTTTATTTCGTAAGTTACTGAAAACATTGGATAATGGTTTGGCCATAACATTGCAATAAGTAGGGCACAGGCTTACTTCCAAGTAGAAGCCCCAGGGGAGCGCGACAATGGGACAAGAAGTATCTATTTCTTACCAGGCGGTCAAAAGCCGGGTGTACAGGCTGATTGATTCACTGGTAGAAGGCGCCAAGACCGAGCAAGACGTGCAGGAGTCGGTACGGCGTTGGTGGAAGCTGGTTCATCCTGCCGACCGGCCAATGGCCCAGAAGTATTTGGCTGAAGTTCTCCAGCGATCCAATGCCACTTTGGAAGCAATTTCCGGAGAACTCACCCAATGTCAGGACCATAGCACTTTTCACGCATCGAAAATTCCTACACATTCGCATCACATCCAACCTTCCGTCATGGCGTAATGGGTTATTAAGTAACAAACCCCGATATTCGCGAGAATATCGGGGTTTTGCTTTGCAGCCTTAACTCAAGCCGATCTAAATGTCGTAATACAGCGCAAATAAAGAAGGCGCGTGTTGGAATCAGTAAGTTGCCGATTCTAGGTTCCAGTTGATTTCGAGGAATTGGTCGAATGGGGCCAAAGTATGCCAAAATTCCCTGCTCGATTTTACATTTTCGAACACGGCTGAAGCGTATCAGAAGCAAACTCCTGATTCCACCGGTTTTCATAACATGCGGGCGCAATCCGAAAAACCATCGCAAATAGATAAGGCAAACGTTTGGGTTTATTTGCTGCACCCCAAAATGTATTAGTCATTTCGCCGGAATTCTACCACGCATCATTCACTTGTGTGTCGGCGCGCAAGACCGGAGTACAATGCAAACTCGCTCTATGTCTCAGCCTGATTTATCTATACCTGTGATTGCGCCGTCAGATTGGGTTACGCCGCCTACACCCGGAGAGGGTATTACAAGCGAATTGACGGGCAACACTTACACCATGGGCGAAAAGATCGGGGAAGGATATTTCGGCATGGTGTTTGGCTGCATTGATGTTTGGAATAATGAAATGGCTGCCAAGGTAATGAAACCACTCGAACCCTACGAAAAGGTAAAACAAGCAACTATCGCGGAACTCAATAAACTTCTACAACTTCGCCATCCGCACATAACCTATGTTTTTGATGCTTTTGAATACAGGGAGACCTTCTACATAATTACTGAGAGATGCCATTGTTCCTTGACCAATCTATTTTCGCTAGATGGGTATGACGGACGAATTTGGGTGAAACCTATCGCTCGTTGTCTGCTTCAGGCGGTGCACTACATCCATATTAGTAAATACGCTCATCAGGACATTCATTGCGGAAACGTCTTTGCTGCCTTCGCAAAAGACGAAATGGACGCTACCAATCCCGGCGCGATTCAATTCAAACTTGGAGATTTAGGAGTAGCAAAAGTATTTGGCGAAATAGATGCCACCAATACCCGTGCTCTTTGGATGCTTCCCCCTGAGGCTCTTGATGCATCGGAATTCGGGCCTCTTGATCATAGAATAGATATTTACCATTGCGCTCTTTTGTTTCTACACCTTTTGCATGGACGCGAATTACGCTTTACCGAAGAAGAAATTAAGTCAGGCAAGCCCAGAGAATTGGCGTTACAGCTTCCGGCTCCTTACAATTTTGCGCTGGAAAAGGCACTGCGTAGGCATGTGAATTATCGAACTGCTAGCGCGATGGAATTATGGCGAGATATAAATTCTCCAGAAACCCCTTCGCTACCACAAGCACAGGTGCCCGAACAGTTGAACCTAACTGACTAGAGACTCCTCTATTAATGAACGTGCCCGGCAACAACCGTATGGCGCGGCGCGCCGTGTTAAACCAGCCCGACAACGGCGTTGAGGTAGCAACGCTGCCAGCTAACAACGCACACTCAAAGTCACATGCGTATAAATATTAGCTGTTTTTGCTAAATGTCGTAATACAGCGCAAACTCATACGGATGCGGACGCAAACGCATGGCATCCACTTCCTTCGATCGCTTGTAATCAATGTAGGTGCTCAGCAATTCTTCGGTGAAAACGTCTCCCTTGAGTAAGAAGGCATGGTCTTTTTCCAGCGCTTCCAGCGCGGCCTCTAAAGATCCGGGCATGGAGGGAACTTTAGCCAATTCCTCAGGGCCAAGATCATAGATGTCCTTATCGAGCGGCTGGCCGGGGTCGAGCTTATTTTCAACTCCATCGAGGCCCGCCATCAACATGGCGGCAAACGCCATATAAGGATTGGAACTCGGGTCGGGAGGCCTGAACTCCACCCGCTTTGCCTTTGGAGACGCCGAATACATCGGGATACGGCACGCCGCCGAGCGGTTGCGGCGCGAATACGCCAGGTTCACCGGAGCTTCAAATCCCGGCACCAGCCTCTTATACGAATTCGTAGTAGGCGCAATAATGGCTGCCAGCGCCGGGCCGTGCTTGATCAGCCCTCCGAGATACCACAAAGCCATTTGCGAGAGCCCGGCATAGCCGTCGCCCGCAAATAAAGGCTTGCCGCCCTTCCACAGCGATTGGTGGGTATGCATGCCACTGCCATTATCTTGAAAGATAGGCTTAGGCATGAATGTCACCGTCTTGCCGTACTGGTTGGCCACATTCTTCACGATGTACTTGTAAAGCATCATGTGGTCGGCGGAGCGCACCAGCGAATCGTATTTCAGATCAATCTCAGTCTGGCCGCCGGTGGCGACTTCGTGGTGATGGCACTCCACATCCAGCCCGCATTTGATCATGGTCATGACCATTTCGCTGCGCAGGTCCTGATAATGATCGGTCGGCGGCACCGGGAAATAACCTTCCTTATAGCGAGGCCGGTATCCCAAATTGTTTTCTTCGCGGCCTGAATTCCATCGCCCTTCTTCGGCGTCAATGAAGTAAAACCCGTGCTGCTCGCGCTGATCAAAGCGGACATTATCAAAGATGAAAAATTCCGCTTCCGCGCCGAAATAGGCGGTATCCGCCAGCGCGGTGGAATTCAAATACATTTCAGCCTTTTTCGCAATGTAGCGAGGATCACGGTCATAGCGCTGCTTGGTGACCGGATCAATCACATCGCAGGTCATCACCAGCGTGGAAACTTCCGTGAAGGGATCAAGCATGTAGGTGCTGGGGTCGGGAATGAGCAGCATGTCACTCTCATTGATCGCCGCCCAGCCGCGAATGGACGAGCCGTCCATGCCAAACCCCTCTTCAAAAGACGACTCGTGCAATTGCGATACTGGATAGGAAATGTGGTGCCATAGACCCGGCAAATCGGTAAAGCGCAGGTCCAGCATCTGCACGTCATTCTTCTTGATGAATTCTAAAACTGTCTTTGCGTCAGCCGTCTTTGCGTCAGCCATGGGTCGTTCTCCTTCTTTATGACACCTTTACGGGGTGCTCATTTTGCGCGAAACTGCCGGGCCTGCACAGCGAATCAATGCATTTTGGCTGAGATGAACCCGGGGGGCAGAAAATTCGACGCGCCTGTTACAATCTTGCCATCCGTATGCCGACTAAGTCTAGGCTTGCTTACCGCAGGTAGGCAATTAAATGTTTTTTATGTTCATCATAAGACAAGCCTATTGCGGCGGACGCAAGCATACATTCCCGCGCGAATGTAAAACTCCGGGAAAGCCGAACGCAGCATAGCTCCTATGGACTTCGATCAACTAGAAACCTTCCAGGAAGTCGCAAGACTCTCCAGCTTCTCCCGCGCGGCTGAGAAGCGTTTTCGCACGCAACCCGCGATCTCGTCCCAAATCCGATCTCTGGAAGAAGAAATTGGCGCCAAAATCCTGGACCGCTCCGGCGGAAAGGTCTCGCTCACCGCTTCCGGCAAGCTTTTCCTCAAATATGTGGAAGACACGCTTGAGGCGCGCCGGGCGATCTTTACCGCCATCGCGGAAACCGAGCGCATCCCCCGCGGAGAGATCATTGTCGGCGCAAATGAAGGCACGTGCCTGCACATTCTGCCGGAAGTCTTCGCCGACTTCAAAAAGCAATATCCAGACGTGGCCGTGAACATTAAGCGCGCCGACTACGCCAAAATTCTCGAATCGGTCATCGACAACAGTGTGGATTTCGGCTTTGTCTCGCTTCCGGTTACTGATGCTCGCCTCACGGTCGTGCTCATCCATCGCGATGAACTGATCGCCATAGCGCCTCCCCACCATGCCGTGGCCAAAATGAAGTCGGTGACCCTCGCCGAAGTCGCCAATTATCCTTTGCTGGTTCCTAAAGTTGGCCATACCCGCGATGCTCTGGAAAGTCTATTCCACGAGCGCCGCCTCAAGCCCCGTTATTCCATGGAGCTGGATTCCAGCGAATTGTTAAAACGCTTCGTTGCCGTGGATGTTGGCGTGGGATTTATTTCACGCTCGAATGTCGCTGAAGATGTGCTTGCCGGCCTGTTGAAAGCCGTGCCGCTTTCCGACGCGCAAATCCGCCGCGACGTGGCATTGGTTTTCCGGAAGGACAAGTCCTTGAGCCGTGCGGCCCTGGCGTTCATTGATATTGCCGTGAAAATCAAGACGGCTGAAGTGACCGCGCCCGCGAAGTAACTTATTTAGTCAGCCTGCTAATCTGCAAGGTCAGCCATTTCTATACCTTTGGCCTATTCCTTGAATTCCACGGTGATGATCGGAGCGTCCTTGTCGCCGGAATTAGTAAGCGTGTGCTCTTCCGGGCCTTCATGCCATGCCACTTCACCAGCCTTTAGTTGAAGATTCTCAGCATCCTTGCCGGTTTCCTGATCGCTGAGTTTCATGTCCGCGAGAGCCACAAGCACATGGCTTTGGATATGAGAGTGCTTGGGAAGAACGCCGCCCGGGCCAAGGTCCACGCGGCTGAGTTTTATCTTGTGCGTCTCAAAAAGCGTGCTGGACGTGAATCCGTCGCCGAACTCGCCATCCCTGCACTCAGCCGCCGCCAGTCCGCACTCCGGGTGCTCGGGATCTATTCCGCTTTCGACTTCTAACTCCACCAAATCCAACGGCGCATCTGATGTATTGATCAACCGCTCTGCCCAGCCGCCCTTAAACACCTGCAGTTCGCCCGCCGCCATCTGCACCGAACGCGAGTTAAATTCGCTCTTCACCTTAAAAACGCTATTGCCGAACGACAAAACGATGTAGTCATGCTGGTGGATATCCGGGCTGGTGGATGCGTGCGCGGCCACTTGCACCCGGAAAATCTTTACTGTGCCATTTTGCAACTCGGAGTGAAAACAGGGGTCCGCATCCATTGCGATGGGAGTTGCGCCGGATTGGCCCGCAGCACTAGAGGTAGCCACAGCGCCCTTGCGCCCCTGTGCGATTGTGAGAGTTGTCAAAGTTGCGATGAGAACAACACCGAGCAGAACGCGCGAGCCCATCAACTCTCCTTAGGTCCTATTCGTGGACCGAACAATTTTAAGGCAAGAACGGGACCCGGCTCGCACCTCGACTCCTGCCCTTAAGAATTATTTCTTTGCGTCTTTTTCTACCGATTGCAGGAAAGCCCGATGGACCTGCGTATCGTCCGAAAGCTCGGGATGGAAAGTCGCCGCCATGGTTTTTCCCTGGCGCACCACAACGGGATCCGGGCCTTCGGTAGCCAGAACTTCAACGCCAGCGCCGGTGCGCTCAATGCGCGGAGCCCGGATAAACACCATCTCTGTGGAGGAGTCGAGAAACTTCCCTTCGCGGATCGAACTCTCCAATTGCCGCCCATAAGCATTGCGCCGGATGTCCATATCAATTGCGCCCAGACCGATCTGCTTTGGGTTTTCAATCCCTTTAGCCAGCAGGATGGCTCCCGCACAGGTGCCAAAAGTCGGCTTTGCCGCCACGAATTGCCTGAGCTTCTCAAAACCATCTTCCCCAAGAAGGTTCAGGAACGTGCTCGACTCGCCTCCAGGAATAACGAGGCCATCAATATCGTCCAGTTGCTCGGGCTTTTTCACGAGCACTACGGTCGCGCCCAATTCTTCCAGCCGTTTGCGATGCGCGTCGAAATCACCCTGTAGCGCCAGTACGCCTATCTTCATTGATCAATTTTACTTGAAAGGATTCTGCATGGTCTGGCGCGCACCCGCAGCCCACATTAAACATCGTCATATCCTCAAAAGTAGTGACCGCAGCGGCAAACTGATAAAGTTCCTAGACGCACATTTATTAATTTTTGGGAAAGAGTGCTGCCCTGATTCGCGAGCGTATGAAATTAGGAAGCTTCACCTTGCAAGCAATATTGTTGCTCACGCTATTTCCTGCACACTTGCTGGCCGAGACGCAGCCCATCATGGGCACTGTTCACGATGCTTCAGGCGCTGCAGTGCAGAACGCGGAAGTTACCTTCCAGAGCGGCACATTCACCGCGAACGTAAAGACCGACGACCAAGGAAAATTCACATTTGAGAACATAGCCAGCAGTTCAGGAACCATTGCCGCATCAGCCTCGGGATTCGCGACCACTCAAATTAACTGGAACTCCGCCGCGACCAATACGCTCGACATCATCCTCAGTCCTTCCAAGTCCAAGGAGCAAGTAATCGTCTCCGCCAGCCGCACCCAGCTTCGTTTATCCGAGGCGCCGGGCAGCACCGTCAGTCTTTCTGAAAAAGATGTCGCTTCAACCCCGGCGTTGACCGTGGACGACATGCTTCGCCAGGTACCGGGATTCGCATTATTCCGCCGCTCCGGAAGCCGCACCGCGAATCCCACCTCGCAGGGCGTTTCACTGCGCGGCCTGGGAGCAAGCGGCCCAAGCCGGGCATTGGTGCTTGAAGATGGCATCCCGCTAGGCGACCCCTTTGGGGGCTGGATTTATTGGGGCCGGATTCCCAAGGCAG
>JANWKU010000111.1 GCA_025451215.1 Terriglobales bacterium
AAGTAGACGAGACCCGCGATGGCTCCGCCGATGATCGGCGCAAGCCAGAACAGCCAGAGTTGCTGCACCGCCCATCCACCAACGAACACCGCAGGCCCCGTGCTTCGCGCCGGGTTGACGGACAAATTCGTGACCGGGATGCCAATTAGGTGAATCAGCGTGAGACACAAACCGATTGCGACTCCGGCAAACCCCGCGGGCGCGCGCCGGTCGGTGGCTCCGTGGATCACCAGTACAAAGAAGAAAGTAAGCACAACTTCGGCAACAAAACACGCCAATAGCGAATAGCCGCCTGGCGAATGCAGGCCATATCCGTTGGAGGCAAACCCGCCGCTCAATTGGAAGCCCTCCTTGCCGCTGGCAATGGTGTACAACACGGCGCTGGCCGAAAGGGCTCCCAGCACCTGAGCGACGATGTACGGAATGAGTTCAGAGAACGGGAAGCGTTTGCCAACCGCCAACCCCACGGAAATCGCCGGATTCAGGTGGCAGCCGGAAATATGGCCAATGGCATAGACCATCGTCAGCACCGTGAGGCCGAACGCCAGGGCCACTCCGAGGAAGCCAATCCCCAACTGGGGAAACGCCGCATCCAGCACGGCGGCGCCGCAACCCCCAAATACCAGCCAAAATGTCCCAAGAAATTCCGCCGCGAGTTTTTTCGATAGTGGCATGAGCCTATTCCTTTCACGACGCAGTTAAGAAAACGAACTGCTACACGATCGCGAGATTCGGCAAGCCAACCCCACGGATCTCACAGGTCGTCAGAACGCAATAGCAGGGTCAGTCGCCTATATTGCCCTTACAGCCTGGATGGTTACATTTGCAGGAAATGTCCGGAGTCTCTTCCATTGCTTCGCATTGTGCACTGCAATATTCTTCGCCGTGACCCACTTGGCAGCTGCAGGAGGGGTGGGCGCACTTCTTCGCCGCAACGTTGTCAGCCATTTTCGTTTCCTGTTCTGGGCGGAACCGGGAGTGTATCACTCTGGCAAGCCATTGTAATCAACGAACGCGCCACAAGCCCGAAGCACAGGGCGAGTAAAGAATGCGCCTCAGTGGTTGGCTAGGAATGCGTCAATTTTACTTGATGATCGAGCGCGGCCAGAATCCACGCCTGCAGCACACTTCGAAAATGCGGCTTCATGTCACCAAACAACAGGCCAGCGCCATCCGGCCTGACGTAAATCACCACCGCCGCCACTTCGAAGTATTCGTTCGAGTGCAAAATCTTTACCTGGAGACGTTGCTGGTCTGTTAGGGGAGTGGGAATTTCCAGGAAGCATCCGCGCAAACTTAATTCCGTTGCGCGCGCGGGAATGGCTTCCCGCGACCCTTCCAGAATTACCTCGGCGCCAGCACTGAATGGAAACCTCAGACCACGCGGCTCTCGGTTCATAAAAGGAGAATAACATTCTCGCGCTTTTCTCCGAATCAAGAGGAAGCGCGCGAGTTCCCTGCTGGTTAACGCTGGAGCCCTGCGCGTTTTCAGGAATTTGGCGGCGATGGTCCGACGGGCAGTTTACGTATTTAATCCATGTCCTTCGGAGAAGTCACCATTATGGATTTCAGCATCCGCACCCACCGCGCAGGCCGTTTATCATGCGGCACCACCAGCCGAAGTGGACCGCGCTTCTCGTCAATCGGGCCCCCGTCCACCGTGTCTGCCACAAGAACTTCCGAGTTCACAAAGTCAGTATCCAATTCTGCAAGCGCGAACAGCACGCGATAGCCGTCGATGGCTTCCGCGACCACGCACGTTGTCATCAGGGGCCCGCGAAGCTGTCCTCCGTGAAGGACACCCGCCCTCTGGAGCAACTCCTCGAGTAAAACACCTTCGTAAACTTCGGATTTCTTTTCGTGGGGATTTTCAACGATGGGCCGAACTGCTCCCGAATTTCTCCCGAAATTTCCCCTTCCGCGCCCGTGGCGCGATGACCTACTATTACCCGCATTTCCGGTAACCCAACGAATTAGTAGTTACACGCTTCGACGCGGTGTAGACTTTGGGGCGACCGAAGAAAGCGAAACAGCGCGACTTGCCGAGTCGCGCACTCCGATTCCGCCAAAGCATTCAGCTTCTTGCCAAATTGAAGGCTCTAGATGAACGATCAACAAAAGAAGGATCAGTATTCTTCAGTGCGAGATCAAGAGATCCGTGCGGCACTGGATCAGCATTGGGCCGCCTCCGATGCCAACGATTTTGAAACCGAGCACCGCATCTATCACGAGGACGCAGTGCTGGAATACCCGCAGTCCGGCGAGCGAACTCGCGGGCGACGCAACATTCAGAACCAACGCTCCAGTCAGCCAAACAAAAAGCGGTTTGCTGTCCGGCGCATCATTGGCGACGGTGATCTCTGGATCACCGAATTCATCCTGACCTATGACGACAAGCCGTCCTACACCGTGAGCATCATGGAGTTCCGGGACGCCAAGGTTGCGCGGGAAACACAGTACTTTGCGGATCCTTTCTTGGCTCCCGCATCACGCGCTCAATGGGTCGAACGCATGGATACATAATCTTGAGGAGGGAGGATTCGCCAACGACGCCGCCCGATGGGCTTTCGTTGCAGCGCATCCTCCGATGGAGGCACAAAAGATGGATTGGAAACAGTTTGCGCTCCTGGGTAGCAGTGCTTTGGAACCATACGCCATCCTGCTCGTGCGCGTTGCGCTCGGGCTGTTCTTCGCCATCTCCGGGGCAAATAAATTGTTTGTCGCCGGCGGCAGCCAAACGATGTACGAAACGCTCGTTGCGGCCAAAATCCCGTTTCCCCACCTGATGACTTATTTCGTGTCCGGTGTCGAGTTCGTTGCCGGATCCTTGCTGACCGTGGGGTTGCTGTCGAACCTGGCCTGCGTGGCTTTATTGGTGGATATGCTTGTCGCCATCCTGACCACCAAGCTTTCCGCCATGCCCAAAGGACTTTCGCCTCTGAACTGGCTCGACGATTTCCTCTACCTTCCGGAAGTCCTGTACGTGCTCTTTTTTCTCTGGCTGATCTGCTCGGGTCCCGGAAAGTTCAGTGTGGACTACTGGCTCGCCGCCAAGTTGCGCGGCTGATCGATCGACGAAGCACGTTGTTGCCAGGGTTGAGTTATTTCTGGAAGGAATGCCGCGCCCTGGGGCAGGGTTCAGAACCATCGCTTACCATCCCCTGCTCCCGTACCAAACATTACAACCGTTCGGATAGACGAACAGACCAAGACGAAGAGTGGCCCACCCTTGCAGATACCACATGGGAAGGCCACCCAAGAAAGTACTTTTGAATGCGCCACCCGCCGGAGCAAACGATGAGGCTCGACAGTACGCTTAAGAATTTTTCCGGTCGTCCGAATGAGGAGTTGTCCAGTGCTCAGCCACCCCTGCGTGATAGACTATTCTTCCTTGGTTACCTAATCGATACTTATAAATAGAGGGAGAAGCCGCGTTGAGGAATGCGCTCCAAGCAGTGGTTGTGGGTTGTGCGGCTTTTTTCATACTCGCCGGGTATCCACTCCGCGCGGACGACCCTTCAATGGAATCTGACGTAATGTTGGCCCGCGCAAGACAAATGGAGCACCTGCGGACTGCCTCCACCGCTCCGTTCCTTTTGCAGGGAGAAATAAGGGCATCAATCGACGATAAAGAAATCTCGGGAAGCTACAAACTGTTGTGGTGGGGTCCAGACCGCTGGCAGGAGTCCCTGGAGCTGGGTGATTTCCGAAGAATGCGAGACGGCGTGACCGACGGATATTGGCAACTTCGCTCACTGGATTATCAGCCGCAGATAATTTTCTACCTCGATCGGCTTCTAAACATATCTTCGCTGCTCGAAATTCACGCAGGCGAAAAAGTCAGGAAAGCCCGGATACGAAAGTTTGCTGCCATCTCGTTGCCTTGTGTTGAGATTGATCGCGCGGACGTAGCCGTCAGGGACCTCTGCTTTGACCCCGCAACCGGTCTACTGATTCATGCGGAAACCCCCAAGCCCGATTCGGAGAAGACCGTTTTCGATTACGCTGATCCAATACTATTTTCCACGAACCAGTTTCCTGGGAAATTGCGACTGCAAAGCGGTAAAGACCTCTCGATTGAACTATCTATCGACCGTCTTCAGCCTGTTTCCGGTGCGCAGCCACCCCAGCCGATGCCTGCTTCCAAAGATTTTGAATTCTGGCACTCCTGCCAAGATCCGACTCTTGCAATCCTGGCGAATAAGGTTGCACCAGATTACCCGGACGCGTTCAAGCGAGCGCATACCCGAGGAACTGTGATGTTCTACGTCCGCATAGAGCCGGAAGGCACGCTCTCCCATATCAAAACCCTGCAGTCCGCCTCTCCCTTGCTTGATCGCGCGGCAAGAGAAGCGGTCGGGCAGTGGCGATATAAACCCGCATCTTGCCGGGGAACACCGATAGAGGCCGAGACGGTAATCGAGATTCATTTTTCACCTTAGGGAAGAAGATGAAACAGCCTATTGTGATCCGAAGCCACTTCCAAATGGCGGGCGGCGCATCCTCCATTGCTGTCCCCGGTCATCCCAAGTGTCTGGGAGTCACTGATGATTTATGTGACTAGCCTCTCGATCCATCCCCCAAAAATGTCCGACCACGCGTGAGCGATAATTCCAGGTCGCAGGTTCTTTCTCCACCATGCCAGCAGGCCAAAGAGCACACCCAAAACAGTGATGACAACAACCTGTTTTGCTCCTTGATATGCGTGCCCGACACCAAAGATGACTCCTTGAGCGAGAACCGCGAGGATCGGGCTGCCTGTTAGAGCCAGAAACTGCCTCTGCAAATACCCTCGATAGACAATTTCTTCACAGATTCCTGCCGAGACCGATACTCCGACCCAGAGCAGGATTTCCAGGACCGTCTGAGGTAAAAGGATGTCAATCTTCTTCGCTTGGTCAGGCCCCAAAAAAAAGTGGGTAAATCGCCCCGCAGCTTCCCAGACGACCCAGAAGGGGATGGCGATGGCGACGTCGCGCACAATGCTCCTCCAATCGCTCCGTTTCACTCCGACCACCTCTGGGACGGAGGTCCCGCCTTTCTTGAACCCGAATCGGACGAATAAGAAAAGCGCCCATTCCATGAAGATGAGAGAAACGTAGAGCGGCACGACTTCGGAGTGCCCCCCAGCGATTGCGGGGCCTGGCGTCTTACGATGCTGAGACCACATCCCGAAGAGCGTAATCATCAATAGAATTAGAAGAAGTAGCCAGGTGTGCCACCACGGGGCAACCTGTCCGCGGGAGGCTTCGTCAACGGTTTGGGAGGCACCCAACGTCATAGTTGCAACTCGTGCAGGGGGCGGAAGAGATCTAGATGAACACCACCTTACACCCGGCACCTGCTTGGGTGGGCTAACCGTACTTGAGGGTGGTGCTTTGTCCGATCTCGATAATATAACCGTCAGGATCGCGGATGT
Organism: Terriglobales bacterium; assembly: GCA_025451215.1. Lineage (GTDB taxonomy): Bacteria > Acidobacteriota > Terriglobia > Terriglobales > Acidobacteriaceae > JAICKN01. The sequence goes on from JANWKU010000111.1 coordinate 5,420, forward strand.
AGCAGCGAATCTCGCCGTACTTGGGGATCGGTGCCGTCAGAAACTCGGCTCCCCGGCTTTTCCACAATTCATAGCACGCTTGAATATCCGCAACTCGGAAATTCATAAAGCTGTTGATGTGATTCGGGTCGGGAACGCTGAGCGTTACCGTCGGCTTGTCCGGGGTCGGCCCGCCTCCCACGTTCAGAATCATCCAGATATTCGCAAGCTGCAGGTACGGAGGGGCGTTGCCGTCTCCCATGGTCAGAATGCGTGCGCCGAAGACCTTTTCGTAGTAGCGAGCCGATCGTTCGACGTCCGCGACGGTAAGAAAATACGCGATGCTGATCCCCTCTTGCGGGGGCATCTCATAGCTCTTCTGTTCTACTTGTACGTTGCTCATGGACGACCTCTCGACTTCGTTTGAAATAATGCAGGCACAAACTCGCCGGGATAATACAACAGAAACGCAGTCGCGGGTGGCGCATGCTTAAGCACCTTCTTGGGTGGCCTGCCATTTGTGCATTTTACAGAGGTTGGGCCGCTCTGCTCCTGAATTTTATCCCACTGAATTTCTGGAAAAAAGCGATGCGCCCGGCGGCATGATTTCAGAACCTGCGCTTAGCATCCCCAGCTCCAGTACCGAACATTGCAACCTTTCGGATAGGCAAAAGGACCAAGAGCGGCCCACCCTTGCAAACCCCACGAAGGAAGGCCACCCAAGTAAGCACCTTTGAATCCGCCACCCACCCGCCAATCCCAGTCCTCAATGGCGCCCATTCACATTTCTGCATCATCTCAGCTCGGTTATACGTCAGACTACTGTCGCCTCTATGCAAAAAGGAAGCTTGGCAAACCCGTGCGATTGAGCCCTGAACTCCTTCCAGCGATTTTCTGTTCCTCCTTTACTCTATTCATAGCCCCTTGCCTCATGGGGCAGCAGTTACAACAATCACCCCCAGTGGTCCGGTCCTTTACAAATGAAGTGCTTGTGCCTGTCGTGGTCCGCGACGCCCAGGGACACGCCGTCGGCAATCTAGCGAAGGAGGATTTTCGAGTTTTTGACAATGGTAAACCGCAGACGATCACAGGTTTCAGGATAGTACAGCGGGCTACCGAGACCTCCGCAGCGAAGTCTTCCGCTCCCAGTTCGGACGCTACCCGCTCTCCCGCCGTTTCACAGCCGAGCGCTCTTCCTCAGAGATTTGTCGTCTTCCTGTTTGACGACTACAACTTGACGTACGCCGATCTCGCCAGCGCACAACAAGCCGCGATAAAGGCGCTCGATTCCTCTCTGGGACCTGCAGACATGGCGGGCGTGCTTGCGACTTCTGGAACCAGCAGCGGCCTGACTAGCGACCACGCAAAACTAAAGCAAAAGATTCTGGATATACGAGTTAAGACTCTCTTGCGCACGGATGAACATGATTGCTTCAACGTCGATTACTACCAGGGCGATCTGATCATAAACAAAGATGACGATCAGGCGCTTCAAGCCGCGGTCGCCAACGTCATACATTGTTTCAGGGGGATTCTTCCGTCCCAGGCGGAAAGCACCGCACGGAGCGCTGCACGACGGGCCGTGGAACTGGGCGAATACAATTATCGAAAAAATCTGTATTTCCTGCGGTTCATTTTGGATGGGATGGCGCCGCTTCCAGGACAGCACGTTGTCATTCTGGTCTCCTCCGGATTCTTCACGCCCGATTCGGAGGCAACGACCATTAAATCTGAAATACTGGATATCGCAGCCCGCACCAACACGATTATCAACACGCTCGATGCGCGCGGTCTGTACACCACGAATGAGGGCGCGGAGTCCGCGGTGCGAATCGATCAAGACACTGAACAAGACACACAACGTCTCGCTGACCGCTATCGTCGCGAATCAATGGCCGCCAGTGCGGACGTCTTGGGAGAGCTCGCGGATGGAACAGGGGGCACCTTCTATCACAATAGCAACGACCTCGAAGCCGGGTTCAGGTCACTCATCTCCGGTCCTGATTTCACGTATCTTCTCGCCTTTTCCCCAGCAAACACAAAACCAGGCGCTCATCACAGCTTGAAAGTCAAAGTGAATGCGCCCGGCCTGACGGTTCAGGCGCGGCGCGGTTATGCTATTCCAGCACCGGAAAAGGGCAAAAAGTAGGCTCTCCGGACCCACGCACCACCTATCGAATCGCTGGAACATCCCGTAGTAATTAGAGTAGCCAGAAAAATTCTGCCTGTTTGAGAGGCACCAAATTGCCCAAGGTTCCGATTAACGCTACTGGCTCCGTTCCTGAATTTTATCTCGCTGAATCTCAGAAAACAAGCGATGCGCCCTGGGGCATGATTTCAGAACCGGCACTTATCATCCCCTGCTCCCGTACCAAACATTGCAACCTTTCGGCTAGGCAAAAAGACCAAGAGCGGCCCACCCTTGCAAACCCCACGAAGGAAGGCCACCCAAGAAAGCACCTTTGAATGCGCCACCCGCCATCTTTTGATCGGTGAGCCGCAGCTGGGGACGCCTTCGACGGTGCTTCAGAAATTAAAGGTGCGTGTAGCGCAAATGCTGCGCAAGCGAAAACGATCTATTTGCGCCGGAAAGTTGATCTTGCCATTCAAGCCAACACGAGCGCCGCTGCGGGCTTTCTGGCAGGCGCGATTTTACGATTTCAACGTCTACACCACCGGAGAGAAGCCGGAAAAGCTCCATTACATGCACGCGAATCCCGTTGTTCGCGGCCTGGTAAGGCATCCGAAAGAGTGGCCGTGGAGGAGCTGGGACTATTTCTTGGCTGCGTTCGCTGCCATTCGAGCGCGGAACTGTTTTTCCTTCTGAATTTCTTCGTCGGTGAAAGCAGATGCGAATTCTTCGGGCTCGAAGACCTGGCGGATCTCGATGTCGGTCTCGCCTTCGTTGGGGCAGCGCTTGACCCACTCGATGGCCTCTTCGAGAGACTTGAGCTGCCAGAACCAGAAGGCGGCGATCAGTTCCTTGGTTTCGACGAAGGGTCCATCAACCACGGTGGGGCGGTTCTTGCCGGAGAAGTGGGCGCGGGCGCCTTTGGACGAGGGGTGAAGACCGTCGTAGCCTATCAAGACTCCGGCTTCCAAGAGCTCGTCGTTGAATTTGTTCATGTCGGCCATGAGTTGGTCTGACGGGAGTGCGCCTTCGTTTTCGGTGCATTTGACGATGACCATGAATCGCATTGTGTTTGTCCTTTCGGGTTGAGTTGGTCTGACGTTCAAGTTCAGAGCTTAATTGCTGCTCTACTGATAGTCGAACGAGAAGGTGCAGAATCGACACGGAGAACCGAGAAAATTCTCGGTAGCTCCTGGTAAGCGCAATCGGAAAAGAGGGTACTGGTATGCATGCCTCCACTCCGGAGGGCTTTACTTCGCCCTTAAGAATCGGACGCCTTTTAGAAATAGCCAGGCGATTGCATACAGGAGAGATGCCAAGAGAAAAATGACTAAAAAGATCCGAACTGTTTCCAGCACAGGCCGGGGAATCAGCCCGACTAACTTTGGAAAGAGTATTAGCCCCAGGGCACCGGAAAAAATGAATGCCCAAACGATCGCAATGGTTGTGCCAACCAAGCGCATACGATTCTCACCCCAATTGTTGCTTTCTGGCGGGTGGCCCGGGTTGAAGAAATGAAATTCGTTGACAAAAGAATCGCGGAGAGGATATCACCGTGTCAAGTCTCGGGAAAGTATAGAGAGGCGGAGGGTGCCCCAGGTTCCGGTGTTGGGTACCTGGGTCCTGGGGGTGCCGTTTCCTTCCGTGGGGTTTGCGATGCCATCCGGACGGAAGCGCTTCTACGGCAAAGGCCACCTGCACTTTATTACTTTCAGTTGTTACCGACGGTTGCCGCTGCTGAAGAGCGCGCGAGCCCGGGACATCTTCGTGAAAGAGTTGGCAAAAGTACGCCACCAGACGCGTTTTCCTCTCGTTGGTTAAGTCATCATGCCCGAACATGTCCATCTTTTGATCGGTGAGCCGCAGCTGGGGACGCCTTCGACGGTGCTTCAGAAAGTAAAGGTGCGTGTAGCGCAAATGCTGCGCAAGCGAAAACGATCTCTTCGCGCCGGACAGTTGATCTTGCCATTCGAGCCAACACCAGAGCCGCTGCGGGCTTTCTGGCAGGCGCGATTTTACGATTTCAAC
>JANWKU010000112.1 GCA_025451215.1 Terriglobales bacterium
GTTCCACGGTTACCGGGCCGGTGATCGGCCTCAGCACACGCTGAAAATTCGCGCGGACCATGCCTTCGTCCTGGGCATCCACAGCGGAAGCATCTACCTCGTAGCTCTTTCCATCTGCACTCGCAACAATGCCAGTAAGATGCTCGGGCCGTTTGGGCGGTTTGTCTTTGAAATCCATGAAATGGGGCGCAATAAAGATAAACGCCAGGATCAGCGTGACCATTACGTCGTAATGGAAGCTTCCCCGCGTGTATGTCCAAAAGAGATAACCCTTCAGCGTGCGCCCAATGCGAGACATGCCTCTAGTTTATTCAGTTGGCGAGGCTTAACGCAAAGGATAACCAGACGACGGTCGGCTAAGCTCCGAGAATTGTGTGATCCGGTCCTCGCGCGTGATCGGGTGATCAAAAGACATAGTTCGCAACGGGATACGGATTTTAGATGAATCGAAAGCAGTGATCCTCCGCTTCCTCTGTTCCTGCGTGTTTCAAGATTTTGGTTTTGATCCGCGCCAATCAGCGTTAATCAGCGGTAAGTTTTTTAGAACTTCTTCGGCGTGATCCGCTCCGCGCCCACGTACTTCCGCAGGGCCTCAGGGACCACCACGCTGCCATCGGCCTGCTGATAATTTTCCAGAATCGCCAGCCACGTCCTGCCAATCGCCAGGCCACTACCGTTCAGCGTGTGTACGTACTCGCTCTTCTTGCTGCCCTCGGGACGAAACCTGATGTTCGCCCGCCGCGCCTGATAGGCCTCAAAGTTTGAACAGGAAGAAATCTCGCGATACAGTTTCTGTCCCGGCAGCCACACTTCCAGATCGTAAGTCTTGGCGGAACTCGGGCCCATGTCGCCGGTGCTCAGCAGCATGGTGCGGTAATGTAGCCCCAGTTTTTGCAGGATCGTTTCCGCATCGCGCGTCAGCTGTTCATGCTGCTCGTAAGATTGCTCCGGACGCGTGAACTTTACCAGCTCAACTTTCTGGAACTGGTGCTGCCGGATAATTCCGCGCACGTCTTTTCCATAGGATCCCGCCTCGCTACGGAAGCACGGCGTGTATCCGGTAACTGAAAGCGGTAGCCGCGCCGCATCAATCGTCTCGTCGCGATAGAGATTTGTCAGCGGCACTTCCGCCGTGGGAATCAGCCACAGGTCGTGGTTGTCGATCTTAAAAAGATCGTTGGCGAATTTCGGCAGCTGTCCTGTCCCGTACATTGAAGCCGAATTCACCATGTACGGCGTAAGCACTTCTGTATATCCGTGCTCGCTGGTGTGCAGATCGAGCATGAAGTTAGCCAGCGCCCGTTCCAGCTTTGCGCCCATGTCCCAATAGACGGCAAAGCGCGCGCCGCTCAGCTTGACCGCGCGCTCCATGTCCAGCACGCCCAATTGCTCGCCCAGCTCCCAATGCGGCTTCGGAGTAAAGCTGAACTCCGGAGGCTTGCCCCATTTGCGTACTTCCTTGTTGTCATCAGCCGAGCGCCCCACCGGCACCGACTCATGCGGCACGTTGGGAATCCCGGCCAGCATTGTCCGCAGTTCCTGGTCGACTTCTGCGGCCTGCTTCTCCAGATCGTCACTCTGCGCGCGCAAGGCTTTCGTCTGTTCCATCTGCGCGGTGGCGTCCTGCCCGGCTTTTTTGAGCTTGGCAATTTCCTCTGACGCGCGATTCCGCTGCGCCTTCAGCGTTTCAGATTGCGTGATCAACTGGCGGCGTTTGTCGTCCACCTGGCGGAAACCGCTCAGCACCTGCGCCGGGTCCATCCCGCGCCGGCGCAGCATCTCTTCAACCTGTGTGAGGTTCTCTCGGACGTAAGCAAGGTCAAGCATGAATCTAAATACTTTACCAAAAAGCATTCACCGCGAAGGACACAAAGGACGCGAAGAGCACTGGCCGCAAATTCCTCCGCTTCCCCCGTTTCTCTGTGTTTCAAGATTTTGGTTCTAAAATCCGATCAATGATCAGTGGTAAGCCTTTCCCCAATTCCTGATCCGCGTATATCCGTGTTTATCTGCGGTAAAGATTTTGCTTTCCCCGATCACCCGTGATGACGGCGAGCTGATCCGTGGTAAGGTTTTTCCTGATGGAAAAGAAGATCTTCTGGCTGCTCTTTACCGTGCTCGGCGTCGTGATGGGCTTCATCCTTCCATCGTTCTGGTGGAACCTGGCGCTAACACTGCCGCTGCTGGTGCTGTCCTGGTGGGTGGTTTACCGCAGCGGATGGTTTAGTTGAAAAGAGCTTCTCGCCTAAGTCCTTTCATTAATTGCGGCGGGAGTAAAAATCGAGGTACTCTCGTAGTCATCCTAACCGTTGTTGCTGCATGAGAGTGCTTATGATTCGGAGAACTTTTCTCCTCCTTGCCATTTCTTTCTGTGGTCTTGCCGCGCGGGCTGACCAGCCATGGGTCGAAGTTGACTCATCACATTTTTCCGTTGCCACAGACGGCGGCGAAAAGCGCGCCCATGAAGTTGCGCAACGTTTTGAACAGATGCGCATGGCATTTGGCGCCATCTTCAAGAAAGTCAGTGTCAACACAGCCCCTTTGCAGATCATCGCATTTCGCAACGCTAAAGAGTTGCGCCAGTTCGCGCCGCTCTATGGCGGCAAGCCAATCGAATTGGCCGGATTCTTCCTGGGCAATGGAGGCCGTGGAGGTCCCGGCGCCAATGAAGAGCGCCAATACATTGCTCTGGATCTATCGCAAGAGGACAGTTGGGGCACGGTTTTCCATGAATATGCGCATCTGCTGATCAACAGCAACTTTCCTCCCTCGCCGGTGTGGTTCGATGAAGGTTTTGCGGAATACTGCTCCTCTTTGAAGGTGGATAAAAAGGAAATTGACATCGGCTTGGTCAAGCCTGAGCTGCCGGAGCTGCTGAGCCAAAACCGCTGGCTGAAGATAATTGACCTGTTCAGCGTTAGCCACGATTCGCAGATCTACAACCGCGATGACCGCCGCTCAGTCTTTTATGCGCAATCCTGGCTGACGGTGCATTTCTTGATGACGAAAAACATGCTGAAGCAAACGGCAGTCTATATCCACATGACAGAAGATCAGCACGTGCCGGTGCCGGAAGCTATCCGGCGCAGCTTTGGCATGGAGCCGGAAGCACTGGGAAAAATGATCGAAAATTACTTCCGTGGCGGTGCCATGCACTTCACCGCGCCCATACCTCCCGGTCTTCCCGCAGTGCAGTTTACGTCGCGCCCCTTGAACGATCTTGAAATCAAGTCCGTGCTGGCGGACCTGGACTATCATTCCCGCGACTACCGTGCGCGAGGCATTACAGAATTTCAGGAGATACTGGCGAAGCAACCAGAAAATGTCGTGGCGAATCGGGGTCTGGGCTATGAAGCCATGCAAAAGAATGACTGGGACAACGCCGGCGAGCACTTCAAACGCGCTGCTGCCCAGGACGTAAAGGACCCGCAGGTCCACTATCTGCTGGCGTTGATGACGAGCCGGAAAGGCATGTCATCTGGAAACAGGGAAACCCTCGATGTCATCAGAAAAGAGCTTGCCGCTGCGATTGCGTTGGAGCCAAACTACGCGGATGCCTACAACCTCCTTGGCATGACACTTTCCCATGCCGGAGAAAAGCAGGAAGCGATCGACGCCCTGCAAAAGGCCATTGCCTTGAGCCCACGTAACCCCTGGTATACGGGGAACCTTGCCAGTGCTTATCTCCAGGCGCAGGATTTTGATCACGCTATTCCACTGTTGCAGGAGTTACAGACGAGTTCTGAGCCTGGGATCGCATCCATGGCAGCACAGCAACTGCAACAGGTGGAGGCTTATAGATCGGCGGTGAATGCGCGTGGGGCACAATCAGGCCCAAGGGAGACTGCGGTCCAGGCGGTTGAACCTAATGATGTGCCGGAAGCCGGAAATTCCCCGGGTTCGTCACAAGGCGGGTCGGAAATACGGATACTTCCCGCATCGAACGATCCAGTCTTGTTCATGAAAGGTGTTCTGGTCTCGGTGGATTGTTCCGCCCAGCCCGCCGCTACACTGACAATTTCTTCCGGCGGGAAAAGATGGAAGATGCTGGCGCCGCAATCGAAGAAGCTGATCTTGATTGGAGCGGATGAGTTTTCCTGCTCATGGCGGAACCGTAAAGTTTCCGCGAACTACCGCAAAACGGGAACTGATCAGGGCAATCTTGTTAGCTTGGAATTCGAATAACGTCGCGGCGCGTTTGCGCGCGCGGGCTTTACGGCTTTGCCGCTCTCTCTTAGAATAGAAAGATACTTCGAGCAGGCCGACGTAGCTCAGTTGGTAGAGCAGTCGATTCGTAATCGACAGGTCATCGGTTCAAGTCCGATCGTCGGCTCCACAATTTTTGTCGCTGCGCTCCAAATCGCCTGGGATTTTCTCCTTGAAATTCGCTTTTGCACCTGTTGCACGCCGCTCGGCGCGTGGTCGGCCTCGCAGCGATCCCCGATGATCCTTGCCACAGTCGCAAGCCAGAGTCGAGTGGAAAAATGAAGCGCGGACGGTTTTGGAGCGGAGTGACAAAGCTGAAGTATTGACTAAAGGGGTGAGTTTTCCACATCTTGCGGAGATTCCCTCTTGCTATTTCTGCCTCTTCTTTCGCATAATATTCTGTACATAGGAAGAAAGACCGCGTACTTCCAAAGGCCACGAGTGGAAAGATACGATCGATCAGACGTTCTGCGGATCCTTCGCATTACAGCTCGGCAGCTGGCAGGCTGGGAAAAAGCCGGTTTGTTGCCCGCAGCAAATTCCTATTCCTTTTTTGACCTTCTGCAAATAAAAAAACTTCGCGATCTTCGCGCCAAGCGCGTGCGTTCTGCTGTGATTCTTGAATCATTGCGCGCCATGCGTCAGGTGGCCGGCATGGAAAACCCGTTGATGGAAATGGGGACCTTCGCCAGCCAGTCGCGCGTTGTGTTTCGTCATCAGGGCTCAGCGGTTGAGCCCCTGGCCGGGCAGTTCGTAATGGATTTCAATCAGCGTGAGGTCGTGGAATCGCACAAGATCCATGCCATGCGCGCCGCTGAAACTGCCAGCGAATTTTTTGCCCGCGGCGTTGCCTTGGAAGAGGATCCCGGCACGCAGGCTGAAGCCATTGAAAGTTACAAGAAGTGCGTTGACCTTGATCCCACGCACGCCGCCGCTTACATCAACCTGGGCACGCTTTTTTACAACCGGCATGATTACCCGCAGGCGGAGCGCTTCTATCGCAAGGCCATTGAAGTTGATCCACGCTACGCGCTGGCTTATTTCGATCTGGGCAACGTGCTCGACGAAACCGGACGCCTGCCGGACGCTATTCGTGCATATCAATCCGCCATCTCACTGGCCTCAACTTACGCTGATGCGCATTACAACCTGGCTCTGGCTTTTGAAAAAGCCCGCCAGCCGCGCAAAGCTCTCAATCACTGGCAGGCTTATACCCGTCTGGATACGGTTGGTCCGTGGTCCATCCACGCCCGCAACCAGATGAGAAAAATCTTGGCCGCAGATGAGTTGA
>JANWKU010000113.1 GCA_025451215.1 Terriglobales bacterium
CGGATTATTTTGGCACGCAGCCCAGCACCGGCTATGAGCGTTTGCTGCACGATTGCATGATTGGCGACCAGACATTGTTCCAGCGTGCTGATATGGTGGAAGCCGGCTGGAGCGTGGTGAGTCCGGTATTGGATGTGTGGAAGGCGCTCCCGCCGCGGAATTTTCCGAACTACGCCGCTGGGTCGTGGGGGCCGAAAGAATCGGAAGAGTTGCTGGAACGGGATGGCCGCCACTGGAGGAACTTCGAAAAATGATACTCGCTGGAGACATCGGGGGCACCAACGCAAGGTTGGCGTACTTCGATGTAGTCAAAGGGAAGTTTTCTTTAGTGTCAGTGACCATTTTTCCCAGCCGCAATTTTTCCAGCCTGGATGAAATTGCCGCGAAGTTTGTGGACACCATGGGCGTCGTGCCGGATGTGGCTTGCTTTGGCATTGCCGGGCCGGTTTTGAATGGGCGGGTGGAGACATCCAATCTTCCTTGGGTGATTGAAGCGAGCAAAATGTCGCGGGAAATCGAAGTGAAAAATGTTGTTCTGATCAACGATCTGGAGGCAACAGGTTGGGGTATCGCCGCTCTCGATGATAAAGACCTGGTGAGAGTCAATGCGGGATCGGGCGTGGTTGGAAATCAGGCGGTCATTGCGGCGGGAACAGGTTTGGGTGAGGCGGGTCTGCATTGGGATGGGACGCAACATCATGTGTTTGCCTGCGAGGGCGGCCACACCGATTTTGCTCCACGCAATGAGCTGGAGATGGATTTGCTGCACTACCTGACTGTGCAATTCGGGCACGTGAGTTATGAGCGCGTGCTCTCCGGCCCGGGATTGGTGAATGTTTTTCATTTCCTGCGCGATACGGGGCGAGGCAGCGAACCCAAATGGTTGACCGACGAGATGCATGAAACGGAGCCGGCAGCGGCCATTTCACGAGCCGCCATGGAAGGGAAATGTTCCCTGTGCGAGCAAACCGTGGATATTTTCGTTTCCATTTATGGCGCTGAAGCTGGAAATCTTGGCTTGAAGATGCTGGCGACGGGCGGCGTTTTTTTGGCCGGCGGGATTGCGCCGAAATTGTTGTCTAAGCTGGCTGAGCCGTTCTTTATGCAGGCATTCCTCGATAAAGGGCGCATGCGCCCGTTGCTGGAAGCCATGCCCGTGCACGTGATCACCAACGACAAAATCGCCCTGCTTGGGGCCGCGCAATGCGGGCTGTCGAAGTCGGTATCTCCGGTTTCCGCCTGAGCTTTTCTGTATGAACACTAATTTAGATGTGCGTGTTTTCCCGACTCCGGCAGAGTTGTTTCCCGCGGCGGCAACTGAATTTATCCGGCTGGCGCAGGAAGCGATCCGGATTTCGGGAAGATTTACTGTAGCGCTCTCCGGCGGGTCCACTCCGAAAAATTTATTTAAGCTGCTGGCAGGATTTCCTGCGGCGGACATTCCGTGGGAGCAGGTTTATTTCTTTTTTGGCGATGAGCGCCATGTTCCGCCCGACGATCCAGAGAGCAATTTTCGCATGGCAAATGAGAGTCTGCTGTCGAAGATCCATGCGCGTTCCGAGAACGTATTTCGTATCCACGCGGAAGAGGATGCGGAGACAGCGGCCAATAATTACGAACAGCAACTGATCAAGTTTTTTAATCTTCAGCCGGGCGAATTTCCCCGCTTTGATCTAATCATGCTGGGGCTGGGGCCTGACGGCCACACGGCTTCGCTGTTTCCCGGAAGCAAAGGACTAAGTGAAAAGCACAGGCTGGTGATCGCGAACTGGGTAGAGAAGTTCAATGCATTCCGGATCACATTCACCTATCCGGTGCTCAATCAGGCTGCATGCGTGACGTTTATGGCTGCTGGTGCAGACAAAGCCGATGCGGTGCGGCGAGTGCTGCAAGACAAAATGCAAGGGCCACCCGCGGGTGGAGTGATGCCTGTTGATGGGAAGTTGCTTTGGTTTTTGGATCGCGATGCTGCGAGTGAGTTGCCGGCGGGGCTGCGTGGAAGCTTGCGATAAACCGTCGGCCGGTTGCATAGGTCCTTCGCTTCGCTCAGGATGACAAGATTTATGCGGCGGAATTAAGCGCGGGCATTTTAGGCGCAGGCGTCGCGCCAACCGGCTATTTCTTTCAATCCATCTGCACGATTTTGTTCGAACAATCTTACCCGGTGGCGGGTGTGCTCGAACTCGTGGATGTCGGCCCAGACTTCCGCCTGCCAGCCTTCTTCGTGAACGGCTGATTCACCGCAGCTCGCGCAGCGGGTGTGGAGTTTGCGGGCTGGCTGGGAGGCACGCTGGGGCACGTCGGGCAATTCAATAAATATGCAGCGCACTTCCTGGATGTCGTCATTGTCGCCAATCATGTGTTCGTAGCGGAGAAGGAAGCCAAACCCCATTTTTTTAGCTTCGGCTTCAGCTTCAATCCGCGTGTGGAAGGGGCCGTATTCCGCCCGCAACTGCTCGGTTGAATCACACGCCATCCAGAAGATTTCCTTGTATGCCATTTCCTACCCTCACAGGAGCCGTTGGGAGCCGGGGAAGCCCACTAGGACGTGGTCGTGTAAATGCAATCGAGGTGCCATGCTCGCGTGCTGGTAACTCATTGATTTTCAGCGGCAGTAGAGGGAACAACCTGCTAAATGAATTGCGGACTGCAATCTTTTGCAATATTTTCCCGCGGAGGCAACGATATCGAGGGCGAAATGGGAGATCTAGGAAACCGTGCGGCTGCGCTCGCGGTGAAAGTTTTTGCGAAATCGCGGTTCCATGGCGGCCAGGGTGCAAAGGGTATAAAAAATGGCGGCGTTCGCGGGGATATGGAGATTGAAATCAACAAAGCTATGGACCAAAATTCCCGTGCAGCCGAGCATGGCAGCGAGCGTTAGCGTGCCGTTCAGATTGTCGGGCCAGTCGGTTAGTTTCCTGAGGGAATGGGAATACATGGTCCACAGGAACCAGAGCATAATGCAAAATCCCAGCGCCCCAGTTTCGATCAGCAGCTGCAGGTAGTCATCATGGGCTTCGTTGATCCAGACTTCGGTATAGAAGCTCCTGAACTCAGGATAAATTTCCGGGAAAGTATCCAGACCGTATCCGAGAAGAGGTTTTTGTTTGAACATGCGCAGACCGTCGCGGGCAATCTCCATGCGGACACCGCCGGAAATTTCCGTGTGCGTTTCCGTCTTGATGCTGATCACGCGATTAGCGAACTCGCTACCACCAAGCCACGCGAGGAGGCAGGCCATGATAATGGGAAACAAAATGAACACCCAGGTCATGCGGAATTTGGATTTCGACTTCTCTCGAATCAGAAAAAAAGCCAGAACAGCCAACTCGACAAGAAATGCAATCATGCCGCCGCGAGAGCCGGAAAGAAACACTGTGGCTGCCATGATCGCCGCGGCGATGATGGCCAGGCGCTTCATTACGCCATGCGCAAAATGGCTAAAGGCGATCACGAGTGGAAATGGAATCAGCATCTCCATCAGTCCCGCGTAGTGGTTATGGTTTACATAAGGACCATAGACCCAGCCACCGTTATGCGGAGTGATGAGCCAATACAACTGCTCCTGCGAGGATGCGCTCTGGAGCAAGGCAAACAATGCGACGACGAAACCGAATGCGGATACTCCGGTTGCGAGATGGCGGAGATGGGAAGTCCTTAGCGTTTGCACGATCACGAAACAAAGCAACCCGTAAGCGATGTATAGCATTGCGTCGGAATACGTTGCATAGCGATATCCCGTATGCTTCGTCGCGAGTTGCAGGGCAATCAGCACAAGAAAAGCGATCATAGGAACGAATAGAGGATTCCATGAGATAGCAATCTCGCCTAAATTTACCTGGCGGACAATCCAGAGCAAAAAAAGTGCTGCCGCGCCAGCTTCAAGAACGAAAATGGGGAATGGGGAAACCGCGCCAAAAGCCAGCGGACCAAACAGTAGAAGCGCAAAGGGGCCATAGACGAGAACGTGTTCTATCCAATTGGGACGCGACACGGGTACGGCATTTGCCTGCTGCCGCTGGTCGGGGATGACTGGGGAAGTCATGGTCGTTGTTGTGGCTGTTCGGTCAAGCGCACGCCGTCAATCCAAAGTTTTCCTTTAATTACGTCTCCGGCGGGAAGCCGCTGAAGGCGCAGCATGAGCAAACTGGTTTCCGGGCCTACGGTGAACGTTCGGTCCACCTGTTTCCAATTGCTGGTGTCGGTCAAGTTGTCCGTCGCAAGTATCGGAGCATGGGTATAGGCATCTTCCAGTGCGAATCTTATTCCTCCGGCCCCTTCGATCTGCTCGGCCTTGAAATTCGCGGAGAAGTCATAAGTCCCATTTGGGTGCACGAACACGAGTTGGCCGATGCCAGCGTCTTCAATTTGGGCGTCATCGAATGAGATGAACAAAGATCGTGTTCCTGATTGATGCTGCGCAGGATCCAAGGTTAGCGAGACGTTGCGGTTCTTCTGATAAATCCAATCAAAGCCCGCCTTGAGGATCGGCAGGCTGAAGTTTCCATTTACAACTAAATTTTCGCGCGAAGGCTGATAGTCAGAAATATCTGCAAGTGGGCCAGCCTGTTGCCATACCTTGATGGCCGCATCCGGCTGTTCTTTTTTCAGCAGATAATTTACGTATTCGAATACGCGTGGACGCAAAATCGGGTTGTGCAGGCTCACCAGTTGTCCCCATGCTCTGGTTGCGGCGACGGTTTCCTGTTTGCTGATGAGGAGATCCAAAAATGATTCGTAGGCATCGGTGCGGGGAGGCATCAATTTCGAAATGAACATATCCACATCCGGCTTTACCCGCCAGCAGAAGGGCAGAGCCTGTCCGAAGTCGGGGCCCGGGTCGTTCAGCAATCGGCGGCAAAGGTTGAGCGTCTCTTCCGTGTTGCCGCCGCTGAAATAGACGTTCGCTGTTTCCCAAAGGATGGTGGGATCGGTGGGGCCCATCTTCAAAGCATTCCGCAGAGCTGGCTCTTGAGCTTGGACATTATCCAATGAGTTGTAAGCTCTGGCGAGCGCCAGCCAATAATCCGCACGGTAGGGATTCAGTGATACAGCAGCGCGAAATGATTGTGCTGCGGCATCTGGATTCAGCAATGAAAAATAAATTCCCAAGCGATTGCGATATTCCGCGTTAAACGGTTGCAGGCGCACGGCGCGTTGCAAATTCACTTGATCATTGCGCTCGGCAAAAACAGAAGCCAGATATTGGCAGCCTGCGAAGGCAATGAATAGGAAGCAAAGAAGGAAAGCAGAGATCAGCAGAAAGGTTTTCGTTGCCGGGCTTTTTGCCTGAATCCTCATGAAGTTCTGGCATTGCCCTTCGCTGCGCGGGCAAACGGTCTAGGCCGGAGTAGA
>JANWKU010000114.1 GCA_025451215.1 Terriglobales bacterium
ATACGGAACTCCGCAAAGAAAGCTTGCGGGCAAAGAGATCCCACTTGGTGCCGACCTCAAAGGTGCGATTCGCCTCTGGCGCAACCTGCGCAGTGCTGGCACTTAAAGACAGAGACTCGGCGGAGGGATTGAATGAGGTTCCGTAATCAAAGTAAATGCTGCCATTCTGCGCTGGTTTGTAAACCAAAGCTCCGCGCCAGCTTGGTTTCGTCACCACCTGCGTGAATGGAGGCCGCGGCCCGGGCGGCGGCGTAGCGGGAACGGGCGTAGTGAATTGATTAAAGCGGGCGTCGAACCAATCAATCCGAGCGCCACCTGTCACTTCCCACTTCTCGCCAATCCTTACCGTATCCAGGACATAAGCACCGGCGCTCAAGGCATCCACGTGTGTGAACGATGTAGTGGAAATCGTCCCTTCGAACTGTTGGCTCGGGTCCGGATCCGCCAGGCTGGTGAATGGCGTGCAATTGGTCAAAAGCGTGGGCGTACACGTCACATAAGTAGGCCGCACCGGCGCGGAGGTTTCCCTTCCCACTTCAACGCCCGTCACCGGGTTGTGCCGCAGAAAACCAGTATGGAAGCGGAAGCTGACGTCCACCTGATCGTCAAGATAGGTTTCCAAACTCGTGGCCGCAATTTCATGGCGGTTGGCGACGATGTCGTCGAGCGGCGTGGATGTGCCTAGCGTGGCGCCGTCAAATGTTCCTGTGACTTGTGCCTCGGTGATGCGCAGGTCGCGGTTATAGTGCGCGTAACGCGCCTGATTGCGGAATGTCACGCTGGGGCTGAAATCATGTTCGAACTTCGCGGTACCAATTTGCACGTTGGTCTTTAAATAATTCCCGTGCTCGAAGCCGTAATAGTTGTGGCGCTCGACCGGAGCCGGCCCGTTGAAAAGCCATGGAATTCCATAATCCGGCGTGTCGTCCGCCCACTGGTGAAGATAGCTCAGCGT
Source organism: Terriglobales bacterium (assembly GCA_025451215.1). GTDB lineage: Bacteria > Acidobacteriota > Terriglobia > Terriglobales > Acidobacteriaceae > JAICKN01. The sequence continues at coordinate 956 of JANWKU010000114.1, forward strand.
AAAGCGCGTGGGTGTACCCAAGCCAAACGCCAGCGATGGCGCAACTCCAACGCGGCGGCTTTCGGCTACATCGCGCCCTGCGACTCCGGAATCCTGGCCCATGAGATTAAGGCGGAAGGCAGCGCCCGTTCCCAGCAATGGCAGGGGTTTGTTGATGTCCGTGGTAATGCGCTTGGTTTTGTCGGTGCCGAAGTCCACATCGCCGGTAACAAAATTATCCAGCCCGGGAGTTTTGGTTTCCTGGTTCACCACCCCACCCGTGGATCCTCGACCAAACGTGACCGATGACGGCCCTTGCAGAACCGCAACCTCCTGCGTATCGAAAGGATCACGGTAGTAGCTGCCAAAGTCGCGCATGCCATCCACAAAAAGATCGTTGCGCGCAGTGAAGCCGCGGATGGTGAGGCTGTCGCCCTGTGCTCCGCCCTCGCCCGCCGCCAGGCTGATGCCGGCGACGTTGCGCAGTGCGTCGCGCAAGGTGGTTGCGCCCTGGTCCTGAATAATGTGCTGCGGCACTACATCGATGGATTGCGGAGTGTCCACCAGCGGCTGCATCAGTTTCGGGAGTGTGTCCTGCAACGTAGTTGAGGTCACCTCGACAACTGTGGACACTTTTTCTATTCCAAGGGTCGCGGTCCGCGGCGCTGTGAAGTGATAACTGATGCCTGTGCCGTTCAGAAGCTGGCGCAGCGCGGATTCGGGTGTATAGAGGCCGCTCACGCCGGGCGAGGTGAGGTCCTTCATGGCGTCGTTAGGAATGATGACTTTGATGGGGGCCATTTTTTCGAAGCCTTGCAACACCGTGGAAAGCGGCCCCGGGGCAAGATCAAAGCGGCGCACCGTCAAGCCTTGCGTTTGTCCAGAAGAGACGGCGGCCGGACTGCCATGACGCCCCTGCTGCGCAAATGCGCCCGGCACAGCCTTGCTTCCGAAACTGGTGTAGGCGGCAAGAGTGCCCAGCGCCATCCAGTACATGGGACCGCGCGGCTTTCGCCTATTGTTCCTGACTTTCGCCTTGATCTTGATTCTTGACTGGCTCATTCGCTGACGTCTCCCCAGGCAGTATTCAATTTGTTTGTTAACGGCAGGCTAAAATTGGCCGCCACAACTGCGTTTCCCGTAAACAGCAATAGACAAAGCCAATTTTTTGATTTACACTTTTCATGTTGCAACCGAGTCGCAACTGAACTTCGAGCATTATTGCGAATCGGTCGCAACTTAACAGTGACGCTTATTGCAATCCGTCGCATCTAGCACCAGTACGTTCCCGAAAAATTGTCCTCGGGGGTGATGCAGGTAAGAGTTGCGAACCGGTCGCAACTGAACTTACGACTTTTAGTTTCGCGTGAATGCGCTGCGCTGTCAATGCGCCGCGAATAATACCGTCGCAGCTTGTTTGCGACCAGTTGCCACACCAGGAAAAGGAGAAATCATGCCGCTTCCCCAGACCGAAATCCCGGGCCGCCTGCAGGCGTATTTTTCCGAGCGTGGAATCCGCATGACCCAACAGCGGCGCGCCATCCTGCAGGTCATGGAAACCGCCAGCAAGCATCTGGACGCGGCACAGATTCTGCGCAAGGCTAAAAAGATTGATCCCTCGGTGGACAGAAGTACCGTGTACCGGACGCTAAAGCTGCTTAAGCGCAACGGGCTGATTGACGAGCTGGACCTGATGCACATCCACGGCGAGGGCCATTACTACGAGCGCAAGGTGAACCGCGACCACATCCACATGGCGTGCTTGCGTTGCGGGAAAATCATGGAATTTGTCAGTGATATTTTTGAGAACTTAAAACAGCAGGTGGAAAAAGACTGCCGCTTCAAAATTATGGTTTCGCGGCTGGAAATCGGCGGATACTGCACTGCCTGCCGGGCTCAGCAATAAATCCCGCAATCGCTCCTAGCGCCGCAGTTTCAGGCTGAATTGCGGCCGCTGCACCGGATCATGCACCGCCCGCGCATAGAGTTCAGGCGTAGTGCGATAGCAATGCAGGATGCCGCGTTCATGCTTCACGTCGAGCGCGGGTGAATCCACGGAATATTTCAAATCGGCAGCCTGCTCGGTCACTTCATTCCCATTCATTTTTCGCACGGTCATTAATTGCCGCAGGCTCTCATCACAATTGGGATCGCGCAAGGCGCTCAATTCATGGACCAGAGAATAATCCAATCCGTATTCCGAAAGGCGCGGCTGATAAGGAAGAAAGGAATACACCAGTTTCACCAGCCTTGATTCATCGTGACTGATTTGCATTTCTGCAATGAAGACTTCATCGGTGGTGAAAACGCTGGAGCGCGGGAACGATGTCGCGAGCGCCACGATCCTTACGCGCAGTTGCTCGCGTTGATCGGTTTCCCAATGCAACTCGGCCTGCGGCACGGGGCCTTTGAGCAAAAGCACGAGCGCCAGCAGAAGCGCCATTCGGGCTCCGCGCAACGCCGCGTTTTCCTTCTGCTGCCGACGATCCATCATCCTGGGAGATCCTTGCCTGCCGCCGTGTCTATAGGATGCAACAAAATCAGCTTCGATGGGGCACATTAGTGCATGGAATGCCCGAAATATGAAGGCATCAAATCCCTCGCGCCGTTTGCCTTAATACCACAAAGGCTTTGCTGAACTGCTAACATTCTGTAAAAAAGAGGGATATTTTTATGGACCGTAGCGCGACCCGGATTTTGCAGGCTTTGTTCGTTACATTGTGCGCAATATTTTTACCTTCTTTGACATCCGCGCAGACCTGGAACCTCCGCTGGAGCGATGAGTTCAATGGTGCCGCCAATACCTTCCCCGATAGCAGCAATTGGGGTTATGAATATGGAAATCTCAAAGTCAACAACGAGCTTGAGTTCTATTGCGGTCCCACGGGCGATCCCAGCAACCACTCTCCGTGCACGAATGATTCCAATGTTTTTATGGACGGCAAAGGCCACCTCGTAATTCATGCTGTTCGTGTTGGCTCCGGCACTGCGCCGGGAAGCAATAGCTGGACATCCACGCGCATGGTCAGCAGTGGAAGGAAGTCATTCACCTATGGAAGGATCGAGGCCAGCATGAAATTGCCCACGGGCGCTGGCTTGTGGCCGGCGTTTTGGGCGCTGGGAACGAACATCTCCAGCGTGGGCTGGCCCAGCTCCGGCGAAATTGATTTCATGGAAGATGTTCCTTCGCCTCCGGGAAATTTAGGCCCGGCGAAAATCAGCTCCACTCTTCACGGCGGAAAAGCGTTCGGAGATTGTTACTGCGCGGGAAATGGATTGGGCGGCGTTTTTACTTTTACGAATAGCGATGTGACTTCATTCCACACTTACGGGGCGATCTGGTCGCCGTATATGGTGCAGTTTTATGTGGATGATCCGGCGAATTTTTTGAGGTGCGCACAGCCAATGACATTCCCGCAGGCCAGGCATGGAACTTCAATCATCCGTTCTATTTACTCTTGAACCTCGCCGTTGGAGGCACGGGAAGCTGGCCGGGCCCACCTGACAACAACACGCCAAGCCCTGCGCCCATGCTGGTGGATTATGTTCGCTACTATCAGGCTTCCGCTGTTGCGCCGCCGAGTTTTGCAGCTCCCGGCGCAATTACAGTGAAGGCGGGAGCGACTATGAGAAACATGACGACGGTAAATCTTAAGGGAACGGCTATGGATGGCCGAGTCTATTTGAATTGCTCGACCAATGCTCTCAAGGCGAGTTGCTCCGTCTCTACTGCCGATCCGCTCAGCAAGTCCACGGTCAATCTTCGCGCTAAAGACACAGCAGCGGCGACGGTCACGCTCATCACAACGGCTAGTGGCGAAAGCAATGGCTCAGCAGGAAGCAGCGCGGGAACACCGCCAGGGACTTATGAGATCACGGTGAATGCATATGCCGAGACCAACGCCAGCCCGGCGAATCGGCCTGTGCCCGATGTGAGTGTGCAAATTCCCGTGACCGTTCAATAGTGACCGATCCCAAAAATCGCTTGTTGTGATCGTTTATAGCGCCCGGCCGAGCTGGTTCCCTACCGGCTTCGCGGCGATTGAAGCCGCCGGAGCATGGATGCCAATTGCCGGAACTGTTCTTCCCACGACCGGCGCAATCTGGCGCACCTGGGTCATCAACTCCTCAAATTGCTCCGGATAGAGTGACTGCATTCCATCGGAGAGCGCTTTGTCGGGGTCGTGATGGACTTCGATAATCAGGCCGTCCGCGCCTACGGCAACTGCGGCGCGGGAAAGCGGGGTAACTTTGTTGCGCTTGCCGGTACCGTGGCTGGGGTCCACAAGAATGGGAAGATGGCTTAAGCGCTGCACGGCTGGAACAATGCTCAAGTCGAGCGTGTTGCGCGTATGGTCGGCAAAGGTGCGGACGCCGCGTTCGCAGAGCGCAACGTTGTAGTTCCCTTCACTCATTACATACTCGGCAGCCATCAGGAATTCTTCCAAAGTGGCCGCCATGCCGCGCTTCAGCAGCACCGGCTTGCGGGAGCGTCCAGCGCGCTTGAGCAGCGAAAAATTCTGCATGTTGCGGGCACCGATCTGGATGACATCGGCGTACTCCTCGACCAGCGCGAGCGATTCGTGATCAATGGCTTCGGTGACAATCTTCAGGCCAAATTTGTCGCGTATCTCCGCCATAATGCGGAGTCCTTCTTCTTCCATGCCCTGGAACGAATACGGAGAAGTGCGCGGCTTGTAAGCGCCTCCGCGGAAAAATTGCGCGCCTGCGGCGTGTACCCTTTCGGCGATGATAAAAGCCTGTTCGCGGCTCTCAATGGAGCAGGGGCCAGCGATTACGGCAAGACCTTTACCGCCAAATGTAGCGTCAGTGCCGGGAAACGTGATGACTGTGTTTTCCTGTTTGCAGTCGCGGCTCACCAGCTTGTAAGGCTTGGTGACCTTAATCACTTCCTGCACACCGGCCATTTCATCCAGGGTACCGGGCTCGATTTCGCCCTTATTCCCGGTCACGCCGATAGCGGTCCGCTCCGCTCCGGGAATGGTGTGTGCGCGATAGCCGATAGACTCGATTTTTTGACAGACGGCGCGCACTTCTTCCGGCGTAGCATGGGCTTTCATGACAACTAACATGGGGAATCCTCTCCTAAGAACCTAAAGTGTATCCGTGAAAGGGGTTACACGGCAAACCGGGAGCGCTAGTGAACCTGGGTCAGCCGCCGATTCCCTATAAAACATTGGTGCACGAATGGCGCGGAGAAACGCGTTACCGTCTCCGCAGGGATGGTGTTCTCATCCAATTGCTTGAATTCAAAGCGGATGGTGCCTACCGGTTCGTGGGCCGGGTTCACTGTGGCGAGCAGATAGCCATAGATATATTCCTTCGCTGCGTTAGCGTTCTCAACGCCGGGCGGCAACGGATACCGCTCCGCCCCCGCCGTTCCTACGATCCAGCCGGGAAGAACTCCGCCGTGCTTCTTCCAGTAATCCGTCTGGTAGGTTCCATCCATAAAGTAATGGGAGTGGCTAGCAAGAACATACACTTTCTTTTTTGCGTCGTTCTGGGCCTTGAGCAGATCGTGATACACCTGCAAGCCGGTCTGTACACCGCGCGGCCACATGTTCATGCTGTGGTCGGCGGAGATGCTCTCCGGCAAAGCTTCGTGCATGCCGACCACGAGAGTATGAATGGAGGGATCACTCCCGTCGCGCTTCAAAATAGACTCCAACCATTGCAACTGGGCGGCGTCAAATTCTTCCTTGGACGCGTTGTCGAGATTGATAAAATCAATCCCGTCGCGGACCCAGTGATAGTAAGTTTTCACCGTGTGGTCGTTGGGATCGTCTTTGATCCGCTGCGCGCGCAGCTCCGTGGTATCGAGCCAGGGAGTAAATTGCGTGACGAAATCAGAACGTGTTTTCGGAAAATACAATTCGTGGTTGCCGATTCCCACATAAAAAGGCATATCTCCAAAGGCCTTGGCCTGGCTTTGAACGAAATCATCCCAAGCTGTGCGGAGGTACGACGGATAATCCATGACGGAAAGGCGCTTGCCCTGCATCTCGGCCAACTGCCGGAAGTCCTGGTCCATATCCACGATCCAGCGCAGGTCGCCAAAATGCCAGTAGAATGCCGCGTCGTCGTGTTTCACTCCGGCGGCGATGGCGGGCATCACCACATCTCCGCAGTTACGCGAATCGCCAGAGACCGCGAAGTACCAGGTTTTTTCGCTTTTCGGAGGATGCGCGGCCCCGGGGCTGAGGGCGGCTTGGGACATTGCAACCGCGGAAATAATGAAGAAACCCGCGCAGAAAGCCAGCCAAAGAATTTTTCTCTGGCCGCGCATGCTTAAATTTCCTGTTCGCGATTTACGTGCGTGCCGCCTTTTTCGCGCCATCCCTCAATTATCAGATAAAGCACGGGAATAAAAAACAGGTTCAGCACGGTGGACATAATCATGCCGCCAAACACCGTGGTGCCTACGGAGTGTCGCCCTTTTTCTCCAGCGCCAGTCGCTAATACCAGCGGCAAAACACCAAGGATGAAAGCGAATGAAGTCATCAGAATGGGCCGCAGACGGATTCTTGCCGACATCACCGCAGCCTCTAGAAGCGACATGCCCCGTCCGCGAAGCTGTTCCGCGAATTCCACGATCAGAATGGCGTTCTTGCTGGCCAGGCCAATAAGCATGACCAATCCTATCTGGCAGTAAACGTCATTTTCCAGGCCCCGAATCCACTGTGCGGAGAGCGCGCCGAGCATGGCCATGGGAACCGCCAGCAACACGATGAACGGCAGCACAAAGCTTTCATACTGTGCCGACAGGGTGAGATAAATCACTAGCGTGCCTAAGCCGAACAGGATGATTGAGGTCGTGCCGGAAGCCAATTCTTCCAAAGACAGGCCCGTCCACTCATAGTTGAATCCCGGCGGCAATATTTTCTTGCTCAAGTCATCCATGGTCTGAATGGCCTGCCCAGAGCTGAACCCGGGCGCGGCTGAGCCATCAATTTCTGCGGAGCGAAACAGATTGTAGTGGCTGATGACCTGCGGCGTGGTGGTCTGCGAAACAGCAATCAGGTTATCCAGTGGAATCATCGCTCCGCTGTCAGAGCGCACATAGTACTGGCCGATATCTTTGGCGGTAGCCCGGAATCGCTGGTCAGCCTGTACGTACACACGGTAGGAACGGTTATTGAAATCAAAATCGTTCACGTAGGAAGAGCCCATGTAAACGCCGAGAGCGTCTGTAATCTGCTGCAGTGGCACATGCAGGCTCTTGGCCTTCTCGCGGTCAATGGTGACCAGGAATTGAGGGTCGTCCGCCGTGAAGCTGCTGTAGAGCCCGGTCAACGATTTGTCCGGCAACTGATTACCCGCGAGCGTCAGCTTCTGCGTGACCTGCGCCAGCTCTTCCAGGCTATGGCCTCCCTGGTCCTGCAATTCATACTGGAAGCCACCGAAGCTTCCCAAACCCTGTACCGCCGGAGGCGGAAACGGCAATACCAGCGCTCCGGAAATTCCAAACAACGGTCCACGCACGCGTTGCACCACGGCATCCGCGGTATGCTCCTCGCCTTTGCGCTTTGAATAAGGCTGGAGGGTGGCAAAGATAATTCCGCGGTTCGGAGCCGAGCCGCTCAAACTGAAGCCGCGGATGAAAAATATGTTCCGGATCTCCGGCATTTTTCTTAGCACCACCGCCGCTTGCTCTCCAATGCTCTTGGTGTAATTGAGCGAAGCTCCCGGCGGCGCCTGCACCGCGATGATGAAATAACCCAGGTCTTCATTGGGCACAAATCCTTTGGGGACTTTTTGGAAGACAAAGTAGGTGACCCCCAAGCCCAGGAAGAAAAGTATGACCGCGACCAGGCGAAGCTTTAGAAAGCCGCGTAGTGCGCTCTCGTAGCCATGCGTGATGGAAGAGATAACTTTGTCCACGCCTCTGAAGAACCAGCCCTTTTCACCGTGGGCGTGTCCCAACAGCAACGCCGAAAGCGAGGGAGTAAGCGTGAGCGCGTTGAAAGCGGAGATGGAAATGGAAAACGCAATCGTCAATGCGAATTGGCGGAACAGAATGCCGGTGGTGCCGGGGAAAAACGCCACCGGAACGAACACCGCTACCAGCACCAGTGACGTCGCGATGACCGCTCCAGTCACTTCCTTCATCGCCGCAGAAGAAGCTTTGCGGGCGTTGGTTTCGCCTTCCTGAATATGACGCTCAATATTTTCAATGACGACAATGGCATCGTCCACAACCAAGCCGGTGGCCAGGGTAATGCCAAACAAAGTAAGCGTGTTGATGGAAAATCCCAGTAGCTTGATGAACGCAAAGGTTCCAATCAGCGAGACGGGAATCGTAACCGCGGGAATGACGGTGCTGCGCCAGTCTTCGAGAAAAAGGAAGATCACCAGGATGACGAGAATGATGGCTTCGATCAGCGTGCTCAGCACGTCCCTGATAGATTCGCCGACGGCATCCGTTGTGTCGAAGGCGTTCTCATAAATCATTCCCGGCGGGAAGTGTTTGGAAAGCTTGTCCAACTCTTGCAGCGCGAGCCGGTCCACTTCCAGCGCATTGGCGTTGGAAAGCTGCGTGATTCCTATGCCGACCGCGTCGTGCCCGTTGTATTCCAGACCAGAGCCATAATCTTCCGCTCCCAATTCCGCGTGGCCCACATCCTGCAGCCGCACGAGCGTTCCGTCTGCATTGGTCTTCAGGATAATGTTGTTGAACTGCGCGGGTTCGCTAAGCCTGACGATGGCCCGCACGCTGATCTGAAACGCCTGCCCCGCCTGAACAGGGGGCTGACCCACCTGGCCGGCGGCGATTTCCACATTCTGTTCCTGCAAGGCGCTAACCACGTCACCGGCGGTGAGGCTGCGGCTGGCCATGCGCCCCGGATCCAGCCACAAGCGCATGGAATATTTGCGCTCGCCGAAGATGATTACGTTGGCGACTCCAGGGACGCGCTTGATCGCATCCACGACATACACGTCCAGATAATTGCTCATGAACAGCGTGTCGTAGCGCTTGTCGGGAGAATAAATCGCCGCGCCAAAAACGAAATTGTTGGACGCTTTCGTGACCGTTACGCCCGTGGTTTTCACCGAGGCCGGCAGCACGCCTTCCGCAATGCTGGCGCGGTTCTGGATGTCCACGGCCGCGAGGTCTGGGTCGCGATTCAAATCAAAGGTCGCGGTAATGGTGCTGCTGCCGTCATTGCCGCTGTCGGAGGTGATGTACTTCATTCCCTCCGCGCCGTTGATCTGCTCTTCCAGAGGAATGGTGACTGCGGTCTCCACGGTCTCCGCGCTCGCCCCCACGTAAAAGCTGCTGACGGAAACCTGGGGCGGGGCAAGAGTGGGAAATTGCGCGATGGGCAGGGTGGGTATTACAACCGCGCCCGCGAGAATGATCATGAGGGCGCAAACAGTAGCGAACACCGGTCTTCGTATGAAGAAATCAACAAACATGTAATGAGTCCGTAATTGACAGCAATAAACTGGAACTGAGAATCAGGAACTTAACTGCGAATCGGGCGGCTAACTCTGCGGGGCCACCGGCATGCCTTCCACCAGGAATTGCGTGCCTGAAACAATGACTTTGTCGCCGGGCTTAATTCCGTCGAGCACGACGTAGTCATTGCCATCCATTTGGCCCACGCTGACCGGTTGCTGGTGCGCAATATAAGACTCGCCTTTGGGTTGTGCGACAAATGCGAAGTATTGTCCGCCCAAGCGCGACACCGCAAGCACCGGGACCAGGGGTTGGTTCGTAGTACCCCACACGATGCGGGCGCGAATGAACTGCGCATTGCGTAGCTTGTCATTGCTGTTGGCGATGCTGGCCTTGGCCAGCACCGTTTGCGTTGTGTTGTCCACCTGCGGAGAAATGAACGTGATCCTGCTGTCTGTGAGCGGATTGCCGTCCTTATCCACAATTTGCACGCGCAGTCCCGGCTTCAATTCCGGAGCGCGCTCCACCGGAACATAAATGTAAGCTTCCAGGCTGCCGGGTTTGTCCACAGTGGTAAGTTGCGTGGAGCTGGTCACGCGATCGCCGACCCGCACGGGAATATCGCCAACAATTCCGTTGGTGGGCGCGTTGACCCGGTAATAGTGAAGTTGGACTTGCTGTTCTTTGAGTTGCGCCTGAAGAGCGCTCAACTGCGCCTGCGCGGCATCCAGGCCCGACTTCGCCTGGTCCATCTCCTGCTTGCTCACCACCCCAGCCTTAAACAATCCACTGGTGCGCGTGTACTGCTGCTGCGCGTATTCAAGATTTGCCTGCTGGGCGGCGAGCGCACTTTCCTGGCTGTTGACCGTCGCTTCCTGCTTGCTGGGATCAATCTGCATGAGCGGGGCGCCGGCTGAAACATGTTCGCCGGAATGCACGGAAATCTGGGTGACACGTCCATCCACCTCAGGCATAATGACAGCCGAATCGCGCGACTTCAGAGTAGCGACATACTCTGTCGTATCCTGCACAGGGGCCAATTTGGCGATTTCCACCTTTACCGGAAAAGCCTGCATCGAGGCCTGCGCTCCGGCTTTGGCTTCGCCGCCTCCGCAACTCGCCGCAGTAACCAGCCCGGCAAGCGCGATCATTAAAGAGAATTTTGAAAATCTTTCGCGCACAGGTTCCAAGTGTGTTGCCCTCATTCCAATAAACTAGCATGCGGCTGGGTGGCATGCGCCATCCAGAAAAACACTGCTGGAATTATGAAGTCTTTAAAACGAAAAATCTTAGACGAAATTAAAGATGCTACGTAAGCTGGCAAGGATTCGATTTTTGTTTGGGGGGAATATACCAGGAGAGACTGAACGGCAACCAAGCTGCCAGACGGCCAACTATTCGCTGAGGCTGCCGCGTTTGCTCGAACCGACCGCCAATAGAATAAGCCCAAGCAGACCCTGCCCCGCCACCCACCACACATACATGAAAGAGCCGCTGCGAATCCCTACGTAAACAAACGCCAGCAAGATGCCGTCAAACCCCAGCAAGACTTTTCCCAGAGTCATGAGGAACAGCCCTTTACGCTGACTCTCCACCATGCCAGCTTCTTCCATGCGCAGCAGTTGTTTTCCGATCATAGAAATATTCTAAACGGCTTTGTTCATTTTGAACACAGTTTCGTGAATCGAAATAGTTAAATTCACGCTTAATGAAGGCGTTCAATTAAACCGGGCTTAGGAAACGCGGTTTATTCAATGCGGGCTTTAGTCCTGATCGCACAACGACTGCGGCTTGTCCGGATTCTTGTGCCTCTCGATGATGACATCGGCGAGATGGAGCCAGCGGTCGAATGGAGACTCCAGAAATTCAGGTTCGGAAAATAACGTTTCACTGGGAGCGCCCTGGGGCTTCGCGTCGAAATTCGTATTGGGGAGCATCGTCAACCTCTACAAGCTCAGATGGAAACGGGCTCGGGATGGTTGCTGTTTTTATGTTACGGAAATACCGGATTACTGCTGATTACCCTCTATGTAGTGTGTCATCCTGATCGCAGCGAAGGACCTATGCGCTTTTGCCGCCGCAAGTTGCATGGGTTCCTCGCCTCGCGAAGAATGACAAAACCATCGGGCAGTAACTACTCGGTGAAAACCACCGATTGCACGCCGGAGATATCAAAGCGCTTTCGGCAGCGCATGTTCTTGCAGACCATCAGGTCATCCCGGCGCAGCATGTAAGAGCGCGCCTTTGCGAAACGCGCGCGGTCGCGCTCGTCGGCCCGAGGTGGAAGCTGCCGCTTTTTGGAGCGGACGAGCCAGGTCACTTCATATTCAGCGGATTCATGGCAATGGGGACAATTCAGGGAAGCCGGCTTTTTCTCCGGCCGCTCATCGAAAAATTCACGTTCTTCCATAAGCTGACCTTCCGCTGCCAGGCAGTAGTTCACTGGCTTTGTAAATTATTGCACTTCTTGCAGCGTTGTAGCTATGGCAAGATAAGCGAAATGCCCAAAAGACGGAAACCAAAAACATTTCGCGCCGTGGAGGCGGTTAAGGCGCTTGCGCGCGAGCGGATCGGAGAGCCTCCTGCAGCCCAAGTCATCCCCAATCGGAAGAAGAAGATCAAGCAAAAACACAAGAAAAGCTTGGATGATCTTCAATCCGAATCGTAAATCTGACTAGTTGATCGTCAGTGTAACTGTCCGCGAAGCATTTAAAAGCACTGTACAACTCTGGCCTGTGACAGCATCACAGCCTGCCCAACTCGCAAAGTTGGAGCCGCTATTGGCAGTCGCTGTTAGCGTCACCGTTGCCCCTGCGGTAAAGCTCGAGCTACAACTTGCCGTACAGTTAATTCCAATTGGGCTACTTGTGACAACTCCAGTGCCGGATCCAGCGAACAATACTGTAAGTGCGGGCAAAGTGCCTCCGGGGCATCCCTGACTACTTGGCCCATCAACCGTTACGGCCATTGTCCCGGTAACTTGGTTGTCGCGGGGCTGATTAGTTTTCATGCTCGCAGTAATGTTAGCAATTCCGCAGGTAAGATTTGGACTGACAATTCCGGCGGTCGTCACTTGTGCGACCTGTGTAATGTCAGATGTCCAAGTCACTTGACTAGTAATATCTTTCGAGGCCGGGGGATGAACGTATGTACCCGTCGCAGTTAACTGAGCTTGCAGTATAGGATCTGCCGCTCCAAAAGTGACAGTAGAAGGCGTGACTTGAATTGAAACCAGTCGCTGACCGGTCCCGCAACTGGGAAGCCAAGCTACCGCTACACTCAAAGCCATTAAACCAAGAAACTTCCTAATCATTAAACTCTCCTGCGAGAACTCATCGCAATTCAGCGATTGGCCGTCACTCTAGTAGAACAAATCCGAAAAAGCAATATCTTTAGGCTCCAATGATTCCAGCGGCGAAGCGAACGAAAGCTCTCACGTCATCCTCCGTGGTATCAAACGAGCACATCCAGCGCACGACGGATTCTTCTTCATTCCAAACGTAAAAAAAGTAACGCTCCTGAATGCGCGCGATGGCGGCCTTCGGGATTTGCGCGAACACTCCATTGGCTTCCACCGGGTGCATGATTTTGAGGGCTGGAATCTTGCGCAGCTCCTGCTCCAGCAATCTGGCCATCGCGTTGGAGTGCTGTGCATTCTTCCGCCACAAATCATCGGTCAGCAGAGCGCCCAATTGGGCTGACACGAAGCGCATTTTTGAAGAGAGCTGCATACCCTGCTTGCGCAGAAAGCGGAAATCACGGCTGGGGTTTTCGCCATATTCGAGCTTCTGATCAAAAAAGACGATCGCCTCGGCGCCCATAGCACCGTTCTTGGTCCCACCGAACGAAAGCACATCCACGCCCAGGTCGCGCGTGGCCTGGCGGAGTGTAAGTCCGGAACTTACGGCGGCATTGGAGATTCGCGCTCCGTCCATGTGCAGGAATATTTTTCGTTCGTGGGCGAAGTGGGAAAGTGCCTTGATCTCGTCCGGCTGGTAAACCGTGCCAACTTCGGTGGCCTGGGTAATGGAGATCACACGCGGCTGCACGTGGTGCTGGTCGCCGATTCCGTGGTAAACGTGGCTTACGGCTCCTACCGTTAATTTGCCCTCAGGCGCGGGTACTGGGATCAGCTTGCATCCGGTAAGCCGCTCCGGCGCGCCGCATTCGTCCACGTAAATATGGGCACCCTCCGCGCAGATGACCGCATCGTACGAATGAGTGAGGGCTTGCAGCCCCAGGCAATTTGCCGCCGTGCCGTTGAAGACAACGAACACTTTGGCATCATCGCCGAAATGCTCGCGAAACCTGGCCAGCGCGGCATCCGTGCAGGGATCGTCTCCATAGCCAACGGCGTGGCCATGGTTGGCGGTGGCGATGGCCTTGAGAATTTCCGGATGCACCCCGGCGTTGTTGTCACTGGCAAAGCTGCGAATCGGTTTCATGGCGAGAACACTTTAGCAGAGCCAGGCGCTCGTGCTCATCCGGGAAATAAGGCATTTGACAGCCGCAAGCGCCTCTGAGGAGGTATTCACTCAGTACCTTAGTGATCTTGAACAGGCGATAAAACAGCGTTAACTTTGCTTGATCTGCACAATTTGGAGTCAGTATGGTGGTAATTTCGGTTGGAGTAGTTGTACTCGCTTTTGCTTTGCTCGATCTGGCCGTGGCCACCGAAGAGCGTCATATCCGCGCCTTCTTTCGCATCCGCAAGCGCTGATACTCACCGCCTATCTTGATCTCATCCCTTCTATAATGAATTCTTGCATTTGGCATTGGGCTGTTGGCATTTGGCCCAACTTCGCCATAAGCCGAATGCCAAGTGCTAAACCCCTACTGCTGTATGCTTCTTACCGACAAATTCGGCCGCGCGATCACCGATCTGCGGATTTCCGTGACCGACCGCTGCAACTACAAGTGCGTCTATTGCCGCACGGGAAACGAAGGCGCGCTCTACGGCGATCTTCCCTTCCCGGACTACTTCCGCATGGCGCGTATTCTCACAGGCCTTGGAATCCGCAAAATCCGTATTACCGGAGGCGAACCTCTGCTGCGTAAGGGATTGATTGAGTTCATCCACGAGTTGGGCCAACTGCGGGATGTGGATGGCAACGCTCTCGACCTGGCACTGACCACGAATGGCCACTTGTTGGCCGAAATGGCACAGCCGCTTAAAGATGCGGGCCTACGGCGCGTTACCGTCAGCATGGACGCTGTGGATCCCGACCGATTCTCGCGCATTACCCGCGTGCCCGGCGGCTACGACAAAGTATTGGCTGGCGTTCGCGCCGCGCGTCGTGCCGGATTGTGGCCGCTCAAGGTAAATTGCGTGCTCATGCGCGGATTCAACGAGGACCAGATCATTCCCTTTGGAATGTTTGCCCGGGAAGAAGGCGTGATCCTGCGCTTTATCGAGTTCATGCCGCTCGAGGAAGACCGCGTCTGGGCACCCAATACCGTGGTGACGTTAGAAGAAATTATCAGCCGCATGGGCGAGTACCGGCCTTTGGTGGAAATTCCCCATGAACGCAGTGAAACGGCGCGACGCTATCGCTTTGACGACGGCATTGGCGAGATTGGAATTATCGCGCCCGTCTCGCACCCTTTTTGCGGACATTGCAGCCGCATCCGCATTACCTCCGACGGAAAAATTCGCACCTGCCTGTTTTCCGTGTGGGACCACGACCTCCACGAATTGATGGCGCGAGGCTCGTCCGATGAAGAGTTATCGAATTTCATTTGCGATGTGGTCCAGAAGAAAGAAGAACGCCACCACATCGGCGAGGCGGATTTCGTGCCCGCTTCGCGGACGATGGTCCATATTGGGGGTTAGAGTTGTGCGGCGGTAAATGCAGCGAGTTTTTAGACCGCGCCGCTGGCCACGGTTTTCTGTTCGTCAGAGCGGGAAAGGGTTTTGGCCGCCAAGTCACTGCAATCGCGCAATCTCTTGAGGGATGCCTGGATGGCCTCCGATTGCGCGGTCTGGCTCTGCTGCGCGGCGAGGTTGGCGACCCGTCCCGCACTCTCTCCCACGCTGCGAGCGATTTCCAGCAACACAATCAATGAGTCAGAGTGCATCTTCCATAAGGAAGGCGAATTCCCGCAGCGCTTCAGTTCTTCCAGTTCCGTATTGATGCGCGCTCCAATTGCCACCAGCCGCAGCAGCACCCTGGATACCCCCGCGCGCAGGCTCTTTTCTTCCAAATAGTCGGCGCAGTAAGAGTCGGCTTCGGCGGCCGTGAGCGTGAGGTTAAAGAATCGCATGGGCACGACCTGCCGGAACTTGGGATCAGCGACGCGCACGAAAATGCGGATGGACTCTTCAATTTTCAACAGCTTGGTTTCTTCTCCGGAAACCTGCTGGGGAGTTACGTTGGCTCGCATCGCGGGCACATCCACCGCCGGCGGCTCCCACGTAAGCGAAGGTCTTGCCGCCGCTGGGCGGGGCTTTACAGGCACGGGCGCGGGTGTGGGACGCGTAACGCGGCGAATGGGAGGCCGACGCTCCAAAGCCTTCTTTAGCCGGGATACGCGCGTAAATTTATCGAGCGCTTGCCCGTAATCTATTTTGAGCAATTCGTTTTCTTTCAAGCTGGCTACGTGTTCGACAGTCACGTCAATGCCGTCCACATTGCCCAGGATGCTTCCACCCTGTTCCTGCAAGGCCTCAGCAAAAGTCTTGATTTCCATGGCAGCCTTGCGGAAAAGTTCATCGAATTTCTTTCCGAAGGCCGCATTGTAGGGCGCAATCGTAGCCAGCACGCCGGGATGGTAAAACGACAGCTCAAATGCCTGCTTGAGATCGCGCACACGGGAAATGATTCCCGATTCCATGAGCGTATTCAGATCGCGAAAGGTCTCGGCTTCTTCGCAAAGTGGGTCAAACCTGCGCAGCAGTTGCAGGTGGTCTTCAGGAAGCGATGGGGCCTCTGAGTCGGCCAGAATTTCCAGGAGCGCGATTTCAAAGGGGGACAAAGGAAGCGAGCCATCCAGCCCATAGCCTCTCCGCTCCCATTGACCGGGGACGCGGGGATGGGTATAGAGGAAGGTAGCCACCAGATCGGTCTTATCGCGGTTAACAGCGCCCAATTCCTTGCGGCGCGAGAAATATCGCAGCAACGCTTCGGCGATTTCCGGATCGGTATCAAGCGTGAGGGCACGGCGCAACATGGCGGGAGTAATCGCCATATCGAGCAGGCGCAGCCAGCGACGCATTTTGGTCAGAGTCTGGTTGACATCAGCGTCATCGCTTTGCAGCGAGACCGTCTCCAGCCCTGATGGAATTGGAACTTCGCCTTCTACCGATTCCTGCAAGAGCTTTTCATAAAAGCCCTGTACAGTCGCTAGAATGGCAAGTTCCCACTTCGGATCCTCACCCACGCTTTAACCCCTCAAGCAAAACCTTCCCCCCAGCGTGCCTTGGGATGGGAAGCCGTAAATCTAAGTAAAACCTAATGTTGTGTTGCGCACAAGCCTCTCGTCGGGCCATGTACCAACATCGCAAGCGTCTTTCGGAAGGAAATCCCGAAGCAAATCCGCTACCTGTCGGCACGTCATTCGTATTGGATTTACTCAGCATTTAATCGAACACAACCGTTCTTTTGCCGTACAACAAAATTCGGTTCTCAACGTGCCAGCGCACCGCGCGTGAAAGCACTATCTTTTCCAGATCGCGGCCTTTTTGCAGCAGGTCGTTCACGGTGTCGCGGTGAGAAATTCGGACAACATCCTGCTCGATGATGGGACCGTCGTCGAGAACTTCCGTGACGTAGTGGCTGGTGGCGCCAATCAGCTTTACGCCCCGCGCAAATGCCTGGTGATAAGGCTTTGCGCCCACGAACGCAGGCAGGAACGAATGATGAATATTAATCACGCAGCTGGGATACGCGGCCACGAATTGATCGGAAAGAATCTGCATGTAGCGCGCTAAAACAATGAAGTCCGTGTTGTGCTCTTTCAGCATCGCCAGAATCTTTTGCTCCGCTTCCTGCTTATTGCGGTCATCGACGGGTACGAAGAAGAACGGGATTTGGTAAAAATCGGCGATCGGTTTGGTATCCGGATGATTGGAAATGATCAGCGGAATGTCGCAATGCAACTCGCCGCTCTTGTGCCGGTAAAGCAGGTCCACCAGGCAATGATCGTATTTTGAAACCAGGATCGTCATTTTCGGCCGGTAGCTGGACTGTGCCAGTCTCCAATTCATGCCAAGTTTGCCCGCGATTGGAGAAAAATGGCGGGTAAACTCAGACAACTCAATATCAAACTCTGACGGGTCAAACTCCACCCGCATTAAAAACAAGCGCGATTCCGGGTCGCCGTGCTCGTCCGCATGCAAAATATTGCCGTTGTGCTGTAGTACAAAGTCGGCAATGGCAGCCACCAGACCCTTACGATCCGGACAAGTCACTAACAGGATGGCGGTATTCTTCACGGAACCCGTGTTCATGTGACGGTAATAGTACAAGAGTATGACTTTGGCCCAAAGAGAACACGTCCTTCCATGAATGGGAGGAAACCGAAGTAACCTATCGAAAGACGCGGGAGCCAGCCTGCAAGACTGCGAATGAGGACGCTTAGCCCATCCCCAACTCATCAGAAGATTCCAGAGGCGTGCCGCAGCGCCGGCAGATGACAGCAGAACAGTCTCCGCAGGTGAGGGGATCGGATGCCTCTGCGGCGCAATTGGGACAGTAGAAAAGTACCTCCGCTTTTTGCTCTGGGCTGGAATCAGGCGTTTTGGTCATAAAAACCCCTTCTGGATATGAAGACGTCTCAGAATAAAACATTTTCGCGGTTGTCAGTTGCCTTCAGGATGTAAATCTCGACAGAGACTTTCTGCATCTTAAATTTACGGCATGATTTTGCCGGTGCGAACCACAGGAGAGAACCATGGAGAACTGGAAGCACGCATTGATCGCGGGAAGCGTCGGTGTTGGCGCGTTGCTTTTGTTGCGTGGGAAACGGCCCGCAGGATTGGTCTGCGCCGGTATCGGGCTGGCCACCCTGGCTTCCGAATATCCCGAGAAGTTTCGCGATATCCGCACCAACTTTCATGAATACGTCGAACAGGGAGCCACGCTCCTTGACGTAGCCTCAAGAGTAGGAGAGCGCATATCGGATATGAGTGAGACTTCGGCGTCCTCTTGGTATCGCTTTCTGGCGGGATGAGCGAGGCCAACCCGCTGGCTCAGCCGTGCAGCCGCTCCGTGCCCACTGGTTCTATGGCGCGCCGCCTGAATTCTTTAGGCAGTATCTCCAAAGCTTCATCTCCAAAGTATTCTCCGCAGTAATATAGTTCGCGCTTGCGCGATGATGATACGCGCCTAAGGAACGGAACCATGGAAGCCGACGCCCGAAAGAAAATTCAGATTTTTCTAGCCATTGCCATCGCGGTGGCCGCTGCTCGTACCGCATACGTGCTGCATGAAAGAAAAGCAGAATCGGAGCAGGTCCAAAAGCAGGCACCGCCTCTCGATCCCGATGATTACGTTGTCCCCAAAAAGCTCTATCCCTACGACTTGAAAACCGCGAAACAACTCACCAAGCAGCCGGTATGGGTGAGGTTGGGTTACCGCATTGCTTTTTATCCCTACAGCGAAGCGCAGCACCGCTCAGATTTTGCGCACCAAAAGGGCACACTCGGACCAATCCAAAAGCTTAATATCAAAAACGTCGTGCTCGACGCTTCGCCGGGAACTCCCGGCGAGCGCCAGATCATGGCCCTCTTCGAACAAGATGGGCGGACGTATTCATTTCCCATTGGGGCGGTCAAAGACGGCGACTTTCGCTTCTACTCCAACGACATGCTGTTCATTCAGGACCCGCACGAGCTTTACAAAGACTGGCCGGCGGACGTCTGGACAGCGATTGATAGACATGAAGCAACACCTGGGATGAACCAGTTGCAAGTCGGTTTTGCGTTGGGGATGGGAAGCTCCGAAGGTTCCGGAGACGCTGACAATGGCACGATGTACTACGCAAATGGCGGCAAGCCTATCTCGGTAACCTACAGCAACGGAAAAGCTGTGGAGGTAAAAGCGGCCCCGGGAACTTGAAATTTAATTCCCATAACCAACAATCGCGAATTCAATTGTCTTATTTCACCACCGGCGAATGTTCATCCGCCGCTCCCTGATCGTTTCCATGAATCGCACCTTTTTCGTCCGCATAAAACGAACGATGGTCGGCGTCCACCTGGGTGGGCGTCATGGTCAGCTCAAATCCGTCTTTGTGCGAGCGGAACGAAGCCGTGTAGTCGCCGCGATGAGTGTCCACCATCCGCCGGGTAAATGAGCCGGTATGGACCAGGTTCATCAAGGAAGTTGCATAGTGCCCGTTTTTCTTCTCATAGATCCTTTGTGCCCGCAATATGGTGCGCATATAGCCCAAGGCGAGAGCCTCGGAGTCGGAATGGGCGGGATCGCCAGGAAATTTTGGCTGGTAGGCAGTAGTAGCAGTTTGCGCCCCTGCCATAACCACACCCGCCAATAGCAGGACACAACCCTGAAAAACGGTTCGGAATCTCAGTTTCACGCGTTTAAACCTCGGTTTGGTTGGATGCAACCCATGTTACTGCCGTAATCCCAATGTATTACCGATTCTTCCCTCGCGGGGATGTTCTGGTTATTCTAGATCGAGTTTCCCTGTGCAGGAGAGCATATGAAGGCTGCAACTGCGATGAAAGCCGCTCCGTCTAAGAAAGAGCCGATCCGTATTGCCGTGGTGGAAAGTGATCCGCTACGCTTCGTTGGCTTCCGGGCTTTGTTTGATACGGAGTCGGATTTTGAATTGATCTCGGCTACCATGGCGGATGTCAGCACCCTGCAGAATACCGATCTCATCCTGCTCGGTAATCGCGCGGGACAAAATCTGTTCGACGTGATGGCCAGCCTGAAGGCTTCGCGTCCCGACCTACGAATTATTGTCACCGGTTCCGGCATGGACGAAGAGACGATTTTGAAGGCCATTGCCGCCGGGGCCAAAGGCTATGTGGATGAAGCAGCATCGCCGCAGGAATTTGTGCAGGCCATCCGCATTGTCAATCAAGGCTCAGTTTGGGCCCCGCGCCATGTACTTTCCACTTTCATTGAACGCGTGACTTCCGCGCCCGGACGAATCTTTCCCGCCGGCCGCGTCACTTTCACCGACCGCGAAAAAGAAGTTTTGGAAATGCTGGTCGTGGGCCGCTCCAATAAAGAAATTGGCAGCGTGCTCGGGATTGAAGAACGCACCGTAAAAGCGCACGTCGCCAAATTGATGCGAAAGGTCGGCGTGCAGAACCGCATAGCGCTCTCCGTTCATGCCATCACGCATTCGCTGGTCACTGCGCGATAACTTTGCACGCTGTCCACAAGAATCCCACGGCGGACGCGCATTTTTACTACGCATTCCATTTCCCGCGGAAATTAACCTTCCGAATCTCCGCCATTACTTCCGGACAATGACCTAGGTAATCTTGTGGCCCAATATCGCTTGACGCATACTCGCGTCACCTACCACAGAACCTGGGAGACGGGGTTGGAAGTGGAGATTTAGGGTCGCCGCTACCAGCCCCGATTTTTTTGTCCCCAAATCAGTCAACAACCTCTTCAAAGATACTTCGGATAACCATTTTTTTCACCTGCGAATCTCTTACAATCAGCTACATACAATTTTGACCCAAAGATTCAACCAGGAGAAGTCCATGAGAAAGCTTTACGTGGCAGGGGTAGTGGTTTGTCTGGCAGCGATGGCCTGGGCAGCCGACGGAAGTGGCACTAAATCGGCGCAGCGTGTGGAGGCCGCCTCAAAAGTGCTCGACCAAATCCAGTCCGCTCCCGATACAGGAATTCCAGCGGAAGTACTAAGCTCCGCAGAGTGCGTCGCAGTGGTGCCTTCGATGTTGAATGGCGGATTTGTCATCGGCGCGCGTTACGGACGCGGCGTCGCCAGCTGCCGCACAGCCAAAGGCTGGAGCGCTCCCGCATTTTTCGCCATCAAAGGCGGCAGTTTTGGATTGCAAATCGGCGGCCAGGCAATTGATTTGGTCATGCTCATCATGAACCGCGAGGGCATGGACAACTTGCTTTCTTCCAAATTCAAGCTGGGGGCGGATGCCAGTGTGGCCGCCGGGCCGGTCGGACGGCATGCCGCCGCCGATACGGATTGGAAGATGCGCGCCCAGGTACTCTCTTATTCTCGCGCCCGCGGCGTTTTCGCTGGTCTCGCACTGAACGGGGCGGTCATCAACGAGGACAAAGACAGCACGCAAGAATTCTACGGAAAGATCGTGCCGTTCAAAACATCCTTGACCGGTGGGATGGAAGCGCCGCAAGCGTCTTATCCGTTCTTGAGCACTCTCGCGAAATGGGCCAAGGTGGCAGGGACTAGATAATCCTGGATCAGAGAAATTGTGACAAGGCGCGGCCAAAATCGCGCCTTGTTTGCTTTTACTTGGTTACTTTTAAAGACCTGGACCGTTTGACATTGATTTTCCGTGAATGGTACCGTCACGCTTCTCCTTAATGCGGCAGCGACTCGAATACGCGCTGGTCTGGCCGTTTATCACCATTCTCGGGCTGCTTCCCCGCCCGCTGGCGCGGGCCATTGGCATTTCGCTGGGACAAACGATTTATCTTCTGCATGCCCACCTGCGGCATGTTGGCATGCGCAACCTGAAGCTGGCATTCCCGGAAAAGAGCCGCACCGAGCGCTCCCGCATCCTGCGCGGTGAATTCACCTCGTTAGGACGACAATTGGCAGAGGTCTGCCGCTTTCCCAAATACACTCTGCAGAATTTGAATAACGTCATTGTGTATGACGGATTTGAGAACTACGAGCAAGCCGTGGCGCAAGGAAAGGGCATTCTCTTCCTGACTGCGCATTTTGGCGGATGGGAGCTTTCCGCCTTTGCCCACTCCATGCACGGTCATCCCATGCACATTGTGACCCGCCCGCTCGATAACATTTACCTGGACGCTCTTGTCCGCAGCTACCGAACCATGCATGGCAATACCGTAGTGGACAAAAGCGACTTCGTTCGCGGTTTGCTTTCGGCTATGAACAAGGGAGAAGTGGTGGGCATCCTGATGGACACCAACATGACTCCGCCGCAGGGAATTTTCGTGAATTTCTTCAACATTCCCGCCTGCACGGCCAGCGGACTGGCCCGCATTGCATTGCGCACCGGAGCCGCGGTGGTGCCGGGATTTACCATTTGGGACCCGGCCCTCAGAAAGTATCGGCTGCGCTTCGATCCCGCTGTCACTTTGGTCCGTAGCGACAATAACGAAGCGGACATCACCGCCAACACCCAGATCTTCACGAAAATTATTGAGGATTACGTGCGGCGTTATCCCGACCAGTGGCTGTGGGTGCACCGCCGATGGAAGACGCGCCCTGAAGGAGAACCACCGCTGTATTAAGTTTTTCTGCTCTTGTAGCGCCGGACTTTAGCCTGGCAAACGTCAGTCGGGGAAACCCTCGCTCACCCTTGCTCCTACCCTAAAACCAATCACTCCGATAAGCAACCCACCAGCTCACATAAGCGATGGGGACCGTCGCCGCCAGACACCACCAGATGGATAGTTCAAAATCCGCAATCAAGCCCAGCACACTGAACACGATCCAGAAAATCTTCTTCTGCATGCGGTTATTGTAGTCTGCGGCTTTTCTTTCCTCTCGTAAACGTATAAAAAGAGTCCATGAAAATTTCCGTAAAAGAGATTGCGGAATTCGTGCAAGCGCAAGTAGTAGGAGATGGCGAGGTCGTCGTCTCAGGAATTGCCAGCTTGCAGTCCGCCTCCCCGCAAGACCTTGTTTTCGTGGAAGATGAAAAACACTTGCGGGCCGCGTTCACATCTTCGGCGGCCGCGGTACTGGCAGGCGATTTTGCGGCGGGCAAAAATTCACCCAAGCCATTGCTGATCGCGAAACATCCCAAACTGGCTTTCGCCCGTGCGGCCCGGCTGCTTTACCCTCGCCCGGATGCAACTGCCGGGATTCACGAATCAGCCACGGTAGATCCTTCGGCAAAGCTCGCCGCGGACGTAACGATTGCCGCCCGAGCAGTGATTGGACCAGGAGTCCAAATTGGAACCGGCTCGCGCATCGCCGCTGGCTGCGTGATTGGTGCGGGAGTATCGATCGGGCAGGACTGCGAGATTTATCCCAATGTAACGATCTATCCCGGAACCACGCTGGCCAAACGCGTGATTGTCCACGCGGGCGCCGTGCTGGGCAGCGATGGATTTGGATATGTCCGTGATAAGGCCACGGGCCATTACGAAAAATTCCCGCAGATTGGACGGCTCGAAATTGCCGACGACGTTGAGATCGGAGCCAATGCAACGATTGATCGAGGAGCGCTAGAGGTCACGCGCATCTCGCGCGGCGCGAAGATTGACAACCTGGTGCATATCGGCCACAACTGCCAGCTCGGTGAAGATGTCGTCGTCGCCGCGCAAACGGGGCTCTCGGGAAGCGTCACTCTGGAAAAGAATGTTCTGCTGGGCGGCCAGGTGGGTATCGGTGAAGGCGCGCGCATTGAGGAAGGGGTAATGCTTGGAGGCCAGGGCGGAGTGCTGCCCGGAAAAGTCCTTCGTGGCAAGGGCGAAGCTTTTTGGGGAACGCCTGCGCGCCCGCTCAGGGAATATCTGAAGCAACTAGCGGCTGTGGCGCGATTCGCGCGGCGTGGTTAAGTGGTTAAACGGAACCAATCAACGGGAGCTGCTTTGTAAAAGCTCCCGGCGTGATTCGCCGCAGTTGAAAGTTCAGGAATTTCCTCCAGAAGGATCCGTGGGATTGTCCTCTTCGGCGCGACTAGAACGACTACCGCCCGGAGCAGGCGGCAAAGACTGCGTTTTAATCGGCTCGGCTTTTTTCTCGGTAATCCCAGTGGCGCGGCGCAAGTCCTGCACGATTTGATCGTGCTCATGTCCAGCATAGTCGCGGGCAAACCTAGTCAGCGCTTCGGTGAGAATATCGTGATGATGAAGTTTGTCCAGCCCGGTTTCGTGAGTGATGTTCAGCCACAGGCGGTGCACCAGATGCACATCCTCGGTCTTCATGGAGGGCGTATGCGGCCCAATCCGATACGTATCCACCTGCAAATTGGGATATACAATCTGCACCACGAATTGACGTTTCGGGTCCGGGGCGCTCTCCCATGCGCGGCCCAGTTCGAAAGCCTGTTCCTGCGTCGTCATTTTGCCGGAGACCCCAGTGACCACGGCGGAGGACTCAAGGTTGTTCGCCGTCTGCACAATCGCCGACCACACGTCGCGAGCCGGGACCACCAGCAAGGAAATCTTTTTCCCTGAACTTTCCGCCACCGAGACTGCGCGCGTGAACAGGCGCTGCTCGTAATCGCTAAAAATCTGTTCGGTCGAAAGATCGTACGCTGCCGCGCCAAACGGACTCACACGGGCCGACATCACCACAATGTCCTGATCTTTTGTATCAATCCGTTGCAGCGCCCATTTCAGATGGTTGAGCGTGTTGTAATCGCGGGCTGTGATCAGCACATTGCCAGGACGTATACCGATTTCTTCCCGATCCACCGTCGCGCTCTGCTGCAACTGGAAGTGTTCCTTCATCTCCAGTTGGGCCTGCGCATGCTTACGGTGATTCACTTTTTCGGAGATCGTGAAGATCAGGAAAAATGACCCCGCGAAAGCAACTCCCGCGATGGTCGCTACTGACTTCGTAAAGAGGTTCACAATCGCGGTGGAAAACAAAACCAGGAACACGGATAAGAGGCCCAGCGGAATTTCCGTCTTTCCGATGGTTATGTTGGGGGGGACCTTCCAGCCACGCTCGCCCTTGTACTTGAAACGCAAGACCAGCATCGCCAGAGCATTAAACGTAAAACTCCAGATGACTCCGAAGGCGTAGGCTTCGCCCAGCAGATACACATCACCCTTGCTCCACAGAATGGTGACCAATTGCAGGATGACCACCATGTTTATGATTCGGTAACTGGTGCCGAAACGTTTGTGGGGCTGCCGGAACCAGTCGCTAAGAACGCCATCTTCCGAAACGCGGTTTAAAACGCCATTGGAGCCGATGATGGCCGTGTTCACAGCGCCGGAAAGGATCAGAAATCCTACGACGACCACGAATGCGCGGAACACCAGCCTGAGTAATTGCGGGCCCCACATGTACATCGCAAGGCCGGCGATTAAATTGTCTTTGTAAATCGGCACACGCACCGCGTCGGGAATGATCATCACAAACAGCAGCGCGGTGAGGCCGGTAAACATGAAACTGTAAATCGCAATGATGATGGCGGCCCGCTTCAGGTTCTTCAGCTTGGGATGGGCAAGTTCGCGGTTGACCTGGGCCAGCGATTCCTCACCGCTCATGGCGAGTACCGAGTGGCCGAAGGCAATCAAGATTCCCAGCAGGCCAAACTTCCGGGCCAGGTTGGAAGCCAGGTCCGTATGCTTCAGGAACCCCAGCGCTTCCTTGCTGAAGTGGAGGTTGCCGGGCGTCGGGAACGGAACAGTCTGGTATCCCTGTTTGAAAATCGTGAGCGCCGACCACGCCAGAAGTATGACTACCATGACTGTGGTGATCTGCATGACGCGCAGCGCCTTTTCACTGGACTCTTGAATGCCCTTGGTGTTTTCCCACCAAAAGTAGACAGTCACGGCAAGCGCGAACACCACGGAAGTCCAATTCTCATTCACGTGCGGCGTGCCGTGCGTCATCATGTGCAACGCGCGCGGCACCCAACCGTGGACTTCCGCGGTTTGCAGAATGGAATTGATGAGTCCTGCAATGTACTGCCCGGCGGAAACTCCGGAAATGGGCCCAGTCAGGATGTAGTCGAACATCAGCGCCGAGACGCTGACTTTTGCAAGGGTCCCTCCCAGCGCTTCTTTTACAACCTTGTACACGCCGCCCCGGACAAACATCGAGCAGCTTTCCACATACACCGCCCGCACCGTGAATGAGAACAGCATGACCCCGACGATGAACCAGGGCGCGGACTTCCCTACCGCCTGTTCCGCGATCCCCGCCGCATAAAACGCCGACGAACCCAGGTCATTGAGCACAATGGCGGCAGCGCGCCAGTACGAAATGAAAGTGAGCATGACCGACGTGGCAACCACAATGCGCACGCGGTCTGACGTGGTGGAACCAGGTTGAAAAGGGCTAGCCATTCGGTTGGTTAGGTGGTCTCGTGAAAGGTGGATCTGCCTGATGGCAATTGAATTTTAAGGTCTTTAATGGCGCTTGAAAACTGAAACACGATCGCTCCAATTACGCTCGTGGCGACCGGAATTTCCAGCAAACGAACGCCTATAGTAGTCACAATTGCCATCGATTGGCAATCTTAGCCGATAGCCGCGAATTTCGCATAGTTGGAAAAATTGATAGGGGCCATATGTTTTGGCCGATATCGGTGGCGCGGACTAGTCAAAGAGATGATTTGTTATTCTTACCGCGTGGGAAAGATTCATCAAAACGCCTGGATCCTGGTTTTCATCTCCGCCATCCTGCAAATTCTGATTTTCCCGCTTCCCAATCTCTATTTCCTAGGGTGGATTGCGCTTGCGCCTTTGTTAATCGCTCTCTTGCGAGCTCGTCGGCCGAACACCTTGCAATTTACTGAAGGCGTGAAGCTGTTGCCCGCGACCCCGCTACAAGCCTTTCTACTGGCTTATATTTGCGGGATCCTATGGTATGCGGGCACTTGTTATTGGATTTACAGCACCATGCACCAGTATGGCGGACTCAGCGCCACAGCCGCATTCGGCGTTCTCATCCTGTTCTGCCTCTATCTAGCTCTTTACCACGGTTTGTTCGGGCTTATCGTGAGCCTCTTAGCGGACAGTAGCTCATTCAGCCGCAATGCTTTACTGCTGGCGCCTCCCGTTTGGGTTGCAGTGGAACTGGCCCGTACCCGCATTACTGGATTTCCCTGGAACTTGCTGGGAATTTCGCAGGTGGACAATATTCCGCTGTCGCGTATTGCCAGTTTCACCGGTGTATATGGCTTATCGTTTGAGATTCTGGTGGTGAACGCCGCATTGGCCGCCGCATTGCTGGTGCGTCGCGAAAAAAGGACCTCGCTGCTCATCGCGGCGATTGGCGCTGCCATTGTTTTGCAGGCAGGCAGTCTGGTAAGCGCGCCAGAGTTTCCCGCCGATCATAGTGCCACGCTGGTGCAGGCGAATATTCCCGCCATTGATGAACGTGACTGGACTCGCGAATACTTTCAGACCACGTTGCAAGAGCTTACAAACCTCAGTGCACCCAAACTCGGCGCACCGAGTCTTGCCACGCCCGACGCAGGCTCCGCGAAGCGCGCTGGTCTGGTCGTCTGGCCCGAATCCCCCGCGCCCTTTTACCAAGACGATGCTCGATTTCGTGGCGCGCTAAGCACCGTGGCGCGGCAAACCGGGAGTTGGGTGCTGGCTGGCGACGTCACGGTTTACGACGAGGGAAAGCCAGGGCAGACGTTGTTCAATTCCGCGTCGCTGGTAAGTCCCGCAGGTGAATGGACCGCGCGCTACGACAAAGTTCACCTCGTCCCCTTTGGTGAATATGTCCCTTTCAAAAACATCTTCTCGTTTGCTGGAGGCTTGACGCAGCAGGTTGGCGACTTTTCTTCCGGCAGTTCCCGTCAACCTTTGCAGGCGGATGGAACTGGCCTCGGCGTATTCATCTGCTACGAGTCAATCTTTCCGGATGAGGTCCGCCAATTTGCGAAAAACGGAGCGCAGGTTTTCGTGAATCTTTCCAATGACGGCTGGTATGGCGACAGCGGCGCCTACGCGCAGCATTTAAAGCAGTCGCGCATGCGTGCCGTGGAAAATGCCCGCTGGCTATTGCTCGACACCAATACCGGCGTGACCGCGTCGGTTGATCCCTACGGACGAATCGTGGCCAGCGCGCCGAGAAAAGCACGCACCGCTTTGCAGGCGCAGTATGCGCTCTCCCGTGAAACTACTTTCTACACCCGGCACGGTGACTGGTTCGCTTATCTCTGTGCGATAATTTCTCTAGCGGCGCTATTCATGCGCTTGCCATTTCTAAAGAGGAAATCCTAGTCGCCATGGTCGGAGAACTCGAGCAGGAATACGCGGTACTAAAGAACAAAGTCCACGACCTTCGGGAGTATCTTTGACGCGGGTAAGAGCCGTGAGCAACTAACCGAAGTTGAAAAGCAATCCGCGGACCCGAATCTGTGGTCCAATCCGCAAAAATCCCAGCAGGTGATGCGCGAGAAAAAGCGCCTGGAAGATGTGTTGGCCACCGAGGCTGACCTGGTACGCCGCGGCGACGACATCTCCGCTTACTTCGATCTGTCCCGCGAGGGCGAAAATGTGGACGCCGATTTGCGCCGCGAGCTTGATGCGCTGCGGGCTGTGGTGGAAAAGCTGGAGACACAGAGTTTACTTTCCGGACCGAATGACCGCCTCAATGCCATTGTGACCATCCATCCCGGCGCGGGTGGAACGGAGTCACAGGATTGGGCTGACATGTTGCTGCGCATGTATTTGCGATGGGCCGAGCAGCGCAGCTTTCAGACTGTCGTTTATGACTACCAACCGGGCGAAGAGGCGGGAGTAAAGTCCGTAACTTTCGCGGTGAATGGCGAATATGCCTACGGGCTGCTGAGCAGCGAGATTGGCGTTCACCGGCTGGTCCGCATTTCTCCCTTCGACCAAGCCAAGCGCCGCCATACGTCATTTGCCAGCGTTTATGTTTCTCCGGAAATTGATGACAGCATTGAAGTCGTCATCAAGCCGGAAGACATTCGCACCGACACTTATCGCTCTGGCGGTAAGGGCGGGCAGCATGTGAACACGACCGATTCGGCGGTTCGCATCACGCATATTCCTACCGGACTCGTGGCCAGTTGCCAGAATGAACGCTCGCAGCATAAAAATCGCGAACGGGCCATGAAGATGTTGCGTTCAAAGATTTATGAATTTGAGATGGAGAAGAAGCGCGAGGCCACCAAGAAGATCGAGGACTCAAAGCTGGACATTGATTTCGGATCGCAGATCCGTTCTTATGTTTTGCAGCCTTACCGCATGATCAAAGACCATCGCACAAAAACTGAAGTCGGCGACGTGGATCGAGTGATTGACGGCGATCTTCAGCCGTTTATCACCGCTTATCTGAAAATGCGTCGGGACGGAAATTAGCGCTGCGAGTGTAGCGCCGGGTCTCCGACCCGGCGGGTCGTTCAGCAACCTACTCAAGCCTTCGTAATCGCACCTTCGCCTGCCGACGCTACCAGCGCTGCATACTTCGCAAAAACTCCGGTCGTGTAACGCGGCGGCTTGGGTTTCCATTCTTTCAGACGTTTATCCATTTCTTCTTTGCTGATTTCTACGTCAACTACACGTTTATTGACGTCAATGTTGATGGTGTCGCCTTCTTTGACAGCAGCAATCGGCCCGCCGAGTGCGGCTTCTGGCGCGACGTGGCCCATCATCAAGCCGTGAGTGGCACCGCTGAAACGGCCATCGGTCATAAGCGCCACCGAACTACCCAAACCCTCGCCCACAATAGCTCCGGTCACGCTCAGCATCTCCCGCATGCCCGGACCGCCCTTGGGGCCTTCATTGCGAATCACGACTACGTCACCGGCTTTAATTTTCTTTCCCGTAACCGCCGCCATCGCTTCTTCTTCCGATTCAAACACTCGTGCGGGGCCGCGATGCGAAAGCCGTTCGTGACTGCTAATCTTGGCCACGCAGCCATCCGGCGCGAGATTGCCGCGAAGAATTACGAGGCCGCCGGTTTTTTTCAAAGGACGATCGAGCGGCGCGATGACTTCCTGTCCAGCAGTTTCCTTCGCGGCATTTGCTTCTTCTGCAAATGTTTTCCCGGTCACGGTCAGCGTTGAGCCGTCAACATGTTTGCCGTCGAGCAGACGCTTGGCGATGACGGGAATGCCTCCGGCTTTATCCACGTCGGTGGCAACGAACCGCCCCGAGGGTTTCAGATCGCAAAGCAGCGGCGTGCGCTCGCTGACTTTTTGGAAGTCATCAATCTGCAATGGAAGTTCGGCTTCTCGCGAGATTGCGAGCAGGTGCAGCACGGCATTAGTCGATCCGCCTGTAGTGGCAACACCCGCAATGGCGTTTTCAAAAGCTGCGCGGGTCAGAATATCTCGCGGACGAATTCCCTTCTTCAAGGCATTCATCACCACTTCACCGCAGCGGAATGCGATTTCATCCTTGCGAGCTTCCATGGCGGGAACGCTGTTGAAGCCCATCGGTGACAGGCCAATGAGTTCCATTACCGTGGACATCGTGTTCGCGGTGTATTGTCCGCCGCACGCGCCAGCAGCGGGGCAAGCATTGTTTTCAACTTCCAGCAAGTCAGCGTCGCTCATTTTGCCAGCGGCGTTTGCGCCTACCGCTTCGAACACATCCTGAATGGTGATGTCTTTACCACGAAATTTTCCCGGAGCGATGGTGCCTCCGTACAGAACCAAACCTGGCAGGTTCATGCGCGCAAGAGCCATGCCCGCGGCAGGAATAGTCTTATCGCAGCCCACAACACAGACGACCGCATCGAACAACTGCCCGCGGCAGACCAACTCAATGGAATCCGCGATCACCTCGCGGCTCACCAGCGACGCGCGCATGCCTTCGGTACCCATGGTTTCGCCGTCGGAAATCGCAATGGTGTTAAATTCCATCGGCGTGCCGCCTGCCGCGCGGATCCCTTCTTTCACCTTGGCCGACAATCGGCGCAGATGAAAGTTGCAGGGCATGGTTTCGATCCAGGTATTGGCGACGCCAATGATCGGCTTGGCCAGATCGCTGTCAGAAAACCCGATTGCCTTGAACATGGCGCGCGCCGGGGCCTGATCGCGTCCATCGGTGATGCTACGGCTGCGGTGTTTTAGGTCCATAAAATATCTTTCAGAAAATGAAACTGACCATGTCTAGTTATTCATTAAGAACTTGTCATTCCGAGCGAAGCGAGGAATCTGCTTTTGATAAACGCAAGGTCCCTCGACTAAACATGAGCTTCTTTTCAGAAGCTCATGTCGTCACTCGGGATGACAAAGTGTGAGATAAGCAAAACGCCGGACTAAGTCCGGCGTACACATACGATTACGCGCTGGCTTTCTTTCCGCCCGGCAGCCACGACATCATTCCGCGAAGTTGTTCTCCTACCACTTCAATCGGATGCTGCTTTTCTTTTTCCCGCAGCGCGTTGAAATTCGGGCAGCCTTTCTTGTTCTCTTCAATCCATTCGCGGGCGAATTCTCCACTTTGAATCTGGCGAAGAGTTTCCTTCATCGCCTGGCGCGTGGTGTCTCCAACCACACGCTCGCCGCGAGTCAAGTCACCGTACTCAGCCGTGTTGGAAATCGAGTAACGCATGCGCGCGAGACCGCCTTCGTAGATCAAATCCACGATCAGCTTCACTTCATGCAAGCATTCGAAGTAGGCAATCTCCGGCGCGTAGCCTGCTTCCACCAGCGTCTCGAATCCTTTTTTGATCAGCGAAGTCAGGCCGCCGCAAAGAACCGTCTGCTCGCCGAACAAATCGCTTTCCGTCTCCTCGCGGAAGGACGTCTGCAAAACTCCGGCGCGGGTCGCGCCAATTCCGTAAGCGAAAGAAAGCGCCAATTCCAAAGCCTTGCCACTCGCGTCCTGATAAATCGCCACCAGCGCCGGCACTCCGCGGCCTTCGGTGTACACGCGGCGGACCAAATGCCCCGGCCCCTTGGGCGCGATCATGACCACGTCCACGTCTTTCGGAGGAACGATGGTCTTGAAATGAATGCTGAAGCCATGCGAAAAGCTCAGCACTTTGCCCTCGGTCAAGTGCGGCTTGACCTGCTTTTCAAAAAAATCACCCTGGGTTTCGTCCGGGGTAAGAATGTGAATCCAATCGGCGCGCTTGGCTGCTTCCGCGGGGGCCAGAACTTCCATGCCGTCAGCTTTCGCCTGCGCGGCGCTCTTGCGCCCCGGATCAAGCCCCACGATCACCTCGTATCCACTGTCGCGCAGATTCTGCGCTTGAGCATGCCCCTGGCTGCCGTATCCGAGCACCGCAATGGTCTTGTCCTTCAACACGCCAGGATTGGCGTCGCGCTCATAAAAAATAGTTGCTGCCACTTTTCCTCCGATGGATGGGGCCATATCACAGCCGCCTTGTTTTGATAGTGAAAACCCTTAATTCTATATGCAGATAGCGAATAAACGCGACGGAAGGGCCACAAAACTCAAGAAACCGACCGGTCGGTCTGTTTCGCTATATTTTAGGGGGTGACGTCAATTAAGTCAATAAATCATAATTTGTGCGCAGCCGAACAATATAAGGATTTTTACTTTAGTATCTGCATATGCGATTTCTTCGATTTAGTTTTGTATTGTATATCTGGGGAATAGTATCAATAAGCCTTTCAGGATGCGGCCGGGGCTCATCCTCACCAACTGCGCCAATTTCCCCACCTATCCCTCCTGCGCCAGCTTTACCCGCAGAGGTAATGTACGTTGCTGGACAGGGAGCTATTGTTCCACTTGTAATCAATTCTGACGGTTCGTTGACCACGCTCACTCAGGTGGTTGGTCCTGGAAATGGCTTCACATTAACCAATAGCATTGCCATTTCTCCCAATAAGAAATTCCTTTTCGCGGGCGATTCTGGACACAATACCTATAGATGTTTTTTCTATTGCGAGTAGCGGCAATTTAAGCACAGTTAGTGGATCCCCTTTTTCGGGTGGTTCTTCGAATATTTTTGCGGGTGGAGTAATTATTGACCCTGCTGGAAAATTTCTTTATTTCAGCACCCGAAATGGATTCGAAATCTTCACGATCGATGATCAGAGTGGTTCGCTGGAGGGAATCGCTGGTTCACCGTTTAACGAATCCAATCAGGCAGTTCAATCTGTAATGGATACTTCTGGGAAATTTATCTATACGAACAACAACCCTACAGATGGAATGGCTGTTTCTGGTTTTGCAGTAGATTCAATTTCTGGGACGGTAAGTGTCTTACCGAATTCTCCATTTGCCACTATCCCAGATTCCACTGGTGCGCTCTCTAATTTGTTAATTTCAGGTCAGTTTCTTTTCCATAATTCTCCAGCCAACAATGAAATTGAGGCGTGGAGGATTGATGAAAGTACGGGAAACATTACGTCGGTGCCCGGATCCCCTTTTGCTACAGGTATGAACCCTTCTTTCTTTGTTGCAGACCCAGAGGGAAAGTTTTTGTATGTACTGAATGTAAGCGACGCAACGATTAGTGTTTTTAGTATTGACCCGACAAGTGGTGTTTTAGCCCAAATCAGTGGATCTCCTTTTTCGGCCGTATCTGGAACAGGAATAACAATTGATCCATCCGGAAAATTTCTTTATGTAATCACGCCAAACGGAATAGACCATGATTTTATTACTGGTTTTAATTTGGACACTACAACCGGTAAGCTCACGGCATCTTCTCAATCACCGTATCAAGCGTTTGTGACTGTTATTGGCTCGGGACAGCTCCTTCCTGTGAAATTGCATTAAGAGTACTTGTGAGGATTACGTTTAACAGAGTTTTCAATCTGATCTTTAATTTGTTCCAATTTCGAACACCTATTTGAATTTTTGAACAAGATTGATGTTCCCGAAAGTTTCTCCTTGTTGATTTTCAATAACTTATATGTTTTGCGCTTGGCGAAAAGATTGCGTGGCTAAAATCAGGAGAATCACGAAATGCTTACACTTCTCCAGTATCTTCGCTATGCACTTCGGCAGCTCAGAAAAAATCCCGGATTCACCGCCGCTGCCGTACTCACGCTCGCTCTAGGCATCGGCGCGAACACCGCAGTCTTCAGCACACTAAATGCTCTCTTGCTCAAGCTGCTGCCGATCCGCGACCCGCAACGCGTATACACCGTGACGCTCGAAAATGGAGGCACGCAGCCACCGAACACGGACGGAACCGGAGATGGAAATACTTCTTTCTCCTATCCGGTGTTTGCCGCGCTGCTGGGTTTTCCGATACAAAACCAATTTTAGTTTGGCTTAAAATCATTCACTCCGCAGGGCTGCCCTAGGCATTTAGCTCCGGGCGATTTTGCAAAGGGATCCAAAAATCCACTGTGCTTCCCGCCTTCACGCCGAAGAACTTCGGCGCGGCCACGCCTGCAATTGTGAATGGCACGCCCTTGATATAGAGAGTTTTTCCCATCACGTTGGGATCGCGCGAGAAGGTATCCGTCCAAAAGCCGTAACTCAAAACCACCACCGAACTGTGGTTGCGTTCGTCCTATTCATTGAGGCCAAGCCCTCGCCACATGGGCACGCCGAGGCCAGAAAAATAGTTTCCACTGACTTCCACGCCGGCTTTTTCAATGGGAATGTTCCCATAGCGCACTGGAACTTTGCCGTATCCGAGCGGCACGTGCGCGATGAGGTCGGTGAAGATGCGATGTTGCTCCAGGGACCCGTAATCCTCGGGCCCAGGTTCCGATTTTGTCTCCGTTTATATCTTTCACTGCGATCTCCAGCCGATAGAAACCCGGTCGCAGAGGAACTGCATTTTTCAAGTTAGCGAAATGATCTGACAAATTTGAAAGTTGTTCGCGGGGTTGGTTCACTTCGAGGTCCCCCTCGAACTCGTCCACCATTTGGCCTCCTGTGTCGACGATGCGTCCGAACATATTCAATCTGCCTGTCAATTGCCTTCCATCGTCCGAAAATTTAACGTTCGCGTCATTTACGGTAATCATGATATGAGCAAGCGATGTGGCGTCGGTCACTTTCTCGAATGTTGTTTCTACGTCGAATGGCAAAAAATTGTAGATGATCTTGTGAAGAATTACTTCTTCAAGATTTTTGAATTTGATGACAGGTGGAGATTCCAGAACGTTGATATCTAAAATGCGCGTATCGTCTTGTGCAGCCGCCTCCGTATTCGGGTAACCTCTATCTCCGCGGGGCGCGCGTAGAAGCTCGGCCTTCATAAGCGGATCAACCGTCATTCGAAAATCGTCGCACATGCATGTATCCACAAATCCGATTTTTACGTTCTGACCAATCTCATGCAAGGACCGATAAAACCATATCTCTTTGGGGAATGCCGTATTTAGATTGTCTGCCAGAGGTGCGTTCGCTACGCTACCGGCAGGAAATGATTCGACCTCGTCTGGCGGGCCATAGACGATATAAATGCGGCCCCGGTCCGTATTCCATCCAGCAATATCCGCGCTACCAAAATGCTCATTGACATAGACAAGCCTCCGATAGTGCTCATCTTTGAACGCATTTTCTAACACATCAGGAGTCGGGTTGCGGCGATTCCAGAACAATTCAATGAAGTGATCGCGCTCCTCATCATTCTCTAGTAAAAGAAACGAAGCTCGTTCGTTGTCACTGATGATCCATCGTGCATCTTGGTTGAGCCAGGAAGAGTAATACGGTTTCTCCCCATCCATCTGAAACCGTTTCGCATTGTTACTAATCTGCTGTGAAAATGCCGACGGCATAACGACACACACCAGCAGCGTGAAGCCGAACGAAAGGAACCTCTTGGATTCAGCCACTGTCATAAAAAGGCCGCTTAACGAGAGTCATCTCACAACTTGCTGACTAAATTGTTGGATGCGCGCGATACTACAGCTGTTTGCGAAATTCCGGCTTAACCCAAGCGGACCGTAATCGGCGCAGTTTAGATCGGACCTGCATCTTCCCGCCGCGCGTCCGTAATGTTGTCGGAGGTCCCTGAAAATGACGTACCGGGAGCGTGCGCCACTTTTTCGTATCTTTCGCCGACCCTGCGGATTACGTCTTTCCATCCGTCATCCCAGCTGATGTGGGCCTCGCCGTCAACGACGATCCAGGTTCCATGCGTGGAACCCAAGGATTTTTCAGCGGCGCCATTCCGCTTCAGGTTGATGGTAAAGTCGCTGTTCATTCCGCGCCCTTCGCCCACCGTCCATTTGCCTAAGAATCGGTTGATTCCCACCTCCGTGGACGCAGCCACGGCTGGCGTACTGAATTCAATGCGGGCGACATCTGCCATAGGGATGGTCTGCTGATGACCGTCCTTAAACACGATTACGAGAGAATCGTTTGCCGGACGGGTGGAATTGGATTTGGGAGCGGCGAACGCAGGAAGTGCAAATACTCCGAGAAGGCAAATGATTCTAGTCAGCTTGGACATGGGTCCTCCTAAGGACGCGTGTTCAGTAATTGGTAGCGCGAGATACCGCCATAACGCCTAGATGTTATACGCCAAACCGGTGATTTCAGTTCCCAGAGATTTGAGGAACAGAAATTTGTAGGCGTCCGGAAGTCTGAATCGACGTCTTTTGCCTACCTCCGGGTTTCGGATATTGGGGCTTCTTACCTGTCAAAATTGGCATTCTTCGCCTGCTCTGTATATCCTGTCCCATTCATGATCCGCGAGACCCTTACCGACTCCCGCCAGGAAATTCTTCGCGCCGCCGCGCGCCTTTTTCAACAGCAGGGCTATGACGCCACTTCCATGAACGATGTGGCCGCCGCGCTCAAACTAAGCAAGGGCGGCCTGTATCACCACTTCCAGAGCAAAGACGAAATCCTGTTCAACCTGATGGACCATGCCATGACCATCACACAGGAACGCGTGGTCAACGCCGTGCGCGGCATTCCTGATCCGGAAGAGCGCCTGCGTACGCTGATTCGTTTGCATATCGGAGTCGTTCTGAGCGCGACCGACCGCGAAATCACGGTCATGCTGCACGAGAACCATCCCCTGCCGCCCGCATTGCGCAAAAAGATCAATTCCCGCAAAAAGGATTACATCCACTTCGTCGAGAACCTGGTTGCCGAAGTGCAGCGAGTGCGCCAGTCGAAAGGAAATGTTGCTCCCCGTGCCGCGGCTTTCGCGCTGCTGGGCATGATCAATTGGGTATACCAGTGGTACAAACCGGACGGAGTGCTACAAGCGGACAACCTGGCCAAGCAGTACACGGAAATATTTTTTGGCGGGGCGCTCCAGTAGACAAGCGAAATCCAAGGGATCTTTTTGCGAGGATTCACCCGTATGCAAACAACCGTAACTCACGTGCGAAACCCGCTGGCGGGTTGGGACATTTCAGTTTCCGCAAAGGCAGGCGACAAAGAAACCATCAACGGCGCGCGAATCCTCGTAAATGGGTTTGCCCAATACGATGAAACTTTTGACGCTCCGCTCGACCAGTGGCAGCAGCAGCTTTTGCAGCAAGGTGATTTTCCGGAAGAAAACACAGTGCTCGTCGAAATCACGAACGGCAACGGTGACGTCATCCGCACACAGGACTCCTGGAAGTAAGCGAGTCCGCGGGCCTTACTTGCCGTGCTCTTTCGGCGGAATCCAATAAACTTCTTCCCGCATGGACTCCTTCACAAACCCGGCCCGCTTCAAAATCCCCTTGCCGTTCTCGATCATGTCCGGATGTCCGCATAAATAGGCGGTGGTGTTGTCACCGGCCATGCCCCACATGTCGGCATATTTGCGCAGTAACTCATCCACGCGCCCAGTCTCGCCCTTCCAGTTGGCGTCTTCCCAGGGACGGCTGACGGTCGGAACATACTTAAGCCAGGGAATTTCCTGCGCAAATCTTGCCAGCTCTTCCTGATATCCAAATTCCCACGAGCGGCTCGCGCCATTAATTATGAAAAGTTTGTGCTCGCCGCCAAAGCGTCCTTCCTTCCAGTCTTTATGCATGGTGCGGACGAAGCTCACAAACGGGGCCAGCCCCGTGACCGTGCAAACCAAAAAGTGGTTCGTATGGCCGCTCTTTTTATCGAGCGTGAACAAGCCCTTGGGAGATTTCCGCATTAACACTTCGTCGCCGACCTGAAGCGCATACAGTTTTGGCGTCAGCTCGCCTTCCGGAACCAGCTCGAAGAAAAATTCCACTTCGTTTTCGTAGGGAGAAGACACGATGGAGTAGGCACGCTCAATCCGCTTTTCAGGAGTCTGCACGCCGAGAGTCGCGTATTGTCCGGGAGTGAATTTGAAATCCGCGCCAATGTTCACTCTGATCGTCCACAGGTCAGAAGCGAAATCGGCGCGCTTAGTGATTTTGGCGTGGAAAAACTTGTCTTCGACGGCGGGCGTCTGCGGAGCACTCATGCGGGCGAGATCCTCCTGGTGCGGCAAGAACCAGACAGTGTACAGGATAGCGTTTTGATTTGGGCAGCTATTGTGCCGCTGGACTCGCGTCAGCCGGCTTTGCAGCGGAGGAAGGGCTCATTGTGTTTGCTTTTAGTTTAGACAACTCCGCTTGCAGCTTTTCCCAATCTTTTTTCTTCTTTTGCGTGGCCACCGGCCCTTTTGGGTCAGCATAGAAATCGAGCACCGACTTCCGCAGATCGGCGGACACCGGTCCCGAAGCCTTTTTGGAGAGATCGTCCACCAACCGAGCGTAGGTTTTATCCGCAAGATGATATTCGCCCGCCCGAGTATCGTGGCCTGTATCCAGATCGCGGTCGGGGAAATCGAAAGACGCGCCGCTCACTTGCCGCAACAGCGCAGAATAATTTTCCACCGTCAGGTTCACGCTCTTGATGTAC
The DNA here is from genome assembly GCA_025451215.1 of Terriglobales bacterium. Taxonomy (GTDB): domain Bacteria; phylum Acidobacteriota; class Terriglobia; order Terriglobales; family Acidobacteriaceae; genus JAICKN01. The sequence goes on from JANWKU010000114.1 coordinate 39,866, forward strand.
ATGTCCTCGGTCTGCTGCGTGGGAATCTCAAACTTCGTAGCGCTCAACGGGCCCACTTTCGGAAGAATTCTCAGAAGAAACGCCAGAATGCGCGTGCCCACCCCCGGCTTGCGGTAGTGCGTTCCCCAGTCGTGCTCGTATTGCTTGCGGGAAAGATAATAGAGAAACTTTTTCTTGTCGAAGTTGGGTGTGTCTTTTACCAGCTCTTTACGTTCTGACAGTAACGCGATGCGCGTCATCGCTGGAATCCACACGCTCACGCCGCGGCGGTAACTGCCAATCGCCAGATCGGGATCGCCAAACACGTCGTCGAGCTTCACGTCATAGGTATCAACGAAAGCGCGCTCCAGCAGAGGCTTAGCTACTTCAAATCCAATGAAGTCATGGTAGCGGTCCGAGGTGTAACGGTTCTTGGCCACCTGCTCCATATCAAAACCAAATTCCGTTCTGATGTGGGCCTTGGGATCATTCTCATAGGTGACCTCGTCGCCATATTTCCGGTGCAACTTAGGAAATTCGATGGCCACCACGCGATTAATCGTAGGATGACCAGAAATGTCTGACGCATAGTGCGCCAGCGCCCCCAGCGCGAAAGCATATTCGTTCAAGTCTGAAGCATCGTGCAACAAAGCTTCGACGAAATCGCCGCTACGCACGTAGTGCACCAGATCGCTGAAATACTTGCTGCCGAAAGGGTAATATCCCATATCCTGAATCACGCAGCCGCCGTAGGCAAAGGCGTGCGCCTGGCGCAATTCATCCGGCGTAGCATGCGGATACCGCTTCAACAACAGTGGCTGTATCTGGTCCTTCCACAGTAGGTCCACAACTTCTTCGTGGGAGAGCACGGAGTATCCGCTGCTTAAGCTGGAGAGCATAAGCAGCAAAAACGATATTGCGATGGCGGGATAAAGGTGTTTCATCATGAAGAATTAATTTTGCATCACGAAAGCCACGCTAGCCATTGTGAGGCACAGCAGCAGGAAAGTCGAGATCGTAGGCCTCGGCGTTAAGTGATCGAGGAATTCCTTCCGCGAAAACCGGTCATGCAATTCTTGCTGTAAAATCGAACGCTCCAAAGATTCCGCTACGGCACACCAAATAAAACATTGAGGAGAGAAGCTTTGATGCATTACGCTGCCGTACTTTTCAGCTCCGGATTTCATCCGCCAACCGACTTCAACACCAATTTTTTGATGCTCGTCCGCTGGATTCATTTTCTGGCCGGATTTACCTGGCTTGGGCTGCTTTATTTTTTCACCCTGGTCAATGTCCCTTTGATGAGCCAGTTGGATTCCGCCACTAAGGGTAAGGTTTTCCCTGCCCTCATGTCGCGCGCCTTGTGGTGGTTCCGCTGGGCGGCAGTGGTCACCGTGCTCATGGGTCTGGCGTACTGGGGCAACATCGTGGCTGCCGACGCGCACAACGCGCAAGCCTCCAGCGGCATGGCCATGGGCAGCTTTTTTCTAATCTGGACAATTGTTTGGGCCCTTCTCTACGCGTTGTTAATTCCCGGTAAAGGCACTCTCAACAACGGATGGGTGCTGGGGCCCATGGTTGCGATCATCGTGATTGCGGCTGCGTGGCTATTCCTGCGATTGAACGACCACGGATGGGAGAGCAACCGCCTCCTTTCCATTGGCATCGGCGGTGGGCTGGGCTGGGTCATGCTGCTGAACGTCTGGGGCGTCATTTGGCGGATCCAGAAGCGAATCATCTTGTGGACGCGCGCTCTCGCCGAGGATGGAACGCCGGTGCCGGAGAAAGCTTCGCGCATGGCGCGTATGTCTTTCCTTTGCTCGCGGATCAATGCGTGTCTCTCGCTTCCCTTGCTGTTTTTCATGGCGGCGGCGAGCCACTATCCGATGTTTGGAAAGTAATAACTTTGCATGTGAAAAATGTTGACGGGGCGTCAATGTCATTGCTGCCAGAATTCGACCGCGAACGGGATGGATTTCTCATCAGCACTGATCGGCGTCGCGTTAACGTGGACGTGGTCCACGAATTCCTCACCCATTCTTATTGGGCCGCCGGGATTTCCCGCGAAATAGTGGCCCGTTCAATTGAGAATTCATTATGTTTCGGAATTTACAGGAATGATCAACAGGTAGGCTTCGCGCGGGTTATTTCCGATTACGCGACTTTCGCCTACCTTGCCGACGTGTTCGTGCTGGAAGCGTTTCGCGGCAAAGGACTTTCGAAGTGGTTGATGCAATGCATCGTCGAACATCCCGACCTTCAAGGCTTGCGGCGATGGGTTCTCGGCACTAAAGATGCCCACGTTTTATACGCGCAATTTGGGTTCAAGCCCCTACAGTCCCCGGGAATCTTCATGGAAATACACAATCCCGACGTGTATAAAACCCGGCAGCAGGAGTGACGCTCGCTTCGCGCTTTCTGCGAACAATCTACCGACGCGCGCGATGAATCGGCTGCAATGACTGGACGAGAGATTGAAAATCCGGCGGCATCTCGCAGTCAATTGAGACACTCTCTCCCGAGCGGGGATGCGTAAATTGTAGTCGCGCCGCATGCAGGGCTACACGGGCAATGCGCGACTCCGACGCTTCCTTCGAATGATATTTCCTGTCGCCGATGACCGGGTGCCCGAGCGCTGAAAACTGCACGCGGATCTGGTTCTGCAACCCCGTCACCAGCGTTACGCGAACAAGCGACGCATCGCGAAGCGAGCGCTCCACCCGATAGCGAAGTTCCGCGCGCGCCGCTTTGCGGTCCCTCTCATTGCTCAATTTTTGAAATTGTCCTTCGCGCCGAAAATAGTGAACCAGCGTCCCCTCTTTGGCTGACGGATGCCCGCGCACGACCGCCAGATATTCCCTCACCGGAGTGTGTGCAAGGAACTGACGGATGAGAGCTTCGCGGTCCATTTGGCTCTTGGCAAAAAGCAAAACCCCGGAAGTGAACCGGTCAATGCGGTGCACCACGTACGCGCGTCGCCGCTGCGGCTTCAACTCCGCGATAAGAAGCGCTAGCGCGGAAGGCGTATCGGAACCCTCGACCGGCACGGCCAATAGTCCTGCAGGCTTGTTGATGGCCAGCACGGCATCATCCTGATAGAGCACGGCCACTTCGCGGGAAAAACGGGGCGGCCGCCGCTCTGTTTTTCGGCCATGCTCACGTGGATCGTGCTTTCGTGGGTCGTGTTTTCGCGGATCGCGCTTTCTTGAATCATGCAATCGCGACTCATGTTTACGCGAATCATGCTTCGCTGGTTCACGTTTTGCCGAACCACGGCCGCTTTTGCGTAATGGCTTCTTCATCTCTCGAGATGTTACCAAGATTTCGCTTGCAGGGCGGCAATCCTCCATCACGGCAAGTCAGATTCAGGCTTCTTCCGAGTGTCGAGCAGCGTGTCGAGCATGAGCGCCTTCATCGCTTGGCTCTCCGCTGTGTTCAAATCCTCCAGGCCTTTCACGACACTCTCTCTATGCGCTTCGGAATGGTTCTGGCTGGCTTTCCACTTTCCCTCCAGCCGCTGAATAGACAACTCCAGACCAACAATGCCCTTTGTGAGCGATTCGATATATTCCGCGGGCGCATCGCTTATTTTCCAAGGCGCGGGAAACGACGCCTCATGAATGTTGACCAGGCTCTCCAAATGGGCCAGAAGCCAATCGGTGTTCTCGATCACTTTCAAATGTCCGTATGCGTGGACGACAGCATAGTTCCAGGTGGGAACCACCTTCCCCGTTTCCTGTTTCTCCGGATACCACGATGGACTGATGTAATGTTGCGGGCCCGAGAAGATTGCCAGCGCTTCAATCTCAGGAGAAAAATCGCGCCATTGCCGGTTCGCTCGCGATATGTGCCCCTTCAATCGCCCGAGCGGTTGGCCCTCTTTCTGCAACACCATCGGAATGTGCGTCGCAAATAAGCCCGCGGGTCCCATCGTGACCAGAGAGCAAAACGGTTGAGCCTCAATCAAGCCGTACAGAACTGGAAGTCGCGTTTCTTCGTTAGCTTTTGGAATGTACATGCCGCTCCTCTTCAATTCCTCATTCCAACAATGTCCTCTATTTAGCCATACACAGCTTTATGGTTGCATGGCAAGGCTGGTTCTTGCTCATTTCATGATGTTTGCGGCATTCCGGGCCCGTTGACGGTAAAGATGACCGCGATGATGACCACGAATCGGAAAGCGGGCCAGAATCGCCCAGACATTGACTGCCGAAATCCGTTCAAAATCGTTATACTGAATGGGCAATTCCCGCCGGAGCCCCAATGAAAAATAGCAGAATGTCGCGCCCCATTCATGAAGTTGATCCCGATATCGCCCTGGCCATTGACAATGAAGCTCGCCGCCAGCACGAAGGCCTGGAGCTGATCGCTTCGGAAAATTTTGTCAGCGAGGCTATTCTCGAAGCCGCCGGTTCGGTTTTTACCAATAAATACGCCGAGGGCTATCCCGGAAAGCGCTACTACGGCGGATGCGAATACGCCGACGTTGTTGAGACGCTGGCCCGCGACCGCGCCAAGCAGTTATTCGGCGCCGAGCACGCCAATGTGCAGCCGCATTCCGGTTCGCAGGCGAACATGGCGGCATATTTTTCCGTGCTGCAACCGGGCAATACCATCCTCGGCCTGAATCTCGCGCACGGCGGCCATCTAACCCACGGCCATCATCTTAATTTTTCCGGCAAGACTTATAAAGTGGTGCCCTACGGCGTCACTAAAGAAACCGAAACCATTGACTACGACGACCTGGAAAAGATCGCCGAGAAGGAACGTCCCAAGCTGATTATCGGCGGCGGCAGCGCTTATCCGCGCATTATTGATTTCGCCCGCATGCGCCAAATCGCCGACAAAGTTGGTGCTCTCTATCTCGTGGACATGGCGCACTTCTCGGGACTGGTTGCCGGTGGCGTGCATCCTTCGCCCGTGCCTCACGCGCACATCGTTACCTCCACAACTCACAAAACGTTGCGCGGACCGCGCGGCGGAATGGTCCTTTCCAAGGCGGAATTTGCCGCCGCCATTGATAAAGTTGTTTTCCCTGGCATTCAGGGAGGTCCGCTCGTCCATATCATCGCGGCAAAAGCGATTTGCTTCCTGGAAGCAATGCAACCCGAGTTCCGCGAGTACGCGCGTCAGGTAGTTGCCAACGCCAAAGTGCTTGCGGAAACGCTGGCCAAAGAAGGCTTCCGTATCATCTCCGGAGGTACGGATACGCACCTCATGCTGGTAGACGTCTTCTCCAAAGGCATGCTGGGCAGCGAAGCTGAAAAAGCCCTCGGCGAAGCCGGCATCACCGTGAACAAGAATGCCATTCCGTTCGATACGAATCCGCCTATGAAGCCGAGCGGCATTCGTATTGGCAGTCCCGCGCTCACCACGCGAGGAATGAAAGAAGCTGAAATGCGGCAGGTCGGCCAGTGGATCAGTGAGGCGCTGAACCATCGCAGCGATGCCGGCGCACTGCAAAAAATCCGCCGTCAGGTGCTTGAACTGGCGGAAGGCTTCCCACTTTATGCGGAACGCCGCGCCAAAGCCGAAGCTGAACTGAGGGCATAATTCCCAATGCGTCTTCGCTGAGTCAGTGCCCGCCGCGCCGCGTGGCCCGAAGCTTAGTTGTTGTGATTAAATTCTCTCGTGAACATTGCCATTGACCTGCGACGAATCACCGAGTTCGGCATTGGCACTTACACGCGCAATATTGTCCGTGCACTGGGCCGCCTCGATCAGGAAAACAGTTACTACCTGATTGGCGCGCCGGAAAGAATTTCAGAGATTGGTTCCCTTCCCGCGAACTTCCATTCCGTCCCGCTGCTTGAACAGGACACGACCGCCAAAGGCTATTTGGAATGCCGTCGTCTGGTGAAGGGCTTGAACTGCGACCTAGTGCACATCCCGCATCTGTTCTGGCTTCCCCGCAACTTGCCCTGTCCCTATGTGATGACAGTGCATGACGTGCTTGAGCACTTATATCGTGCTCGCGATCGTTCAGGAGCAAAACGCCTGATGCACTTTCACTTGACCCGGCGCGTTCTGAACGGAGCTTCGCGGATTTTCGCAGTCTCCAGTTTCACCAAGATTGAAATCGAAAAGCTCTTCGGCGTGCCCAACGGTCAAATACAGGTGATTTACAACGCGATTGACGAGCGCTTCCTGCACGGCCATGCCAGTGAAAGCGACCGCCAGTTGATTGCCGAACGCTACCAGGTGAATTATCCGTTCCTGCTCTACGCGGGAAAAATCAGCCCCCAGAAAAATGTGGTGCGCATCATCGAGGCATTCTCGGCATTGAAAACCGAATTGGCCAAGGCCGAGCAATATCCCGACCTGAAGCTCATCATCATTGGAGACGAACTCTCCAAGCATCCCGACCTGCGCCGTACGGTCATCCGCAGCGGCGTGCAGAATGACGTTCGCTTTCTGGGCTTCGTTCCGATTGACACACTGCGCATTTTTTACGATGCCGCCAAGGTCTTCATCTTCCCTTCCCTGTACGAAGGTTTCGGACTGCCTCCGCTTGAAGCGATGGCTCACGGCACGCCAGTGCTCACCTCCAACACTTCTTCCCTGCCGGAAGTCGTGGGAAATGCGGCGGTGCTAGTGAATCCGGAAAATGTATTTGAAATGCGGCGCGCTTTGCAGCGCGTGCTTCTGGACCAGAACCTGCGCGCCAAGCTTAAAGAGCGTGGCTACGAGCAGGTACAGAAATTTTCCTGGGAAGCCTCGGCGCTTTCCGTTCTGGACGCTTATCGGGAGATTAGCAACCGTCGCGGCGGAAAATCAAAGCCGCAGCAAGCCACGCAGTTGGTGTTGAACTCATAGCCGCGAAGTCAGGCGGAAAATCAGGCTTTCTTCGCGAGGGTGGTTCCCGGCGAGACCAAAGCCTGGCGGCGCAGTTGCGCCTCAATCTTCTCCCGGTCGGCGGAAGACGATGCCTTGGTGAGCCGATTGCGAAGCTTCAGGATTTTTTCTTTCCTCGTGCGGCGACGGCGAATTTCTGGACGACGGCTGGGTGCTGACATAAGTACTCTCCTTGGAAGATTGCTCGGGAAGATGATCGCGGAGCGTTTTTGGAATCCGCCGCGAATAAAAATCTTAACAGAAATAAATTTTTCCCGATGAATCCGGATTCTTCCGAAGTTTTCATTCGCGCGCGAATAACGATTCCCTATTGTTCAAATCGCCGTGCCGGAGTGGTATGCTCGAAATACTAGTCCGGACATGGAAGCGCTACGAATTCTCCGGGCCTCCGTCGTGGTATGGCTCAATACCCGGCGGTCTTGGTACGAACTGCATATTTAACGCCAGTTCAGCAGTCAGCACGCAATGGAAGACATACCTGCACAACGAGAGGTGGATGAGTTCATCCTCCAGCGGATTGACAGCGTCCCGCATCTTGAGGCGCTGCTATTGCTCTGGACAAACCAGTCGCGCCAGTGGTCGGTGGACGACATGGCCAAAGCTCTGTATGTTCGTACGGATATGGCGCAGGCGATTCTCGATGATTTGGCGCGACGCGAACTTATCTCTATTGTTCCCAATCAACCGCACCAGTACAGGTACGCCGTACATTCCGACGGTCAGAACGAATTAATGCAGGCCGTGGACAGGACTTACCGTCACGAACTGGTGCGAATCTCCACCATGATCCACTCCAAGGCCTCGGCCCTGCGCGATTTCGCTCGAGCCTTTCGTTTTACAAAAGACAAGGACAAAGAGTGATGGTTCCTGAGGAAAACAACTGATGGGTCCTGCTGTTTACATTCTCGGAGCTTTGGTCACGCTCGCCTGCGGCATTCTCCTCATGCGCGGCTACCTGCGAGGAAGGAAAAAGCTATTGCTATGGAGCAGCCTCTGCTTTTTCGGGCTCTCCATTTCCCACGTGTTTGTTTTGCTGGATCTAGTCGTTTTCCCCGACATAAATTTCTATCCTTGGCGTTTGGGATCGGCGGTGGTTGCCATGCTTATCCTGCTCTACGGACTGATCTGGGAGGATGAATAGATGATCGAAGGATTTCTGCTCGGCGTCATCGCGACTTCGTCGCTCACGGCAGGGGTATTTTTCCTAAAGTTCTGGAGACGCACCCGCGACCCCTTGTTTCTGGCATTTGCTGTGGCTTTCCTGATTGAAGGGGTAAACCGCACTGCCCTGCTGTTTGTGGCAAATCCCAATGAAGGCAGCCCGGCGGTCTACATCGTTCGCCTCTTCGCATTCCTGCTGATCCTCGCAGCCATCCTCAGAAAGAACTTCGCGGCGGAATGATAAGGAGCTTTGCTCGCGCGCTAACCAAGCCCATAAGCACATCAAACACTAAACATTGCGGTCCAAAGCGAAGCGAAGTATCCCTACAATCTTCCGGCTGCATGCACGAAATACCGTTATGCAACGCGGCTTGAACAAAGTAATATAAGTCGCAATGAGCAAGAATTTTCATCCGGCACATTAGCACTGGGAGTTTTTCAATGCTGTTACGCCGTAGTTGCCTTCTGCTTTTTGCTGTGCCGCTTGCCGTCATTTCTCTTTGGTCCCAAACGACGGGTGACAATCTTCCAACCCCGGCAAACCCGGCCCCTGCCACCGTTACCAGCGACCAGCCCACATTTCAGTCCAAAGTGCGAGTTGTACTCGTGGACGTCGTTGTCACCAAAGGAAAGGGCGATCCCGCGCCGGGCCTACATAAACAAGATTTCCAGGTTCTTGAAGACGGCAAGCCGCAGAAGATCTCGTTTTTCGAAGAGCACAAGGGAGCGCAGCCCACGCAGGTGAAATTGCCGCCCATGCCCGCCGGCGTTTACACCAATTTCCCCGCCACCAAAACCGCTGACTCCGTCAACGTGCTGCTGCTCGACTCGCTCAACACCGAACCCAAAGACCAGGTGTATGTTCACAAGCAGATGCTGAAATTTTTGCAGAACGCTCCGCCCGGAATGCGCATCGGCATCTTCACGCTGGGCTCGCGGTTGCGCATGATCAAAGGTGTTACAGCGGATTCCTCAGGTCTACTCAATGCCCTTAACGCCAAAACAGCGGAAAACAATCCGCAGTATTCGCGTTTGAATCCTACCGCTCTCCAGAAAGATACCGACAAGGAAATTATCAAGATCATGGAGATGAATCAGGAGGCCCCGGAAGCCATTGAGTCCCTAAGAGAATTCCAGGCTGAAAATCAGGCCTATCAGGCAGATGCCCGCGTGCAGATTACATTGCAGGCTTTTAAACAGTTGGCCCGCTACCTCGCCAACATTCCCGGACGAAAGAATGTGATGTGGTTGTCCGGATCATTCCCCATCAACGTATTTCCGGACGCGAACATGCCGCGCCAGTTCAAGGGAGATATTCAGGAGACCGCCGATCTGCTTACCGCCGATCAAGTCGCGGTCTATCCCATCGCCGCGGGTGGACTGGTGGGCTTCGACCAGAACGACACCAGTGTTTTTAATTTCATGTCCATTCACGATCAGAACGATGCGCGCAGCTCCACTCAACTCTCCATGGTGCAACTCGCGCAGGATACCGGCGGGCAAGCATTTTTCAACGTCAACGGACTTACCGAAGCCGTCGCGCAGGCGATGAACGACGGCTCCCACTACTCCACGCTGACTTACACTCCAACCAATAAAGACCTGGACGGAAAATTCAGGCGCATTCAGGTAAAGCTTCCCAAGGGCGACTACAAGCTCTCGTATCGTCGCGGCTACTATGCCGAAGATCCCAAGGCTCGAGCGGTGGCTGCCGACCAGAAGCCAACTGTCGATCCGCTGCTTCCGCTCGTGGGCTTCGGCATGCCAGATTTTTCACAGATACTTTATAAAGTGCGCGTGCTGCCCCTGAGTCCCCAACCTGCGACTGATGCGCCCGTCGCCGGCAGCAACGTGGACCTGAAAAAACCTACCACGCGTTACGGAGTGGATTTCGCCATCTCGGTGGATGATTTGAAACTGCAACTCGCGCCTGACGGCATTCGCCACGGCAGTTTTGAATTGATCCTCGTTGCCTATGACGCCGATGGCAAGCCCCTGAACATGGTGACCCAGGACAGCGACGTGCTGCTCAAGCCGAAAGTTTATGCCTCCATGCAACAGGTTGGACTTCAGCTCCACAAGGAGATTGACGTGCCTCCGGGCGAAGTGTTTCTGCGCACGGGCATCTATGACCGAAGCGCCAGCAACGCCGGAACGCTCGGGATCACGATCCACAGTGGCGCCGCATCCGCGTCGGCGCCCACCAAGTAGTCTTTTCTTCCTTAATAAAGCTGCCTTACGTCTAATCCATCCCGCAGGCGCGTGTCCGTGATGAGTACTTGCGCTATGCTAAAGTGCCTCCATGGATCAGCCCGCAATCGCGACCGAATCCCTCACCCGGCGTTTTGGAGAATTTATTGCGGTGCAGGACGTAAACCTTCGCGTGGAAGCTGGCCAGTTCTTCGGCTTTCTTGGCCCTAACGGCGCGGGAAAATCCACCACCATCAAAATGCTGACTGGTCTGCTAGCGCCCACTTCCGGCAGCATTCGCATTCTGGATTTCGATCTGAATGAGCGCCCCATTGAGGTGAAGCGGCAAATCGGCGTCGTCCCTGAAGACATGGCCCTCTTCGGACGCCTCACTGGCTCCGAATATCTGAACTTTGTCGGCCGCATGTATGGCCTTGACCGCGAAACTGCCTCCCGGCGAACGGCGGAGCTGCTCGACTTCATGCAACTCGCCGACAATCCAAAAAAACTGGTCATGGATTACTCGCACGGAATGCAGAAAAAAATCGCCATGGCCGCGGCTGTAATACACGGGCCGAAGGTCCTTTTTCTCGATGAGCCCTTCGAAGGCGTGGACGCGGTCGCCTCCGGAACGTTGAAGGCGATGCTGCAACGCATGATTTCCCATGGCGCCACGATTTTTCTGACGTCACATGTCCTTGAGATTGTAGAGCGGCTTTGCAGCCACGTCGCCATCATCCATAAAGGCCGCCTCGTGGCCCAGGGCTCGCTCGAAGAACTTCGCGCCGGAGTGCAAGCACAGGCAGCGCCTGCGAATGACAACGGAGACAATCTCTCCTCCGCACAAAAACTCACGCTCGAAGAAATCTTCTTGCGGATTGTCGGCGGTTCGCAGAGTGCACAGGAAGAACTTTCCTGGCTCGGTTAGCGTATGCAAACACCAGGTTCGACTCCGGGTTTCCTCCAAATGGACCGCCTTTCCGCCCTGGCCGCCATGCGCTGGCAAATGTTCCGCCATTCGATCGAGACGGTCCGCGGCCGTCTCGAACTACTCTCACGCATCCTTGTCGGGCTACTCTTCACGTTGCTCGCAGTGGGCGGCGCAATTGGATACGGCGCAGCGGCGTGGTATTTCGTTAGTCGCGGACATACCCAATACCTCGCATTTCTTCTTTGGCCCATATTGCTGTTCTGGCAAATTTTCCCGATCATGGCGTCGGCGTTCAGCGAAAGCCCCGACTCTTCCTATTTGCTCCGCTTCCCGCTCAGTTACCAGTCTTATTTTTTAGTTCGCATTTTCTACGGGTTACTCGATCCCGCCAGCTTCGTTGGTGGATTTTGGCTCATAGGCATGACCCTCGGCGTGGGTGTTGCGGCCCCAGTGCTACTGCCCGGGGCCGCGGTGGTCCTGTTTGTTTTCGGGATGTTCAATGTGCTGTTCACGCAAATGATTTTTATTTGGGTGGAAAAATGGCTGGTGCAGCGGCGAACACGCGAAATCATCGGCGTGTTGTTCTTCCTGCTGTTCATGAGCATTCAATTCATTGGACCGCTCGCCAATCACTACGGCCATGGCGCCAGGATTGCAGTCGCCCAAATTGCCACCCGGCTTTCAACTTCACAGCAGTTTTTTCCTCCCGGAGCATCGGCCAATGCCATCGCGGGGATGCAAAGTCTGGAATGGCATTCATCTCTTGCCTCATTCCTCTTGTTATCAGGCTATGCGGCGATCGTTTTTTGGCTCTTGAGCATACGCTTTCGCGCGCAATATCGCGGCGAGAACCTCAGCGAGACCGGCGGTCACGAAAAATCGAAAACCACAAAGCAAGCGCCACGCGCGGGATGGAGCGTGCTGGGAGCGCCGGGCCCGATTGCCGCCACCTTCGAAAAAGAAATCCGGTACCTGGCGCGCAGCGGCCCTTTGCTGTTCTCGCTGGCCGTACCGCTCATTATGCTGGTCTTCTTTCGAGTGCAGGGAACAGGCAACCACGCGGGATTTTTTGCCCGTTCCCCTAGCCTCGTGTTTCCCATCGGAGCGGCCTATGCCCTGCTGCTGCTCACCAATTTGAGTTACAACACCTTCGGCGGAGACACCGGCGGCGGCGTACAGTTCTTTTTTGCCGCGCCCGTGCGCCTGCGGGACGTGTTGATTGCAAAAAATCTTGCTCACACTTTCGTTTTTGCCGTCGACGTACTCGTCATTTGGTTGGGGGTGTGGTTGTTGTACCAGCGCCCGGTAATCTACGTGACTCTTCTTACCCTGGCCGCGGCACTATTCGTCCTGCCAGTTGATTTCGTGGCGGGCAATGTGTTTTCGATTTATTCTCCTAAAAAAGCAAACCCCGGCAAGTTCCGCCAGCAGCGCGCTGCGCAAGTCACCGTACTGGCAAGCTTCGCGCTTCGCGCGTTGCTTCTCGGACTGGTCGCGTTGGTCGTGTGGCTATGCCGCGAGTATGGCAATCCCTGGCTGGCGGGGCTAATACTGCTCTTGCTGGCGGGCTGCGCTTTTGCTGGATACGCTGCTTTACTCGGCCGCACGGAAAAGCTCGCGCTCGAACGAAGAGAAGTGCTCATCGCGGAGCTGGGAAGAAAATAGGTCAGCTACTTCCTAACAATTTCCAAATGAACGCACACCGATAGAGGAAACATTTCCTTTCGAATCTGAGTCGCAGCAAAATTGCTGGGGCTCCCCACCGCTACCGATTTGAGAAGTAGTCAGGCGCATTAGGCCCGCTTCCACTTGATGTTGCAACCCACGCTTGGCTTCTGGTCCGCGCGAACACTCTGGCCCGCCAGTACCGCGTCCACCGCGCTGCGCATGTCCGCGCCAGTTACGGGAATCGCATTGCCCGGACGGCTGTCATCGAACTGTCCGCGATAAACGAGCCTGCGCTCACGATCGAATAAATAAAAATCCGGCGTGCAGGCAGCGCGATAAGCCTTCGCCACCCCCTGACTTTCGTCGTAGAGATAAGGAAATGTGTAGCCCGCCAGCTTGATCTCCTCCGCCATTTTCTCCGGACTATCTTGCGGATAATTCTCCACGTCGTTGGAATTGATGGCGACAATTCCCACGCCCTGCGCCTGGTATGCCTTCGCGAACGCGGCAAATTCCTTGCGAATATGCTTTACAAACGGACAATGATTGCAGATGAACGCCACCAGCAACGCAGGCGCGTCTTTGTAATCGGCAAGCGACACTCGCTTGCCGCTGGGATCAGAAAGGTTAAAGTCGGGCGCGGTCGTGCCCAGCGGCAGCATTGTGGAACGGGTCTCAGCCATAGAATCCTCTCTTCAAAGTTAGCGGATTTCGGGGATAGGAGTCTAGCTGTCAGCCTTCGCCAGCGCGAAGGCCATTGCACACGGCGACTATTGCGTCTCTTGCAGCCACCGCTTTTTTTGTTCCTGGATGATTTCGTAGCAATTGCAAGAGGCGTGCTCGAGTTTTGCTCGATTCAGGATGGTCACACTGCCGCGTGTATAAGAGATCGTCCCTGCCTGCTGCAACTGTCCCGCCGCTTCGCTCACTCCTGCCCGACGGGTTCCCAGCATTTGGCCCAGAAACTCATGCGTCATAGGCATTGTTTTGCTGTCAACGCGGTCCTGCGTCATCAATAGCCATCGAGCCAATCGTTCGCTGACATTATGCAGGCGATTGCAGGCGGCAAGTTGGGTGGTCTGCATGCCCAGGATCATTGAATAACGCTGAAGCTGAAGCTGCAGAACAGGACATTGGGGAAGCGCCTTCAGCAAGACCTGCGTGTCCATCCGGTAGGCAGTCGCGTCCGCCTGTGTGACAATCCGCAAGCCGCTTGACTTAAATCCAAAAATGACCGGCAACCCGACAAATCCTTCTCTGCCCACCAACGCTACCTCAACGCTCTTGCCATCGGGCTGAACGACTAAAACCGAACCGATTCCCTCGTTCAGGAAATATACGGAGCGAATGGTGTCTCCCACTTCATGCAAAACCTGGCGAAGCCGCAACCGGACAAATTCCAACGAGGAGACAAGCAGGGCACACTCTTTGCGGGGAAGGTTTCGCAGAATAAGATTTCCAATTTGATTGCCGTCGCCATCCGAGCCCACGGACAGGTTGGAAGATCGTGGTGTGCGCGAAATGGGAATGTTCGCCATCGGTTCCTTACGCGGCACAAAGTGCCATCTGATTTCGCAAGGGACCGTCAGCCGAACTTGCGCGGGACGATGCTAGAAGAGACCCCTTAACCCTACGCCTATTGGCATCGCTTGTATGCTCTATTACGAGCATATGAATGGTCGTTTTGAGCAGAACCGGCAAACATTACATTGTCGTAATAAGGACATGTATCTGTACGAATACAGACATATTCCTATTGTGTGGCCGCCCTACGAGTGTCTATAGTCGTTTTCAGGTTCTTCGCTGGCCGCTTCTGCCGAGCCTGTAGCCCAACTTTTGGGCGCTCTCTTATCACAAGCCAACCAACGCGGTCCCGTTCTTGCGGGACAGGAGATGGCTCATTTCCATAAGAATTTTGATTGCGGATGATAACGATCCATTGCGCCGGAGCTTGCGCGAGGCGATTGAGTCCAATCCTGCATGGCAGGTGTGCGGCGAAGCAGCGAATGGCGCAGAAGCCGTGGAGATGGCAAAGAAACTGAATCCCGATCTGGTGATTCTGGATCTTGCCATGCCCGTAATGAATGGGCTGGATGCGGCCGAGCGACTTTCCGGGGAGATGCCGAACGTGCCTTTGCTGCTTTGTACTCTCTACGCAACAAAAGGTCTCGCCCCACACGCAAAAAGGGCCGGTATTTCTGGATTAATCTCCAAGTCCGCAGGGCTCGACGGAAACCTGACAGCTGCCATAAGGGCAGTTGCCGACGGCAAACAATTCTTTCCTACAAGTTGGAACGACGAAGATTAGTCCTTCACTTGGGGCATGGAGATCGGCGATCCGTTCTTTATCTGTTGCTGCGCCAGTCGCAGATCGGTACAGGATTTGCAATTCGGATCAGAACAATAAGGCGAACCTGCCGTTACGGGATGGAAGGGTGGAATGGGCTTGGCTGCCATAAACTACTCCTTGCTTGAAGAATGAACACTATAAGAAGAACGAGGGCAGCGATGTCCGCTTCCGTACAGGACAATGCTCTTTTCGTTCATCCCGGAAATCAACGGCTTGGATTAGTGACCCCTGACGGGCGCATCATTTCAAAGTCGAGAATGCGCAATCTAGTGATTTTCCGGCGCAAAACTGGCCGCAAGATAAGGGCAAGTCTGTCGGAAAATTAGCAGCCGGGCCTGTAAGCCGAATTTTGTCTGCGGAATTGCTCCCGCAGGACGGCCATTCCTCTGGGACGCGCATTGCTGCTCGCCTCTAGCGACCTACCCGAAGGTTTGACGCACCGAGCCGGCACGTTCCGCAGCCGAAGCCGCGTCTTCCTTCCTATTTGGTCTTGCTCCGTGTGGGGTTTGCCCTGCCCGCTGCATTACTGCCGCGGCGGTGCGCTCTTACCGCACCTTTTCACCCTTACCCCGGCATTGCCGCCAAGGCGGTATATTTTCTGTGGCACTTTCCGTCGAGCGGACTTGAATCCACCCTCCCGGACGTTATCCGGCACACTGCTCTGCGGAGTTCGGACTTTCCTCCCCTATCCTCGACGGATAAGAGCGGCCATCCGGCCCAGCTGCCAACTGAATCATTATATTCGACGCGACAGTTCAATATTGATATTGGGCCCTACCAAGGAATAGATTACGGATTAAGGTGATATTGGACTTGGATTTCAAGAGTAATTTCTACGGGCTTATGGTTCGCCACGTAGGGCCGGAACTCCCATTGCTTCACTGCATCGAGTGCAGATTGTTTTAATAGCAATGGTCCGCGGATGAATTCCGGATTCGTAATGCGACCATTTTTATCAATAATCACCTTTATCGTGACTACTCCTTCGAGTTTCTTCTCCCTTGCAGCTTCCGGATATTGTGGCGAAGGACTCTTTAATAGATAATGTTCGCTAGTTCCAGACACTACTCCCAATCCTGTCAAATCGGGGGGTAGTTTCTTCGCGTCATTCGGAGGAACAAACTCCGCTTCATTGATGTCTACCAGATTTTCAATTTGATCAACTTTAATATTTGCCACAGGTCTCTGTTGATCCGCCACGCGAATGTCTTTCGCGATGTATTGATCTCACAGGCGGACGATGCTGTTGTACCACTTTTGGTAAAACCCATATTCAGTCAACGCTGCGCGCAGGGTAAGATGCTCAGGGTCAACGCAGTACATATGACTAATTGGAACCACGGGGTTGTCTTTGTTCCATGTCAAAACAACACATTTCAAATGCAGATTTCCCAGTTGCTGATCATGAATTTCAGGTGTGAAGTCATTAAAATCTTCTTCACTGAGCGGTCGAACCAATGATTTAATTTGCTCGGGACCAATGATTCCAGGATCTTTGCCTGTTTCAACGCGAAACACTCCTTGATCAGTGAAATAGTCTGTTCTGGAAAATCCATTCCCCGCAAAAGTGTGCTTGTTCTTTTTCGAGTTGACCCACCATTCTTCATAAGTGCCCGTACGCTTTGACGGTCCTTGCGCGCCGAAGATTTCGTAAGTTGCTTTTATGTGCCAGGGTCGAACTCCATCCTGCTCGAGGTTGTTGGCCTTGGCAATTGATAAAACGGTATTCATGGCATCGTTTGCCGGTTGTAAGTGCTGGCCTTCCGGGGTCTGGCAAAGGGCCTCAGGCGTTATCAGTATGAGAAATGCCCAAGAAAGGGCGAGATTGGGAAGTATGGAATTCAGTCTCTTATTCATTTTATTGAATGAATACAGCCGGGAATTGTAATTGAGCAAAATCGCACCGGGGAACAAATAATTATTTTTTTAGCGGCTAAGTGAAAATGCTTATTTTCACTCTCTGTTATTCGACGTGGCTGCGGATGCGTATTTAATTGCGCCGTTTGTAGAGAATGGAGAATTCAAATCCCGGATTCGGCGGAAACAATTCCGTCACTTTGCGCAGGCGATCTGCCATTTGCGCCGGCGCGAGCAGAGGATAATCGCGCTCGCGCAAGTCGTAATAATCCACGTCGAGAAAGAGCGAAAGCAGGTAGATGGAAATCGCGTCGGAAAATGTCGCGGCAAAGTATTCGTTCTTGTGTTTTTCGGTCTCGGGACCTTGCGTGGTGGCGAGCTTGCGCGACTCCCAGGCATCGAGCGAAGTTTCTCCGCGCACATTTCCTTCCACCTGCTTCCACACCAGATCAGAAAATTCGCGCGAGACTCCTGCGCGTTCCACGAGCGCGTGTCCGACGTTGATGTAGAACTCAAAGGCCACGGAAAACTTGTCGTCCATCAGGCGTGTGGAGATGAAGACGCACTGCGAGTCGCCAAGATCAAGATTGCGATGGCAGACGGCGTTGTCGCTCAGAGCGACATCGTAGCGATCGGCGATGACGGTTTCGTCTCCCTGATTCACAGTAAGCGGAACAAAATAATAGGCCTTGCGCTGCAACGCGGTGGCGATGGCTCGAGGAACGGTGGCAACCATGCGCTCCAGATCAACGGAGGAAATGGTGACATCGCCGGAAACTGCATAACAGACGCCGTTGGGCGCCTGCGAGACGGGAGTGAGACGAACAACCTCAGCCGGGGGCCGCGTAATCGCGGAGGCAACTTGCGACATAAACATCATTGTAGCGCAGCAGGTAAGCACGCGCCGCGCGCGAAAAATAGTATAGTGAGAGCAGAGCGTTTCCCGAGCATGGCTACTGCCAACACATCACTACGCGCCCCGCACTGGTATTTGGTGCCGGTCAAGGCCATGGCGGTGACTTTTCTGCTGACCGTGCTTTCGTTCGCTCTGGGACTGCTGCTGGGCATTATTGGAACTCTGATTCGCGGATTGATTCTGGGTGTCCATGCGAATATGACGGCGGCTTATCGAGATGTAGCGTTGCCGGTGGCGATTGCCGCGGCGGTAATTGTTTTCGTAGTCTCGCTGGTGGTGGAAATCCGCCGTTACCGTCAGGAAAAAGCGCTGGTCGAGATTGAGAACGCCGGTTGAGTCGAAACCATCCCGAAAAACTATCCGCAATCCATCCTTAGATTTTTGATCTTGCTTTTGATCCTGCGCCGATTTGTGGCATACTCCTTTCTCATGAAAGGCAATCCTAAAGTTATCAACGAACTCAATAAGGCCCTTCGCGAAGAGCTTACCGCCATCAACCAGTATTTCCTGCATGCCGAGATGTGCGAAAACTGGGGCTACCGCAAACTTTCCGACTACATCAAGAAGCAATCCATCGGCGAGATGAAGCATGCGGAGTCGTTGCTGGAGCGCATTCTATTCCTGGACGGTATTCCCACGATGGAGCCGCTGAAGCTATCGGTCGGTTCATCGGTGAAGGACATGATCCAAGCCGATTTGGAGCTGGAAATTTCAGCGGTGGGGCAATACAACACTGCTGTTCAGATCGCGACGGAGCTGAAGGACAATGGCTCGCGCGATTTGCTGGTGCAACTCCTGAAAGACGAAGAAAGCCACGTGGACTGGCTCGAAGCTCAGGTGCATCAGATGAAAGAGATGGGCTACGAGCGGTATTTGACGATGCAGACCGGAGAGTTCGAAGAAGAGTAGTTGCGTTGCCGACAATTGCTGCGGGGGGCGGATTGAACCTACAGCGCAGATTACTCCTACCTGTGCCGCAATCGCGTTCCCACAAGTTTTTCTGCAAGATGCATAGGTCCTTCGCTGCGCTCAGGATGAGAGATTTTCTGGTCGGATTAAAAATATCTGCCTGTCCTTTGAAGAGAAAAAATCATCTCTCCCGGCTACTTTCCCATCTAATCACTTGAGGCCTTTTAGATTTTCAATGTCCACCGCAATGTAAGAATTTGAGCGCGGCAAACATGTGCAAAAGCACTAGTTGCGTCCGGATGACCTTCTGAGTGCTCCTTTTGTAACTTGGCACATTTCAAGCACTTCTTTAAAGTCGGAAGGTAAGCCGTAAACATAGCTTCCGCCCTTGACGCTCTTCGGCCCCCTACGTGCATCTTAAGTAGGAAGTACATCGCCGGAGGCGTGTCGGCGTGAAATTATTGGATGGTTTGGGAATGAAGTACATGGGTCGAGTCGCGGTTTTCGTGATGAGCGTATTGTGGGCAACCTTGCCGCTCTGCGCCCAAAGTTACCAAGCCCCACTCAACACTCTCATATCCAACGCTTCGGCTTCCGCGGTCATCAACCAACCTGACGATTCCCTGCTCACGATCACCAAGCGCGTGGATGAAGTTAACCTGCTTTTTATTGCAACCGACAAGCACGGCAAATTCGTCCGCAACCTGAACCAGAACGATTTCAGCATTCTTGACGATCACAAGCCGCCGGAGTCCATCATCAGCTTTCGCAGTGACACAGACCTGCCGCTGGAAATGGGATTGCTTGTGGACACAAGCGGATCAGTGCGCGAACGCTTTCACTTTGAGCAGGACGCTGCGACCGGGTTTCTGGAGCACATTGTTCGTCCAAAGTTTGACAAGGCATTTGTCGTGGGCTTCAGCAGCCATGCGCAGATGACGCAGGACTTTACCGACAACCCTGTTCTGCTCTCAGCGGGCGTCCTTCGCATGCGGGATGGCGGCGGCACTGCGCTCTTTGACGCGATTTATCATGCCTGTAAGGACAAATTCAAAGACAATCCCGATCATGCTGTGCGGCGCGCGCTGGTGATTGTGAGCGATGGCGAGGACAATCAAAGCGAATTTTCAGAGGCGCAGGCGATTGAAGCGGCGCAACGCGCGCAAGTGACTATTTACACCATCTCCACGGATGACAGCGGATTGATTCTTCGCGGCGATCAGGTGATGCAGCAGATCGCGGAAGCTACCGGTGGGCGGGCGTTTCTTCCCTTCAAGATGAAAGACATTACGAAATCGTTTTCCGCGATTGAAGATGAATTGCGGAGCCAGTACGTGGTTTCATACCGGCCGGCAGATTTCAACGCCGACGGACGCTTCCGTCCGATTGAAATTACCGCGCTCAAGAAAGACCTTACGGTCAGGGCGCGCATGGGATACTACGCGCCGCGACCTTGATTGTCTCTCTTTCAATTATCAAAAAATTGGGCGTAAGGAATTGACGGGCGAGGACGCCCGTCGCTCCATTTTGCTTTGCACGGGCGGGACGCCCGCGCCTACTCAAAATCACTACGTAGAGCTAACGCCAGTTAACTCCTGGGATTTTTCTTGAGTCTTTTGCTGTGCCTTTGGCGGCTGGTATGTGCCGGGAACTACGCGGAAAGAGATGCTCAGGCGGTTCCAACTGTTGATGGTGACCACGCCCATGGTGAGGTCCACGAGTTCTTTCTCGGAAAAATACTTGCGGGCTTCTTCGTATACGTCATCTGGGACATGGGTCTCGCTGACCAGGGTCACGGCCTCGGCCCAGGCAAGCGCGGCGCGTTCACGATCGGTATAAAAAGGCGTTTCACGCCAGGCGTCGAGCGAGTAAAGGCGCTGGTCGCTTTCGCCGTCAACTTTCAGGTCCTTCCAGTGCATGTCGAGGCAATAGGCGCAGCCGTTGATTTGCGAGACGCGCAAGTCAATCAGGTGAAGAAGTTTCTTTTCAATGCTGGAATGATTCAGGTACGTAACCAGCCCGTACATCGCCTTCAATGCGTCGGGTGAGGCGCTGGTGTATTCAATGCGAGCTTTCATGATGACCTCCAAGATTGTTTTATAAGGGTTCTGATTCCATGCCGCTGTGGATTGATACATTTTTTGCCGGAGGTTTTCGGGTGTAAAATCCGGGTAGGGTTTCATATGGGTAGGGTTTCTATTTTCTGCGCCGCGCTCTTCGTTGGTGCTCTGTTGTATGTTCCCGCGCAAGCCGCGCAGGGAAAGCACAAGTCTCATAAGGTCACGGCAAAAGAACCAGCGCCACCGCCCCAGGCCGTCGCACCAGCTGCGCCGCCAGCGCCTTTGACGCTTGCGAACATGCCGGCGACTCCCGCGCAGGTAACCTACCAGAACAGCCAGCTCACTATTCTGGCGAGGAATTCAACCGTGGGCGACATTTTGCGCGCGGTGCGGAAACAGACTGGCGCGAATGTGGATGCGCCTCCTAACGCCACGCAACGCGTTGTAGGCCAGTTTGGGCCTGGATCGCCTCGGGATGTTTTGGCGTCCGTGCTGGACGCTTCCGGATTCAACTATGTGCTACTGGGATCGCCGTCAAATCCAAATGGTTTGGAGCACGTCATCATTACGGCGAAGTCGAATGAGCCGGTCACCAACGCCGCTGTGAATACGCCGCCCCAGCCCGCAGACGCTGACACGGGACAGAATGATTCCAGCGATGCGAATGATGCGCAGGAGCCAGAACAGAGCGCTCCCAGCGAATCATTTGTGCCGCAGGACAATCCCCCTGCGGATGATGACAACTCGCAAGACCAATCGCAGAATCCTCAGATTAAGACCCCCGAGCAATTGTTGCAGGAACTGCAGCGACAACAGCTATTGCAGCAGCAACAACAACAGCAGAACCAGAACCAGGGGCAGCCGGGACCGTCGGAGCAAATGCATCCAATCCAGCGTTAGTCCACACAAGGTAAGGCAAGCCGCGGTACATCAAGCTCTACATGTAAAACGATAATCAGGAATTGAAAGGCGATTTCAGAAGACGGCGTTAGTCGCCGCTGACCATGCTTTGACTGGTCGCAAGGACGGCGCGCACGGGCGCAGGTTGAGAGATGTCCGGGGCCAAAACAGAGAGGATGCTGAAGATTGTCCCGTAGGCGGCTGCAATTCCAAAGACCAGTACCGCCAGTACCGTGCCAAAGAGTATGAGTGCGCTCACTAAGTTTCCCACCTACTTGCCTTCCTTCAGATGCTGCTTATAAAAGCCAGTTTGTATGGCGAACCGGCCCGATTATGAGTGCGCAAACCCAATCTACTGTTCGTTGACGCTCTTAGTTGTTGGCGACTAAGATACGTGAGTAGAAGTGCGCAACTACACTCTCTAACATTTCTGTGGCCCCGTCCACATTACGGAAGGACAATCCGCTCGTCCGGTATTCATGCCGATTACCCAGATTTCAGTCCGCGGGGCGCGCCAGCACAACCTGAAGAACATTAGCGTCGCGATCCCGCGGAACAGCCTCACGGTGATCACCGGGCTAAGCGGATCGGGCAAGTCATCCCTTGCATTTGACACGATTTACGCGGAGGGACAGCGGCGCTATGTAGAGACGCTTTCCGCCTACGCACGGCAGTTTCTGGACCAGATGGAACGGCCGGATGTGGACTCTATTGATGGTCTGAGCCCGGCGATTTCCATTGAGCAGAAAACCACCAGCCGCAGTCCGCGATCCACGGTTGGAACGATCACCGAAATCTACGATTATCTTCGACTTTTATTCGCTTCTATCGGTATTCCGCATTGCCCTAATTGCGGGCAGGCAATCTCGCGCCAGTCCGCGGACCAGATTGTGCAGCGCGTCATGGCGCTGACTCCGGAAGACCGCGTCATGATTATGGCGCCCAGTGTGCGAGGGCGAAAAGGCGAATTCAAAAAAGAGATGGAAAAGCTGGTGCAACACGGCTTTACCCGCGCGCGCGTGGATGGCGAACTGGTGAGCCTGGAAGAAGACCTGCAACTCGACAAACGCAAGAACCATACGATTGAAGTGGTGATTGACCGTTTGCTGGTGAAGCCGGGAATTGAACATCGGCTGGAGATGTCGGTAGCGCTGGCCATGAAGCTGGCAGGCGGACTGGTGCAAGTAGGGATTGTGGGAGGCGAGGAGCAGCTTTATTCCGCGCGGCTGGCGTGTCCGGATTGCGGCATCAGCGTGCCGCAGATGGAGCCGCGTTCATTTTCGTTCAACAGCGCTTACGGAGCTTGCCCGGAATGCCACGGCCTGGGCAGCCGTTATGACTTCGATCCGGCGAAGGTAGTGAATGACTGGTCGAAGCCGCTGCTGGAAGGCGGGCTGGGGCCGGGATCGGCGTCGCAGAATTTGATTCATCAGCTCCAGATCGTTGCGGAGGCGCATGGCATTGATTTGCGCACTCCAGTGGAAAAGCTTTCGGAGAAAACCCAGAACTTGCTGTTCTATGGTGAGAGCGCGAAAAACGGCAAGACCGGGTTTCTTGGCATCGTTACCTATTTGAAGAACGCTATGGAGGAGTCCAGTTCCGAAGGCTACCGCGATTTTCTGATGGATTACATGTCGGCTACGGAATGCCCGGCGTGCCATGGGAAACGGCTGCGACCGGAGAGCCTGGCCGTGAAAGTGAATGGATTGTCCATTGCGGATTTCACGGCACTGCCTATTTCGCAAGCTCTTGAGGCGGCGAAGAAAATTCAGTTGAGCGGGCGTGAAGCCATCATCGCGGGACGGATTGTGCATGAGATTGTGGAGCGCTTGCAGTTTTTGAGCGCCGTAGGATTGGGGTATTTGTCGCTGAATCGTTCGGCTGCGACGCTCTCCGGCGGCGAAGGCCAGCGCATTCGGCTGGCAACACAGATTGGATCGAAGCTGCGCGGCGTTTTGTATGTACTGGATGAACCTTCCATCGGCCTGCACCATCGCGACAATGGACGGCTGCTCGCGGCACTAGAAGAGTTACGCGAACTGGGCAATACCGTGCTGGTCGTCGAGCATGATGAAGAGACGATCCGGCGGGCGGATTACGTGATTGATTTGGGGCCGGGTGCGGGACGCCACGGTGGCGGTCTCGTAGCGCACGGCACGCCGCTGGAGATTGAACAATCACAGGAATCGCTGACGGGAGCTTACATTTCAGGGCGGCGGCGAATTGAGATGCTCTCCGAACGTCGGCAACCCAACGGTGCTGGCATTGGCATTCTGGGCGCGCGGGAAAATAACCTGAAGAATGTGGATGTGGTGTTTCCGCTGGGCGTTATGACGGTGGTAACAGGAGTTTCCGGCTCGGGGAAATCCACGCTGGTCAACGATATTCTGTATCGCTCGCTAGCTCGCAAACTTTACCGCTCGCGTGAAGCGCCGGGCGAACACAAAACCATTTCCGGCACGGAAAATATTGACAAGGTCATCCGCATTGATCAATCGCCGATTGGGCGTACGCCACGCTCAAATCCCGCGACGTACACCGGAGTTTTTTCGCAGATCCGCGATCTGTATGCCATGCTGCCGGAATCACGGGAGCGCGGTTACAAACCGGGCAGATTTTCATTCAATGTGGCGGGCGGACGCTGCGAGGCCTGCCAAGGCGAAGGACAACGCCGTATTGAAATGAATTTCCTACCGGATGTGTACGTGCTCTGCGAGGTCTGCGGCGGCAAGCGCTACAACCAGGAGACACTGGCGGTCAAATACAACGGGCAATCCATCGCCGACCTTCTGGAAATGCCTATTTCCGATGCTCTCCCGATCCTGGAAAATATCCCTCTGGTAAAGCAGAAGCTGCAGACTTTAGTGGATGTGGGCCTTGGCTACATTCATCTGGGCCAGTCTTCTGTCACGCTTTCGGGTGGCGAAGCTCAGCGCATTAAATTGGCGCGAGAGTTAAGCAAGCGGCAAACGGGAAGGACTCTCTACCTGCTCGACGAGCCTACGACGGGCTTGCACTTCGACGACGTAAAGAAACTGCTGGAAGTGCTGCATCGGCTCACGGATTTAGGCAATACCAGCGTGATTATTGAGCATAATCTGGACGTGATCCGCAATGCCGACTGGATTATTGATCTTGGCCCCGAAGGCGGCGAGGAAGGCGGCCGGATCGTGGCGCAGGGCACGCCGGAGCAGGTGGCTAGAGTAAAAAAATCCTATACCGGGCAAGCATTGGCTGACTATTTCGCGACGCAGTCGAAGCACGCGGCTCAGAAAAACCGCACCGCATAAGCGTGCAGCCAAAATGGCGTTGTGGTGCAGGTTGCCAAGATGAGTCGTATCGGGGCAGCGCCTTCACGCCTGCCGCATGAGCATGTCCGATGACCGCCTTCAGGCGCTGAGGGGCTAAAGCCCGTCCACTTTTTGCGCTGCTGCGGCGATATGGCTAAAGCCATATCCTGATACCAACTGCTTCCATGCAAACTGCACCACTACGCAAAATGGCACGCCTTCGAAGTTTCATTGCAATTCATGTACATTCAGAGGGACGACGTCCATGTCATCCGATTCCAATTTCCCGCTGAATAATTTTTCTTCTTCATCCGAGCCGCCGCAACCCGAACAGATCGGCCCGCCGGAAGAAAAACCCACGCCGGTGGAAAATCCGCTGTGGAGTGGCTGGGTGGTGTTGCTGATTGCGGCGCTTACGTTTCTACTGCCGTCCGTATTTCTTCTGGCCGCCGTGTTAGTCACCAGGAAATATTTCCATCCAGTCGCTGCATTCGATCCAGTACTTGCACTCGTCGCGGAGTTTGCCGGTTACATCGCGGTGCTGTGCTTCATGGTTATGTTCATCGAAGGGCAGTACCATGTTTCCTTTTTTCGGGCTATCGGCTGGAACTGGCCGCGGAAGCACTGGTTAAGTTTGGTGGGGCTAGGCGTTGTGCTGTTGTTCGCCATTCAGGGCATCGGACATTTTTTACCGATCCCTAAGGAAGTTCCTTTCGACAAATTTTTTGGCACCACGCGGGACGCCTATCTTACGTCGCTGTTTGCCATCAGCTTTGGCCCATTCATGGAAGAGATCCTGTTTCGAGGATTTTTATATCCGGTGTTGGCGCGGCGCATTGGAATGATGGCAAGCATTGTGCTCACCGGTGTCGCCTTCGGCTTGGTGCATGGACTGCAATTGTCATTCGCCTGGGGGCCGGTGTTGATGATTTCGGTGGTGGGTATTGTTCTGACGACTGTGAGGGCGGTCAAACGCTCCGTAGGTGCGAGCATGATCGTGCATATCGCCTACAATTTCACGCTTACAGCTTTGACGTTCGTCGGGACCGATGGATTTCGTCATCTCGAGAAGCTCACGCAATAGCGACATCCAGCGGGCGTGATGCCCGCTACACCACGAACATCGCTCATGTTATCGTAGATTTTCATGTCCACGGCGCGACAAGAACTGCTCAGCCTGCTCGCCACTAAATCCTTCCGCCTGGGAGAGTTCAAACTTTCTTCCGGAGGAACGAGCGACTACTACATTGACTGCCGAACCACTACGCTCGACGGCCGCGGGTCGCAGCTTACCGGAAAAGTTTTTCTGGAAGAGATTGAGGCCCGAGGATGGAAGCCGGAGGCCATCGGCGGCCTAACCATGGGTGCCGATCCGATTGTGGTTGCGGCAACGGTGACCAGCGGCAAGCTAAACGGATTCCTGGTGCGCAAGGCGGAAAAGCAGCATGGCACCGGCCAGCGGATTGAAGGCTTCCGCGGCAAGGGTGCGCGAGTGGTGATTGTGGATGACGTTTGCACAACGGGAGCATCGACGGTGCAGGCGATTGAAGCTGCGCGAGAATTTGGAATTGAGATCGCAGGCGTAATGTGCCTGGTGGAGCGCGAAGAAGCCAAGGGCCGCCCGAATGTTGAGAAGACCGCCGCGTCGGCACCTTTTATTTCGATATTTACCGCGAATGATGTAAGGAAGCAGCACTTAGCAATCAGCACTCAGCACTCAGCATTCAGTTCCTGACTTGATTGCCAGTGTTTGAAATTTCATGGCTGAATGCTAAATGCTGAGTGCTGAATGCTTGCAAAAATCTATGATTGAAACTCTTGAATGGACCGACTCCGGCGTACGCTTCATTGACCAGACCAAGCTGCCGACCGAAGAAGTTTACGTAACCTGCAAAACCCATGAGCAAGTTGCGGACGTGATCCGCAACATGGTGGTGCGTGGCGCTCCGGCAATCGGAGTTTCCG